>JAJYLS010000006.1 GCA_021787555.1 Acidobacteriota bacterium | reverse complement strand
GCCAAAGGGCTTCAGTGCGCGGCCGGGAAGAGGCTCTCGTATGGCGGAGCGCTGGCGGCGGTCGCGGTGCCGTGGCTGATTGTGGTTCTCGGAAAAGCATCGTTTGCGGGACTGTTCAGCTAGTCGGGATAGGTGTAAGATGAGACTTCTCCCCGGGAATCAAAACATTCGAGGTCAATTACGATGGCAATGAAGAAGCCCGCGAAGAAGGCCGCCAAAAAGGCAGCCAAACCCCCCGCGAGGAAGGCGGCCAAGAAGGCCGCGCGTCCGGCCGCCAAGAAGACGGCCAAAAAGGTGGCAAAGAAAGCCCCCAAGAAAACCGTCCGGAAGGCCGCCCGGAAAGCTGCCCCGAAGCCGGCAGCTCCGGTAGCGCCCGAGCCCGCAGCGCCGGCCGTGGAGCCGCCCGTTGCCGGGCCGCCCGGGGGAGGCGATCAGGGGATCACGCT
Source organism: Acidobacteriota bacterium (assembly GCA_021787555.1). GTDB lineage: Bacteria > Acidobacteriota > Terriglobia > Bryobacterales > Bryobacteraceae > JAJYLS01. The sequence continues at coordinate 40,754 of JAJYLS010000006.1, read as the reverse complement.
TTAGCTTGCACAGCGCCGGGCGGCTCTACCGTGTCCCGGAGACCGCGAAGGGCAGGCACGCATGCCTGACCCGATGAGGGTTGTTGTCCTCGTCGGGCTGCCCGGTTCGGGGAAGTCCGCCTACCTCGAGCGCATCGGCGGGGTGGGGCTGTCTTCGGACCTCATCCGCAAGCTGCTGGCGGATGACGAGACCGTTCAAACCATCAATGACCGCGTCTTCCAGACGATGCGCTATCTGCTGCGCCTGCGCCTGTTGCTGGGACGCCCGGTAACCTACATCGACGCCACCAATCTAACGCCCGCGGAGCGTGCGCCCTACATCGCCATGGCGAAAGAATACGGCGCCGCGGTGGAAGCTCTGTATTTCGATGTGCCGCTGGAGGTCTGCCGCGAGCGCAACGCCCGCCGGCATCGCGTGGTGCCGGAGGACGCCATGCAGAAGCTGGCGGCGAAGCTGGTAGCACCGAGCGTGGAAGAGGGGTTCGACGCGGTCACCGCACCGCGGCCGTAGAGGTTCGTGGATTTTTCTCGCGTGCTGTAGTTGGAAAGCGCTGCTTAAGTATCTTTGAAGTGGGAGAAGCAGCGTGATGAAGTTTGGGCGTCCGATTGCGCAGACCATTTACTACGCCTTGTACCGCCGTTGGATCAAGGCTCAGTGCTGGAGCCTTGATCGGATTGAGCGGAAAACCCGGCCCGATTTTCTGAATCAGCCCCCCCCCATGCTCCGTTTTCGGGTCGGTGGCACCGCCAGCCTGGATGAGTTCCTTGCCGTGGGACGAAGTACCGCCGACCGAATCAGCGCGGCACTCGAGAGCATAGGCCGGTCGCTCGGATCGTTTCAGTCCATCCTTGACTTCGGGTGCGGATGCGGCAGAACTCTGGTTCCGCTCATGAACGACTATCCCACGGTTGCGGCGTTCGGCACGGACGTGGACAGGGCGGCAATCGAGTGGTGCCGGGTTCATCTGGTGACGGGCAGTTTCAGCGTGAACTCGGAGTTGCCGCCGTGCCCATATCCGGATGGCAGCTTCGATCTGATCTATTGCATCTCGGTCTTCACGCATCTCAGCGCGGAACGCCAGCTTCGGTGGTTGTCCGAACTGCACCGGGTCATCAGGCCCAATGGGATTGTGATCGTCAGCATCCACGGCGAAAAGACTTGGGATCTTCTGCCGCCCGATGACGTGGTGCACCTCCGGGAAGAGGGGTTCCTGTTCAATAAATCCTCAAAGCTGCACGGCATCATGCCGGATTGGTATCACACGGCCTTCCACAGCCGCGAGTACGTCGAGCGGGTATTCTCGTCAGTGTTCGAGGTGAGATCGTATATCGAAGCGGGATTGGGCTATCAGGATCTGGTTGTGCTTCGGCGTTGAGGGGCGCGCGGTGTTACCGCACCTCGTCCTTGAACGAGAACACCGGCTCGATATCCACGGGAATATCGCTGGTCGCGGCGAGCGCCTGGGTCAACTCGGGCGGCATCTTGTCGTATTTGGCGAGCCACGCCTCGGCGCGCGCGCGGCTGCCGGTGGCCTCGATTTCAAGCAGCACGTGCGCGAGTTGCTCCAGCACGGGCGGCATGCGCGCGTAATCGATGGCGTACCGGCCGCCGGAATGGGAGAGCGCGCGGTTTTCCAGCAGGTAATTGAACTCCATCATCTCCGCGCGGCCGTGCGCTTCGCCAGTGCCGAAGCGCAGCGTGCGGAAAATGCCGGCCACGTAAGAGGCGTAATATTCCTCGAGCCGGTCCTTGGGCATGGCGCCGTGGTCCACCAGCCATTTCAGCCCGAACATCCCCACCACGTCGGCCTTGGCCTCCTCCAGCCCGGAATAGGCCGGCCCGATGGCCTCGCGGATATCCACCTGCTTGCCATTGATCCGCGCGAACGCCGGACCGAGGCCGTGCGAGATTTCGTGCAGCAGCGTACTCGCGAGATATCCCGCGCCGCTGGCTTTGGCCGCCTGCTCCGGCAGCATGAGGCGCCGCGCGATGGGCAGGATTACGTAATCCACGCGCGCATCCATGAAATTCTTGAAGAAGATTTTCTTCGTCCCCTTCTCCTGGTGGATGCGCGCATCGTTGGGCAGATTATCCGCCACGGCCTGGTAGCCGTAGCGCAGGTCGCCGGCGCGGTAGGGCGCGTCCATCACTTCCATGGGCGTGAGGTGGCCGCGCTTGGACGGCCGGTCGGCGGCGGCGATGGGCAGCGCGTCCTGAATCTCCGGTATGTATTTCCGATACACCGCCAGCTTTTGGCTCTCTTCATAGTTGCGTATCAGGATGGATGCGCCGTAGGAAGTTTTTACGCCCAGCAGGCCGTCGAGGTAGGTCTCGTAGGGCGCGAAGATCACGTCGAACTTAGGATCTTTCAGGTCCAGCCAAGCGAGGTCGCTCTGGTAATAATCGTCGGTGAGCAGCGCGTCGGCGCGCAGCCGCAGAAAATTGGCGAACGCCGGATCGGGGCTGAGCGCGGCGGCCTCGCGTAGCGCCTGCGCCATGGGCTGCACGAATTCGCGGTATTCCTGGTGATACGGCACGCCGACAAGCCGGTGGCCCTGCCGCTTCACCACGGTGAACGGATCGTAGATCGCGGCCTTGTCCGCGGGATGCCGCGCCACGTACTGCTCGATCTGGCTGCGCGTCAGGTCCTTGGGATACAACTCGCGCCCCGGCGGCATGGGCTCGTTGCCGACGAAGGGGCGGTTCTCGTCCAGCAGGTCCCAGCGGCTGCCCATGATGCTCAGCATGCGCTTGAGCTGGGGATCCTTCGTGGTCTTGTAGAGGTGCAGTCCCTCGAGATCGCTCTGCCGCCAGTAGACGTCGTTGAGCAGCCGGCAGGCGTCCACCAGCTTGTCGACCATCTGAATCTCTTTGGGCGAAAGCCCGGCCGAGTGGAACGGCATATCCACGGGTTTCCACTTGGCCAGCCGCTCGGCGAGGGTGAGATGCGCCGCGGCCGCGGCCACCACCAGGACGCCCGCGCCGCCCGCCAATTTCCTGTTCATGGCTCCATCGTAGCGCGCGGCGCCGCGAAGGCCAGCCAACGGCCTACGCATTATGTGATACTGCTGTCGTGAACCCGAAAAGTCGAGCGTGGCTGCTCATCCTCGTGTTTGCCGCGGTTTGCGGCGTATCGGTATGGGCGGTGGTAGGGTATCGCTCGCGCCCGCTCACCACGGGCCAAATGCTCGACCGGCTCCCCACCCAGGATGCGCTGGTGCTGTCGATCGACTTCGCGGCCCTGCGCCGCGGCGGCATCCTGCAACTGCTCGATAGCGCCAAAGCGGGCCAGGACCCGGATTACCAGACGTTCGTCGAAAAAACCAATTTCGATTACCGCCAGGATCTCGATCTGGCCATCGCCGCTTTCGGCCCCACAGGCAAGTATATGATCTTGAAAGGCCGCTTCGATTGGAGGAGCCTGCGGCACTATGCCGTCAGCCAATCGGGCGACTGTCTGAACCTGCTGTGCCGCATGACGGGCAGCACCTCGGACCGCCGCATCTCGTTCTTTCCGATCCAATCCGGCCTCATGGCGCTGGCGGTCAGCCAGGACGATTCGGCGGCGCTGCGCATGAACACCCCGTCGCCCACCCATTTGCCGGAAGTGCCCAACGCGCCGGTCTGGATCTCGATCCCCGCCTCTATCCTCCGCAGCAAGGAGGAACTTCCCGCCGGCACTCAGATGTTCGCCGAAGGCATGGAGCACGCCGAATCCGTGACCATCGCCTTCACGCCGGACGGCGACCGCCTCTCCGCAAACCTGAGCATCCTCTGCCAGACGGAGGCGGATGCCGCCGGGCTGGCTTCGCAGCTTGTCCGGACCACGATGCTGCTTCGCGACCTCATCGCGCGCGAGCACCAGCGGCCCAATTCCGCCGACCTCAGCGGCGTGCTCACAGCCGGAAGTTTCCGCAGCAAGGGGCGCCGCGTCCTGGGTTACTGGCCCGTGGATCGCGCTTTCATCGAGAACCTGCTGTCGGGCGGATTGAGCTGAACCGCCAGCCGGTTGACGGAATCCGCACAGAATCCTCTATAATGGATGGCAAGGAGGCCGTATGAGATCTATTGGCTTTCCTGAGCTCGTCGTGATCGCCGCGGTGTTCGTGCTGCTGTTTGGCACGAAGAAAATCCCAGAATTTGCGAAGGGTTTAGGGGAAGGCATTCGTAACTTCAAGTCTGCCATGAAGAACGAAGAGGAAAAGCCCGCGGGCGCCACTGCCACCAGTGCCACCGCTAGCGACGAGAAGAAGCAGGCGTAGGCTTCGAGGAACCGCCCGCAAGGTGAGCAGGTTTCATCTCGGCTTCGAAAAGCTTGGCTAAAAGAAAACCCCGCGGTCCGGAAGGCACCGCGGGGTTTTTTATTGCCAGATCGGCTCTTATTTCTTTTTCGGCGGAACGATCGCGTCCTTGGCCGCTTTGGCCACGCGGAACTTCACGACCTTCTTGGCCGGGATCTTGATCGACTCGCCCGTTGCCGGGTTGCGGCCCATGCGCGCTTTGCGCTCGACGCGCACCAGCCGGCCGATGCCGGGCAGGACGAACACGCCATTTTTCTTCACTTCGCTGATCGCCATGCCCGAAAGGGACTCGAGGAATTGCCGCGCCGTCTTGTTGTTGGTTTCGCAGCTTTCCGCCAGCGACCTCACCAGTTGCGTCTGGGTCATTCTCTGATTCGCCATAATTCTCCTTAAGTTGATTCTCCAGTCTTCTTGAAATCGAACTGAACATCGAAGCGGAGGCGCCGGGGTGCCCCCTGTGCCCGCCGCTTGCTTTCACCATCGAACAAGGCATTCCGACCGCAGCGTTCCAGCGAACGCCAGTCAGGATCGATTCAATCATAAGGGAAGGGCGAGATGATGTAAAGAGAAATGCGCGAAAAAGGGCCGATTTTTCGGGTTTTTTGCGATCCGCGCGCGCGCAGCCCCGGTTTTACGGCATCTCCGAGATGCCCGTGCCTCCCGGCCCCTCCAGTTCTCCCTGTCCGAAGGCCGCCGCGGCCTTATTTTTCAATACGCGAAAACTGACGCCATGGCTGCTGCGCGCCAGCACCAGCCGCACGCCGGCATACAGCTTCAGAGGCGCGCCGCCGGCGCTGGTCTCGGCTGCGCCGCCGGATTCGTCCATACGCGCGCGCGTCTGGTTGAGAAACACCGCACACGCGCCGGTTTTTGCGGCGGCCTGCGCCAGTCTGCGTAATCCGGTTGCAAGTACGCGGCTCTGGAGGCCCCAGCCGCTTTCTCCGATGGCGGTTGCCAGTTCGAGTTCCGGCGCCAGGGCCGCCGCGGAATCGACCACGAGCAGATCCACGCTGTGCGACAGGGCCAGCCGCCGAGCCATTTCCAGCGCTTTTTCCGCCGATTCCGGTCGCGCTACCGGCAGGCGTTCGAGGGCAATGCCCAGCCGCGCGGCGTACGCCGGATCGAAGGCGCGCTCGGCGTCGATCCACGCCGCCGTGCCGCCGCCCGCCTGCACCGCGGCCGCCATTCTCAGCGCCAGCGTGGTTTTCCCGGAGCCTTCCGGCCCGAAGATCTCGACGAGGTAGCCGCGCGGCAACCCGCCGCCCAAGGCCGCGTCCAGGGCCGCGAAGCCCGTGGACAGCGCATCCGGCGTACGCGCCGGCGGCATGCGCGCGAGCTTGACCCGGATGGCGCGCTGGCGGTCGGCCTCCCGCATCGAGAACCGAAAAGGCTACTTACGCGCAGCCGGAGCACCCTTGGCGCCCGGCGCTGCGTTGGAGCCCGGCGCCGCGGCTTCCGCCGCCTCCGCCTTGATCAGCCCCAGCAGCTTGCGGAGCTCGGTGTCGATCGCCTGCCGGATGTCCGCGTTATCTTTCAGGAACTGCCGCGCATTCTCGCGCCCCTGCCCGATGCGCTCGCCCTTGTAGCTGAACCACGACCCGCTTTTCTCGATGAGGTTCTGCGCCACGCCCAGATCGAGCAGGTCGCCTTCGCGCGAAATCCCTTCGCCGTAAATGATGTCGAACTCCGCCTCGCGGAACGGCGACGCCACCTTGTTCTTCACCACCTTGACCCGGGTGCGGTTGCCCACCACCACATCGCCGTCCTTGATGGAAGCGATGCGCCGGATGTCCGCCCGCACAGAGGCGTAGAACTTCAACGCGCGCCCGCCGGTGGTGGTCTCCGGATTACCGAACATCACGCCGATTTTTTCACGAATCTGGTTGATGAAGATGAGGCAGGTGCGCGAGCGGTTCACCGCGCCGGTGAGCTTGCGCAGCGCCTGGGACATCAGCCGCGCCTGCACGCCCATGTGGCTGTCGCCCATTTCGCCGTCGAGTTCCGCCTTGGGCACGAGCGCCGCCACCGAGTCCACCACCAGCACATCGATCTGCCCGGACGCGATCAGGTGCGAGGTGATCTCCAGCGCCTGCTCGCCGTAATCCGGCTGTGAAACCAGCAGGTTGTCCACGTCCACGCCCAGTTTCTTGGCATAGCCCGCGTCCAGCGCGTGCTCCACGTCGATGAACGCCGCGATCCCGCCCTTCTTCTGCGCTTCCGCCACCACTTGCAGCGCGATCGTGGTTTTGCCCGAGGACTCCGGCCCGAAGATTTCGTTGATACGCCCGCGCGGGAGCCCGCCGACGCCCAGCGCGGCGTCCAGCGAGATCGAGCCCGTCGAAATCACCGAGACCGGCACGATGGCGTCTTTCGATCCGAGCCGCAGGATGGATCCCTTGCCAAATTGCTTTTCGATCTGCCCGAGGGCGTTTTCCAGGGCCCGCGCGCGCTCTTTTTCGTCCATGCGGGGTATCTCCTTAATAAGTTGGAATGAAGCCTCATTGTATCAACGGCGCAAGACTTCGGCGGATTGGGCCTGGAATCTTTTTGCTCGACGGGCCGATCTGCGCGCGCTACGGCGTGATCCGCCTGGGAGCATTCGGCTCGGCACTCCGTGACTCCGGCGGCCAGCGGGTGCGGAGGTGCGGAATGGGAGCCCTCGCCGCGCACGCCGGCTCCTATCCTGCCGCATACCGCTTAAGTTGTTCTATTTATTTTGTGACATCTCCTTAGCCTTCCGGCCCGAGCAGTATGGTGGCGAAAGATCCCCTGGTTAGTTGCCAACCGGAATGAACGTGCTCTCTCAGCTTGGCCTGCAGCGTTTTCACCACGTCCGGATGGCTCTCGGCGACGTCATGAAGCTCGTCTGGATCGCGCTGCACGTCGTAAAGTTGCTGGAACTGCGGGCCGCGGCTCCAGCGGCCGATATAGCTCCATTCCGGCGTGCGCACGGCCCCGTGGTCGCCCCAACCGGTAATGACCTCCTCGCGATTCGTCCGGCCCGTCTCGATGGCGTGCGTGAGGCTCTGTCCCATGACGCGTCGCGGCGCCGGCACTCCGAGAACGTCGAGGATGGTTGGCATCACATCCGTGTGCTGGACGAACCCCTTGATGCGGCGCCCCGCCCACTGCCGGTGTGGATGGTAGTACATCATCGGGAGGTGGGTCACCTGCGTGCGTATGCGCGTTTCCCCCTTGTGGATCTGGCCCTGCTCCCCCATCATGGTCCCATGGTCGGTGGTGAAGACGATGGCGGTGTTCCGCATCAGCCCCAGCGATTCCACCTTCTTGAGAAACATGCCGATGCGGCTGTCCACGAAAGTGACATACCCGCCGTACAAAGCACGCACGTGCTCCACTTCCACCGGGCTCATCTGGGCCGTCGTAGCCGGCGGCGAAATGAGCCGCGGGCCGTTGTAATTGCTCTTCATGTACATCCGGTAGAACTCTTCCGGCGGGTCCCAGTATTCGTGCGGAGAGAACGACTCGACGTGGAGATAGAAGGGCTGTTGGTCCTTGTTATTCTCCAGCCATTGCGCCGCTTGGCCGAAAACCCTGGAGGCCAGCCAGTCGTCTTCGGTCTTCCAGTTCCGCCGGTTCATCAGGTATTGCAATACCCCCGGCCGTACGGTAGGCAGGGCCATCGCCGAAACGTCCCACCGGCTCTGGCTGAGCTGGGACTTGTGCAGATACTTCGTCAGATCGATTGCCTTCCGCGGGCCGGATTCGAGCAGGTCGTCTTCCTGGCCGCGTATGTACCGCCAGGAAATGAAGCCGCGGTTGAAGTTCTTGCCGGGCTTGAACTGGTGATACAGGTCCGTCACGAAGCCGGTCGTGTACCCGGCCGGCCGCAGGGTCTCCGAAAGCGTTACATCCTCGGCGTAGAGCTGATGCCAGCCTCGGATCTTCACCTGGTCGTCCGGCTGCAACACCAAGTCGGCGGGAAAGATGCGCCGGCCCGTGTACAAAGAGCGCCGCACCGGAATCGTGGGCAGGACCTCCGGGTAGGCATCCTCGAAAACGGCCGATTTGGCCGCTAGCGCGTCGAGGTTCGGCGTGCGGATTTGCGAGTTGCCGTAGCAGCCGAGCCAATGAGTGCCCAGCGTATCCACGACGATGAAGATCAGGTTGAGATGTTCGCCGCCCTGCGGCTGGCTCGCGTCGCCAGTCGCAGCGGCCCCAGGTACTGCGCGAAGTGCTCCAGCGGCGCCGACCATGTCGGCCAGGAGAGTTCTTCGAGATAAGTTTCCCATCTTACTGCCTTTCGTTTGGTCAAAGATATATGAAAATCGACTTCTTCTTTCCCGTACTTTCGGCGCGAACCAGCCGCTGACTCAGAGGCGTGCTGCCCCATGGCAACGTGATCCGAACAGCCCACCGGCGATCATCAGGGCGGATCCCGGCTCGATCAGAATCGAGGCGATCCGCGGGACCGGTCCGCTGCCGCTTCCCAGCATCGACTCTTTTCCGAGAATGGGAAACATAGCTCCCCAGGGCATCGGAAATATTCTGGTTGCCCACCACATCGGCGCGCATGAAGTTCGGAATCGCGATGATCACGGCGTCGATGTGCTTGCCTTCCTTAGCCTTTTGCTCCTTCTCCGGGGATTTTAGCACTCAGAAGATGAGGTGGACGCGGTGAACTGGGCGTGGTTGAAGGTGTTGAAGGTGGCGAGGCGGAGTTGGAGGGTGGCCTGGTAGCTGGCATCGACAGCGGTCTGGAAGCCGACTTCGCGCTGGAGGGGGTGCGACGGGTGCGTCCGGCGGCATCACAGCGGCGACAGCGGTGTCCGAAATCCGGGACGTATAATTGTTCCAGAGGTTTTTTCCATGGCATCCCGTCTGCTTATCTTCGGCCTGTTGCCGCTTATGCTCCTGTCGGGTGCCCCAAAGAAGGTCGCCACCGCTCAAGGCGAGAACGAAGACCTGGCGCTCACCGTCACGCTGCACCTCGATCCGGCCGATATCAAGCAGATGGTGGGCAGCGATCTCGGCGGCCACTACATCGTAGCCGAGGTGAAGGTCGAGCCGAGGTTCGGCAAAGATATCGTCATTGACCGCGACGATTTCGATCTCCGTACGGATAAAGACGGTGAAAAGGCGCACCCTTTCGCCGCCAGTGAAATTGCCGGCAGCGACGTCCTGGTGATCGGGCAAGCCACCTTCACCAGCGGCCCGGGTTACGACGCCGGGACCATCTATACCGGCCCCGAGGCGCAGCCTGGCGCCGGCAAAGCCACCAAGAAGGAAAGTCCCCTGGAGAAGACGCTCACCGCCAAGATCCTTCCCGAAGGCAAAACTACCCAGCCGGTTTCCGGTTTGCTCTATTTCGCTATGGAAAAGCAGAAAATGAAGGACCTGGAGCTGGACTACGGGTCGAAGGACAACCTCATCAGCCTGCGCTTCAAAAAGTAACCGCGGTTACGGCTCGAAGGAAGCTTGCACCGTCCGCGGGAGATTCGAAACCGCTGCCGCGAGGTCCGCCGTCACCACAAAGCGCTTGGGGGCGTGCCCCAAGTAGTAAAAGGGATAACAGGTGATGAGGTGTAGCTCCGCATCGGAAGTCGGCTGGAGCGAGCTGACGTTCGCGGGCGAGACAATGGTCACGTTTTTCACGCGGTACAGGTACTCGCCCGTGCGGGTCCGCAGCACGATCTCGTCGTCTTTGCGAATGTCCTTCAGCAGGCGGAAGTGCAGATCGCGGTGGCCGGCGATGACGCAATTGCCCATCGCTCCCGGCATGGCCGTGCCGATGAGGTGCCCGGGAGCGCGGCGAAGGTCGGCGTCAGTGTCGCCTTGCACCACGTAGAGTTCCCGGTCGAGGCGGGGAAAGATGATCCTGGCCAGGGTGTCGCCGTCGCGCACCGGCGGATAGAAGGGCCGCGCGGAGCCAGGAGGGCGCACCGGCGGCTGCGTTACGATGCGCTGGAACTGGCGCGCGGCCTCTCTCTGGCCAAAATGGGATTCCCAAAGATCGCGAGCGCCGATGAACAGGAGGAAAGCGCCAAGGGCTATAAACAGGAATGAGAGCAATTGTTTTATTCGTCTGCTGGTCATAATTCTCCTCCCGGCACGGCGCTCGCGTGTGGCGGCTTAGCGCTTACGGCTCAGCATCAAGCCGGCGCCGGAAAGCGCTCCACCGGAAAGCAGCATCATCAACCAGCCGGCATCGGTGGTGGGCATCCTGGTCGGCGGCGGCGGAGGCGGAGCAGGAGCCGGGACCACCGCGGGCGGAGGAGCCGGAGCCGGAGCGGGCGCGGGGGCCGCGGCCGGCGGAGGAGCGGCCTGCGCCATCTGCTTTGGTGGTGGGACGGCCGAATAGGTGGCCGCTACCAAAATCGGCTGCATGCGCTCTTTCTCACGTTCCTTCACGCTGTTGGGCAGCGGGAATTCATAGCCGTAATTCTTTCCCTGGATCCAGATCCTGTCAAAATAGTAATCGTTCCCAAAATGGTGGAGAATTACGCTGGTGTGCTCGGGGACCCCCAGCGAATACGTCGGAATGGTCATGGCGGAGGTCTGGAACTGCATGCCGTTGTCCGAATAGATCAACAGCACGTGGCTGTCTCCACTGGTGTCCTGTAACTGCTGTATGACATAATCCCCCGGTTGGAGGGTATGCGCCCCAATGGTGACGGTATAGGGCAGGTTGACCTCCACCCGGTCATACAGGGGGCCCTGGGCTTTGCCGGGCGTACTCCACACAGCGAGCCCCAGGGCCAATGTGCCCGCTGCGATCGCGATCGTTCCAAATTTCATACCTGTTGCAAACTCCTCATCTGAATTTGTTGAAGCGCGCGTATGTGCAAATCGCCGTGTTGCGATCTGCGGCGAACGCACAAGGGAGTTGCAAGCCACGTTCCACTCCGCCGGGCAGGTGCTGTACGATCCATCCCCTAGAGCTGTTCCGTGCGTTGCGTCACGCATGGCCGGCGCGCCTCGTTATACTTCCCACATGCTCCTCACCCGCCGCAAACTGGCGCAGTTGGCGATCGCCGCCGCGCCGCTTCCCGCCACCTCCGCGGAGGCCGGCGGCGCCACGCACCGCGTGGCGGAATTCATCGCGAAAACACAGTACGCCGATATTCCCCACGCGGTCATCGAGCTTGGCCGCAAATCGATCCTGGACGGCCTCGGGCTGGCGCTGGCCGGCTCGGTGGCCGCTACGGGCCGCATCGTGCGCGAGTATCTCGAACAACTTGGCCTCACTCCCGGAGGCGCCACGGTCATCGGCTCGCGCCTGCAATTTACACCGCGCTTCGCAGCATTCGCCAACGGCATTGGTATCCATGCGGACGATTACGACGATACCCAACTGGCCGCCGCCCCCGACCGCGTCTACGGTCTCCTCACGCATCCCACCGCGCCCTGCCTTCCGGCAGCGCTGGCCATCGCTGAGACCGGGCGCCTCTCCGGCCGCGACCTAATGCTCGCCTACCATGTCGGTGTCGAGGTGGAGTGTAAAATTGCCGAGGCAATTTCGCCGCGCCATTACGAGGCTGGCTTCCATTCGACCGGCACCTGCGGCACCTTCGCCGCCGCCGCGGCAGCCATGAAACTCTACCGCGCCGATGCTGCCGCGTGCGCCCGCGCGCTGGGAGTGGCCGCCAGCCAGTCAGCCGGCCTGCGTGAGAACTTCGGTACCATGACCAAGCCTTTCCACGCCGGCCGCGCCGCCGAATCCGGCATCGTTGCGGCCGACCTCGTCCGGCTCGGCTGGACGGCCAGCGACCGCATCCTCGAAGCGCCGCGCGGTTTTTTCCACGCTGCCGGCGGCGGCTTCGATCCCGCCGCAATCACTCCCGGCGATCCCTGGACTTTCGCTTCTCCCGGCATCTCCATCAAGCCCTTTCCCTCCGGCTCGCTGACCCACCCCGCCATGACCGCGCTCCTGCGCCTCATCCGCGAGCACCGCATCTCCGCCGCCCAGGTGGCGCGCGTCTCCGTCCGCACGAACCGCAACATGCCTAACGCCCTCATCCACCACCGCCCCACCGATGGCCTACAGGCCAAGTTCAGCATGGAATTTTGCATGGCCGTGCTCCTGCTTTACGGCCGGGCCGGGCTGGGCGAATTCACCGACGCGGTAGTGCGCCGCCCCGAGGTGCAGGCTATGATCCGCCGCGTGGATTTCGGGGTGAACCCCGAGGCCGAGAAGGCCGGCTATAACAACATGACCAGCATCGTCACGGTCCGCCTCATCGACGGGCGCGTCTTCACCGCCCGCGAGGATTTCGCCATGGGCAGCCCCGCGAACCCGATGAGCTACGAGGAAGTCGCCGCCAAATTCGAGGGCGCCACGCGCTACGCGGGGTGGCCCACTGCGAAAACTCGGGCGATCGTCGAAGCCGTGCGAAAACTGGAAGATCTGCCCGACGTGCGGACGCTCGCCGCACTCTGCGCGGCCGGCTAGCCCGCCGGCGGCTACCCTGCTGCGCGGCGGTCATCCCTTCAGCGCGTCCCTGACCTTCCCGGCCAGCGCCGCGGCGGTATACGGCTTCTGAATGAAGCCCGCCAGCCCCTTCCCCGCGAAGCGGTGAAGCGCTTCGACCTCGTTGTATCCGCTCGAAAGCAGCACCTTCACGCCCGGCTGGAGGCGCTGCAACTCGCGCAGCGTTTGCTCCCCGCTCATCCCCGGCATGGTCAGATCCAGCAGCACCACCCGGATCGTGTCGCGCCGCTGGCGGAAAATTTCGATCGCCTCGGCGCCTTCCTTCGCCACGAGCACATCGTATCCGTAGCGCTCCAGGGTGTGCCGCACCGTTTCGCGCACGATGCTTTCATCGTCCACCACCAGAACCGCCCCCGAGCCGCGGAGGTCGGCGTGCTCCGGAGCCGGCTGCGGCGCCACCGGAGCGCCCGCGCTCCGAAACAATACCTTAAAAGTGGTCCCGCTTCCCGGCTTGCTATACACCTTCAGCGCGCCCTGGTGCGCGCGCACGATCCCCTGCACCGCCGAAAGTCCCAGCCCGCGCCCTGCGAATTTCGTCGTGAAAAACGGATCGAATATCTTGCCGAGCGTCTCTTCCGACATCCCGCACCCAGTGTCGTGGACCTCCAGCGAAACATACTCGCCCGGCTTCAAGGTCTCCCCGCTAGGCGCCACCGTGTCGATGTACTGCTCGTCCACCTGCTGCACGCCCGTCCGCACCAGCACCATTCCGCCTTCCTCCCCGATGGCTTCCGCCCCGTTGATCACCAGGTTCATGACGATCTGCTGAATTTGGCCGGGGTCCGCCTCGATGCCCGGCAGGTCGTCCGCAAGCTGAAGGCGAAGCTGCACCTGCTTGGGGATTGACGCCTGCACCAGACCTCCGATCTCGCGAACGAGCTCCGAAAGATCCAGGACCCGCAACACGAACCGCCCCTTGCCGGCGTATGCGAGAAGCTGCCGTGTCAGGTCAGCCGCGCGCTCCGCCGCCCTGGTCACTTCTTCCAGGAGTATGCGATTGGGATGATTCTCGGGCAACGTATCCAGCGCCAGGCTGGCGTTGCCCAGCATGCCGGTCAGCAGGTTATTGAAATCGTGCGCCACGCCGCCCGCGAGCACTCCCAGGCTTTCCAGCTTCTGCGTATGCCGGAGTTGCTCCTCGATGCGCCGCTTCTCGGTGATGTCGGTGACAATCTCCAGGTATCCGCGGGCCGTACCGCTAGCGTCCCGCCGCATTGCCCAACGGCTCATCACCCGGATCTGCGTGCCGTCGCGCCGAGTGTGTACCAACTCGCCCTCCCATCGGCCGGAGGCGAACAGCATCGCCTGAATCTCCGCCAGCGGCTCCGGGAAAACCGCCTTCAGCAGGTCGTGACATACCTTTCCGACGGCTTCCTCGCGCTTCCAGCCATATATCTCTTCGGCCCCGCGGTTCCAAAAGCGGATGATGCCGCGCTCATCCATCGCGAGAATGCCGTCATGCGCCAGGTCGAGCAACTGCGTCTGCTCGCGCGCGCTCTCTTCCGTCAGCTCGCGCTCGTGCACCGCGCGCACCACCTCTTCGGTGCGCGCGCGCACGCGCTCTCCCAGTTCTTCAGCGCCGCGCCGCAGTTTTTTCTCTACCCCGCGCCGCCATCGCCCGATCGCGCTTACCACCAGCGAGAGGCACAGGATCAGGCTGACCCGAAAGGCATCCGGCGGCCAGCGAGGGCCGCCCGGGCTTCGCAGCGCCACCGGGACGACAAAGATCACCAGCAGCGAGACAACCAGCCCCGGCCCAAAGCCCGTCCAAGCCGAGCCCAGGATCAGCACGATGTACAAGAGGGAAAAAATGCGGACGATCGCGAGGCTTCGCCCGCTCACGCCGATGAGCGCGGCGGCCGCTCCGGTAAGCACCGCGAGACCCGCCAGCGCCGCCAGGTAGCACAGCGCCGGGGCCGGAATTGTTTTCCGCAGATATACCGTCAGCCGCGCGCGCACCCCAGCGTGTCCCTTTCGAGTTCCAGCAATCTTCTCTTCAGCGGCAGCCCGCCGCCATAGCCGGTGAGCTTACCACCCGCGCCGATGACGCGATGGCACGGCACCACGATGGGCACGGGGTTCGCTCCGTTGGCCGCGCCCACGGCCCGAACCGCCCGCGGTGCGCCGATTGCCGCCGCGATTTCCCCATAGCTGCGTGTCTCGCCATACGGAATGGCGGACAGTTCGCGCCACACGCGTTTCTGGAAGTCGCTGCCGCGCAAATCCAGCGCCAGCCGGAATTCGCGCAGCTCGCCGGCGAAATAGGCGCGAAGCTGCCGCGCCGCCTCGGCAAGCTGCGGATGGCCGTCGTTCCGTCCACCGGCCGCCGGCCCCGCCGGATTCAATTCAATAGCGCAAATACCGCTCTCCCCGGCGGTAATCCGTATCGTAAGATTCCCCGCGATGCCGATCTCCGTCCACTCCGGCATGGACCTAGGATGACATATTGCCCTCGCCCAAGTCCCTGACGATGGCTTATTTCTGAAAAGCCTCTCCCGTGCTCTCGAAATCGCGTCCGTCGAAGTGCTCACCAACGGGCGCCTGCACATTCGGAAGCTCTTCAGCCCCTGCGCGAGCGCCATGGTGACCGCCTGACCCTGCGCATCACGCTGGAGAGTCCGGATGCGCCGCGGCACGATGCCATCCGGGGCCGCGGCCCTTTTCCGGCCCCCTTTGCCCACAAGTACGGTAAAATGAATGCATTCGGATGCCACTGAAGCCTTTCTCGCCCAATCACGGGGCTGACAAGAAGATCTTCCTGCTCAAGCCGCGAGGCTTCTGCGCCGGCGTTGTGCGCGCCATCGACGTCGTCCGCATCGCTCTCGATTTGTACGGTCCGCCAGTGTATGTGCGCAAGGAAATCGTCCACAATAAACACGTCGTCGATGAGTTGCGCGAAGCCGGCGCGATTTTTGTGGAAGAACTCGAGGAAGTGCCCATGGGCGCCCGGGCCATCTTCAGCGCCCATGGCGTCGCGCCTTCCGTGCGCAAAGAGGCCAAGCAGCGCTGCCTCGACGTAATTGATGCCACCTGCCCATTGGTCACCAAGGTGCACCTCGAAGCAGGGCGCTTCGCGCGCGACGGCTATAGCATCGTGCTCATCGGACATAAGGACCACGACGAAGTCATCGGCACCCTCGGGGAAGTGCCGGATCGCACCTTTCTCGTCGAAACTCTTGACGACGTCGATCACCTGTCCGTGCCCGATCCCACGCGCGTGCGCTACCTCACCCAGACCACCCTCAGCCTGGACGAAACCCGCGATATCGTCCTTCGCCTGAAAGAGCGCTTTCCGCACATCCAGGGGCCGCCCGCGCAGGATATCTGCTACGCCACCGAGAACCGGCAGATGGCCGTCAAAGCCATCTCGCGACACTGCGATCTGCTGCTCGTCGTGGGCTCGCAGAACAGCTCGAATTCCAAGCGCCTGGTGGAGGTCGGCGACAACTCCGGTGTGCGCTCGTTCCTGGTGAACGATCGCAGCGACGTGGATCCGGCCTGGCTGGATGGTGTCAAAAATGTCGGCGTCACCGCTGGGGCTTCGGCGCCCGAGCACCTGGTCGAGGAGCTGATCGCCTTTCTCCACGACCAGGGTTTCCACCAGATGGAAGAGCTCGAGCTGGTGGATGAAGACGTGCGCTTTTCACTGCCCTCCGAGCTGGTGGTTTCCATCCAATGAGAGCGCCGGCACAGGTTGGGAGCGCGCTGGGGCGCCCTCTGGGCCCAGCCGCCGCGCAGGCCGCGAGCCGCGCCGCCGCGTACCTCGAAAGCTTGCAGAAGCCCGACGGCCACTGGTGCGCCGAGCTCACCGCCGATACCACGCTCGAATCCGACTACGTCCTTTTTCTCCTCTGGCTGTATCCGCCCCGCAACGGTGAGTGGGCTCCCGAGGCGCGCCCCATGCTGGACAAGGCCATCCAGTCGATCCTCGACCGCCAGCTCCCCGGCGGCGGCTTCAACATCTACGTGAAAGGCCCGGCCGAAATCAGCGCCTCGGTCAAGGCCTACTTCGCGCTGAAAGTGGCCGGCCTCCCGCCCGACGATCCGCGCATGCGCCAGCTTCGCGAGCGCATTCTCGAGATGGGCGGCATCCAGGCAACCAACAGCTACGTCAAGGTCAACCTCAGCCTCTTCGGCCTGTACCCGCGGAAATTCTGCCCCAGCATTCCGCCCGAAGTGGTGCTGCTGCCGTTCAACTTTCTCTACCAGATGTCCTCCTGGACGCGCGCTATCGTGGTTTCGCTGGCCATCGTGCACGCCGCGAATCCGCAGCGGCCCGTCCCGCCCGGCTTCAACCTGGACGAGCTCTGGCTGTCTGGCGGCAGCCCGGCATTCCGCCGCGACGAGCACCTCCTCACCTGGCATAATTTCTTCCTGGTCACGGACCACATTTTGAAGTGGTGGGAGCGCCACGGATCGAAAACGCTCCGCCGCAAAGCCATCGAGCGAGCCAAGGAGTGGATGATCGAGCATCTGCGCTATTCCGACGGCTTGGGCGCGATCTATCCGCCGATGCTCTACGCCGTCATGGCGCTGGATGTGCTCGGCTTCGCGCCCGACGATCCGCTGCGCGTGGAAGCGGTCCG
The DNA here is from genome assembly GCA_021787555.1 of Acidobacteriota bacterium. Classification (GTDB taxonomy): domain Bacteria; phylum Acidobacteriota; class Terriglobia; order Bryobacterales; family Bryobacteraceae; genus JAJYLS01. Next base: position 23,414 of record JAJYLS010000006.1, on the reverse strand, counting down.
CCAGTTCGACAACCTCATGGTCGATGACGGCGAGCGGTTCTTCTTCCAGCCTTGTTTTTCGCCGATCTGGGACACCGCCATCGCCGCCTACGCGCTCGGCAAGCACGATTCCGCCAGCCCCGCGCTCGGCCGCACGGCCGATTGGGTACTGGCCTGCGAAATCCGGCGCAAGGGCGACTGGTCGGTCAAGCGTCCCGACACGGAGCCTTCCGGCTGGGCATTCGAATACGTCAACGAGTTCTATCCCGATATCGACGACACCGCCATGGTGATGCTGGCGCTCAGCCGCGCGCGGGCGAGCGACCCCGCGGCGCAGGAGGCCTGCCAGAAGCGCGCGCTCGATTGGCTGCTGGCGATGCAGTCGCGCGACGGCGGCTGGGCCGCCTTCGATGTCGACAACAACTGGAATTTCCTGAGCAAGGTGCCCTTCGCCGATCACAACGCCATGCTCGATCCCACATGCCCGGACATCACCGGGCGCGTGCTGGAATCGCTGGCGGCGCACGCGCTTCCGCACGATCATCCCGCCGTCCGCCGCGGCGTCGAGTGGCTGGTGAAACACCAGGAAGCCGATGGAAGCTGGTATGGCCGCTGGGGCGTCGCTTATATTTACGGAACCTGCTTCGCCCTGCGCGGGCTGGCGGCATCCGGCGAGAGCGAGCGCGAAGCTCACGTTCTGCGCGCCGGCGAATGGCTGCGCTCCATCCAGAACGCCGATGGCGGATGGGGCGAAAGCTGCGCCAGCTACGATAACGGCGGCTTCACTGCCGGTCCCAGCACGCCGTCCCAGACCGCCTGGGCGATCCTCGGCCTGATCGCCGGCGGCGACGCCGGCAGCCTGAGCGTGCAGCACGGCATCGAATACCTGCTGGAGAACCAGCGCCCCGATGGAAGCTGGGAAGAGGAATTGGCCACCGGCACCGGGTTCCCCAAAGTTTTTTACCTGAACTACCACTTGTACAAGGACTATTTCCCATTGTTAGCGCTCGACACGTTTAGGAGAAGTCAGGAGTCGGAAGCCAGGAGTCCGAATGAGACCGCCGGCTCGGGCATTCTGGCTCCCGACTCCTGACTTCTGTCTCCTGGAGGCTTATGAAATTCCCGCTCGCCATGACCGCCGGCCTGGCCGGATACATCCTCAAGAACAAGATGCGCCCGCGCCCGGAATGGCAGAAGACCGCCGCTCCGGAAGCGCTCGACCAGGCCAATCCGTTTCGCATCCTGCCGCCCAAGACCGGCGAGAAGCGCCAGCCGCATCCCATGATCAACAAGCGCTTCCCCATCGTCCTGATGCTCGAACCGCTGCACGCCTGCAATCTCACTTGCACCGGCTGCGGCCGCATCCGCGAATACGAATCCACCATCACCGAACGTGTGCCGCTCGAAGAATGCCTCGCGGCGGTGGACGAGTGCGGCGCGCCGGTGGTCTCGATCTGCGGCGGCGAGCCCCTCATGTATCCGCAGATTGGCAAGCTCTCGGCCGGAATCCTGGAGCGCAACCGCCACATCTACCTCTGCACCAACGGCATGTTCCTCGTGAAGCGCCTGCACGAATTCACCCCCGACCGGCGCTTGTACTTCAACATCCACCTGGACGGCATGGAAAGGAATCACGATGTGGCCGTCGAGCGCGAGGGCGTCTTCCGCGAAGCCGTCGAAGGCCTGCGCGCCGCCAAAGCCGCCGGGTTCCAGGTCTGCACCAACACCACGGTGTACAAGGAAACCGACATGCGTGAGATCGAGGAGCTGTTCGAGTTTCTCCGCCAGTTCGGCGTGGACGGCCACCAGATTTCGCCGGCCTACGGCTATTCCGCGGTGAACGACCGCGAAATCTTCATGACCCGCGAGGATATCTACGAAAAGTTCAAAGATATCGACCGCCTCGCGAAAAAATACCCCATCCGCCAGACGCCGCTTTATCTCGAATTCCTGAAGGGCGGCCGCGAGCTCCCCTGCACCGCCTGGGGCAATCCGACTTACAACGTGAAGGGCTGGAAGGGTCCGTGCTACCTGATCACCGACGGCCACTACAAAACTTTTGAAGCCCTGATGACGCAGACGCCCTGGGAAGGCTACGGGCACGGCAACGATCCGCGTTGCGAGCACTGCATGGTGCATTGCGGCTACGAGCCCTCGGCCGCCCTGGGCATCAACGCCGGCCTGGCTGACAATTTGAAAATGCTGGCATGGAGCCTGCGATAGAGCCGCGAGCAAAGCGAGCTTCCTTCCCTGGCCCCTGGCCCCTGGCCCCTGGCCCCCGGCCCCCGGCCCCCGGCCCCCGGCCCCCGGCCCCCGGCCCCCGGCCCCCGGATCTTATGAAGCCTGCTCTGGTCACCGGCGCCTCCGGCTTCCTCGGCTGGCATGTGGCGCGCGTGCTTGTCGAGCGCGGCTTCGCCGTACGCGCGCTGGTGCGCGAGGGCAGCCGCGTGGATGGCCTCGATGTCGAGCGCGTCACCGGCGATCTGCGCGATCCCGCTGCGCTCGAACGCGCCGCCGCCGGCTGCGCCCTCGTCTTCCACGTCGCCGCGGACTACCGTCTCTGGGCCAAAGATCCGCGCGAGATCTATCGCTCGAACGTCGATGGCACGCGCAACCTGCTCGAGGCCGCGCGCAAGACCGGCGCCGAGCGCATCGTATACACCAGCACCGTGGGCTGCATCGGATTGCCTCACGACCGCCTCGGCGATGAGACCACGCCCGTCAGCCTGAACGACATGGCCGGGGATTACAAGCGCTCCAAATTTATGGCCGAGCAGGTAGCGCTGGAATTCGCCCGCGCCGGCTTGCCGGTGGTGATCGTCAATCCCACCGCGCCCGTCGGCGACCATGACATCAAGCCGACACCCACCGGAAAAATCATTGCCGATTTCCTGGCCGGCGCCATGCCGGCCTTCATCGACACCGGCCTGAATATCGTCGACGTGCGCGACGCCGCCGAGGGCCACTGGCTGGCGTGCGAGGGCGGCAAGCCCGGCGAGCGATACATTCTCGGCTCGGAGAATCTCACGCTGGCGCAGATTCTGGAGAAGCTCGCGGCCCTCTCTGGCCACAAACCGCCCACCACGCGGATTCCGTATGCCGTCGCCTATGCAGCCGGGGTTCTCAGCACCGGTTGGGCGGGCATTACCGGCAGGCCGCCGCGCGTCCCGCTGGACGCCGTGCGGATGGCGCGGAAGAAGATGTGGGTCACCCACGTCAGGGCCGCCCGCGAACTCGGATATCGGCCGGGCCCCGCCGACAAAGCCCTGGCCCGTGCGGTGGAATGGTTTTCGGAGCCGCGACCGTAAGGGAGGTCAGCGCCTATGAGACTCCTTTTTGTGGCCTCCATCCCCATGGAATTCGCCGGCCTCGAGCGCCATATCGAAGACACGCGGCCCGCCGATTTTGCCGTCGATTGGGCGCGCGCCGCGCGATTGGGCGGACAAGAAGTTCTGCTCCTCGCCAACGGCGCCGGTCGGCGGCGCGCCGCAGAGGCCGTGGATGCCGCCAAACCCTGGCGTCCCGATGCCATCGTCAGCACTGGATTTTGCGGCGGATTGGATCGGGAGTTGCCTGTTGCTTGCATTGTGATCGCCACCGCCATCGCTTCCGACCAGGGCGCCTACACCGCCGCGCCGGGCCCACAGGGCGCCTCCGGCGGCCATTGCGGCCTCGTCTGTTCCATCGATCACGTGGCGCGGACCGCCGGGGAAAAACGCCAATTGCGCGAGACCGGAGCCTGTGCCGTCGAGATGGAAGCAGCCGGCGTCGCTGAACGCGCCCAATCCCTCACAGTACCGTTTTTTTGCGTCCGTGCCGTCACAGATTTGGCGGATGAGACCATGGCAAATGACTTCAACTCGGCTCTCCGTCCTGACGGCCACTTCGATACAATGATAATTTTAAGGGGAACGCTTCGCCGTCCCATGGTCCGCCTGCCGGAATTATTTCGGCTGTGCCAGCGTTCAATGCGGGCCACAAGGGCCCTGGGAGACTTCATTGCCGGTTGCCGATTCTGACATATCCGCTATCCCTCAAACCATGCATGCCGCCGTCTACCGCGGCAGCAGCATGGTACACGTCGAGCAGGTGCCTACGCCGGCGATTGAGCCGGGAGAAATCCTGATTCGCGTCGAGGCCTGCGGGATTTGCCATACCGATCTCAAGAAAATCGAGCACAATCTCCTCGATCCGCCGCGTATTTACGGCCACGAAACGGCTGGAATCGTCGCCGCGGTCGGCGCCGGAATCACCAAATTCCGCGTGGGCGACCGCGTGGTGGCGTTCCATCACATTCCCTGCCTCAACTGTTTCTACTGCGAGCGGAAACTTTTCGCCCAGTGCCCGCAATATAAGCGCGTGGGCATCACCGCCGGATTCGAGCCCGCCGGCGGCGGCTTCGCGCAGTACGTGCGGGTAATGGACTGGATTGTCGAGCGAGGCGTCGAGAAAATTCCCGATGGCATCTCTTTCGAGCGCGCCACCCTGGTCGAGCCGGTAAACACCTGCTACAAGGCGGTGGTGCAGTGCGACCCCCAACCGGGCGAGTTCGTCGCGATTCTGGGCCAGGGGCCGATTGGCCTGATGTTCACCATGCTGGTGCATCGCACGGGCGCCCGTATTGCCGCCACCGATACGATTGCGGAGCGGCGCGCCGTTTCCACCCGCTGCGGCGCCGATTTCGCCTGGGATCCACGCGCTACAGCCGTCGCCTCGGAAATCAAGCAGATGACCTCCGGCCGCGGCGCCGACCTGGTGATCGTAGCCGCTTCCGCTCCCGGAATCGTCGAACAGGCCATCGCCTGCTCCCGCCCGGGGGCGCGGATCCTGCTGTTCGCACAGACCTCGGCTACCGAGCGCATCGAGGCTTCCGGGGTGGATATTTGTGTAGGTGAACGGACACTGTTCGGGTGTTATAGTGCTTCTGTAGTCTTGCAGAAGGAGTCCGCAAATCTGGTATTTGGCGGCGAATTACCGGTGGAGGAGCTGATTTCCCACCGGTTCCCCTTGGTTAAAATCCGTTCAGGATTTGATTTGGCGTTGCATCCAGGACCTAAATCGTTGAAAATAATCGTTCAGCCACAGAGGTGGTCATAGTGAATAACCACATGATGGCTGCCGTGCTGTACGGCAAGGAACACTTGCAGGTAGAGCCGGTAGCAGTTCCTCAGATTGATAGCGGTGACATCCTCGTTCGAGTGAAGGTGGCGCTTACCTGCGGTACCGATGTAAAAGTTTTCCGCCGCGGATACCACGCTCGAATGATCGTTCCCCCTGCTGTGTTCGGGCACGAACTTGCCGGCGATGTGGTCGATGTGGGCGAGGGTGTCACGAAATTCTCCATCGGGCAGCGTGTTGTGGCGGCCAATTCGGCCCCCTGCGAGGAGTGCTTTTTTTGCCGCCGCGGCCTGCAAAACCTGTGCGAAGACCTGTTGTTCAACAACGGCGCGTACGCGGAATTCATCCGGATTCCGGCGCGCATTGTGGAACGGAATACCTATCTTATCCCGGCTCACGTGGGATACCATGACGCCGCTCTCGTCGAGCCGCTGGCCTGCGTGGTCCGCGGCCTCGAAGAGACCGCGCCGCGCGAAGACGACACCGTCGCGATTATCGGCTTGGGGCCCATCGGGCTGATGTTTGTCAAACTGGCCAAATTGTACGGTTGCCGGGTGCTGGCCATGGGCCGCCGCCGGACGCAGCTCGAGCGCGCCGCGGCTCTGGGCGCCGATGAGCTGATTACCGCCGACGACGCCTCCAATCCCGTGAATGCGGTCCGCGCCTTGACACACGGGCGCGGCGTGGATATCGCGATCGAGGCCGTAGGCAAACCCGAAACCTGGCAGTGGGCCGTGAACATGGTCCGCCGCGGCGGCACCGTGAACTTCTTCGGCGGCTGCCCAACCCAGACTACGGTCAGCCTCGATACCAACCTGTTGCACTATTCGGAAATCACCTGCAAGGCAAGCTTCCACCACACGCCGGCGTATGTGCGGAAGGCGCTCGACCTCGTCTGCCGGGGTGACATCACGGCATCGTTCTTCGTCAACCGCGAAGAACCGCTGGCCAACCTCCTGGAAGTGATGCGGCACCTGATGAGCCATAACGGCCACCTCAAGACCGCCATCCTGCCCTAAACGCAGCGGCAAAAAGGGACGCCCGGGCCATGACCGACGAGAATCCGTTGCGGATGCCTCTCGCGCCAGTCGAGTTTGTCCGCTCCGCCGAGGCGCTCGCCAAAGCCTGGTCTCCCGAGGAGGCCCAAGCCTATACGCGCTGGCTGGCCACTCACCATTACGAGAATTTCCACGTGGTGAGCTGGCTCCTCCCCAAGCGCCTGCACCAGCATTTCTACAACGTCTACGCGTATTGCCGCTGGGCCGACGATCTCGGCGACGAGACCGGCGATCCGGCCGAGTCGCTGCGCCTGCTGGATTGGTGGCGCGGCGAACTGAATGCCATGTACGAGGGCCGCGCCACCCATCCGGTCTTCGTCGCCCTCATCCCCACGGTCCGCCAGTTCTCGATCCCGCGCCAGCCCTTCGCGGATCTGATCCAGGCGTTCGTCCAGGACCAGACCGTCACCCGCTACCCCACCTGCGAAGACCTCTTCGGCTACTGCCGCTATTCCGCCAACCCGGTCGGCCGGCTTGTGCTCTACCTCTGCGGCTATTCGGATATCGAGCGCCAGCAGCTTTCCGACGCCACCTGTACCGCGCTCCAGCTCGCCAATTTTTGGCAGGACGTGACGGTCGACCTGCTGAAAGATCGCGTCTATATACCGCTCGAAACGATGGAGCGGTACGGGTATACGGTCGAGGACCTGTTCGCCCGCCGCGCCACGCCGGCCTTCCGGGCGGTGATGCGCGACATCGTGCTGCGCGCCCGCGAGCTCTTCCTGGAAGGCCTGCCGCTGGTCGGAATGGTGGACCGGCGCCTCGCGCTCGATATCGACCTGTTCAGCCGTGGCGGCATGTGCGTGCTGGACAAAATCGAGCAGCGGGGATATGATGTGCTGTCCGCGCGGCCGGCGATCTCGAAGACCGAACGGGTCCGGCTGCTGCTGCGGTCCCTGGCGCGCGTGGCGGTGGCCCGAGCCGCATGAAGAACGCGATCGATCAGTCGTACGCTTATTGCCGGCGCATCGCCCGCTCCCGCGCCAAGAACTTCTACTACTCGTTTCTGCTGCTGCCGGACCACCAGCGCAAGGCCATGTGCGCCATCTACGCGTTCATGCGCTATTGCGACGACCTGAGCGATGAGCCCGGCGCCGCCCGCCCGCCCCTCGACCGCTGGCGCGAGGAGATGGAGGACGCGCTCGAAGGCCGCTTCAGCGGCCATCCGGTCTGGCCGGCGTTTCACCACACCGTGCGCCGCTTCGGCATCCCGCACGAATACTTCCGCCACATGATCGACGGCGTGCTCTCGGACCTGGAGCCGCGGCGCTTCGACACGTTCGAGGAGCTCTACGGCTATTGCTACCAGGTGGCGTCGGTGGTGGGGATGACAACGATCCACATCTTCGGCTTCGACACCCGGAGCGCGCTGCCGCTGGCGGAAAAATGCGGCGTGGCCTTCCAGCTCACCAACATCTTGCGGGACATCCGCGAGGATGCCGAGCGCGGGCGTATCTACCTGCCCATGGAAGACCTGCGGCGCTTCGGCGTGACCGAAAACGACCTCCAGGCGGGCAACCGCAGCGAAGCCTTTCTCCGCCTGATGCGTTTCGAGGCCGAGCGGGCAAGGGCATACTACGACGAATCGCAGCCGCTCGTCGATTTGATTCACCACCGCAGCCGCAGGTCGCTCCGCGCGCTCATCTGGATCTATTCGCGCCTGCTCGACCGCATCCAGCGCACCAACTACGACGTGTTCCGCCGGCGGGTCCGGCTGTCCGCCGTCGAGAAATCCTGGATCGTCGTTCGGGCGCTGGTGGGGTAGGATCGTCGTATGATCACACGCCGTAAAGCCCTCCAGAGTTTGGCGGGAATGGCAGCCGCTCCTGCCATCCTGCGCGCCCGGCGCACCCCCGGCGACAAGCCCAATCTGCTGTTTCTGTGGACCGACGAACAGCGCGCCGATTCCATGGCCGCTTATGGCAACGCCCGCTACCGCGTGCCGGTGTGGAACAGGCTGGCATCGGAATGTGTCGTGTTCGACCGCTGCTACGACGCGCAGCCCGTCTGCACGCCCGCGCGCTCCTGCGTGATGAGCGGCACCTGGCCGCATCAGAACGGCTGCGTGCACAACAATATTGCACTGCGGCAGGACGTCAAGGTCATGCCCCAGTTGCTGGACGATTCGAGCTACCGCACCGGCTACATGGGGAAGTGGCATCTCGGCGACGAGGTCTTCGCGCAGCGCGGCTTCCAGGAGTGGCGCGCCATCGAGGACGGCATCTACCAGGCGTATTACTCGCCGGGGCGCGATAAGAACGCGCGCAGCGCCTATCACCACTTCCTGCTGAGCCTGGGCTACAAGCCGGACGACACGAAGCATCCGAATTCCTTCACGCGGAACTTCGCCACCAAACTGCCCGTGGAGCAATCCAAACCGTCCTTCCTCGGCCAGGAGGCCTCCAATTTCATCCTCAAGAACCGCAACGATCCGTGGATGCTGTATGTGAACACGCTCGAGCCTCACATGCCGTTTGCCAGCGCGTTGAACGACCTGCACACCCCCGAGGAAGCGCCGCTCGAGAAGAACTATCCCGGCATCCCTCGCACGCCGGAACCGGAGGCGTACAAGAAGCGCCGCCGCAGCTTCCTAAGGACGGGTTTTGAGGGACACGACCTGAACACTCCCGAGGGCTTCCACAGAATACACCGCAACTACGCTGGTCTGTGCTCCCTGGTGGACCAGGCGTGGGGACGGATTCTGTGGGCGCTGGAAGTTTCCGGGCAAATGGAGAACACGATTATCGTACACACCACCGACCATGGCGACATGATGAGCTCCCATTCGCTGCTGGCGAAATCGGTCATGTACGAGGAGGCGGTGCACGTGCCGTTCCTGCTGCGGGTGCCCTTCCGGAACCAGAAGCCGCACCACATTCCGCAGCCGGTCAGCCACATCGACATGATTCCGACGCTGCTCGACCTCATGGGCAAGAAAGACGTGAGCGGTTTTGCCGGCCGCACCCTGACCGGCACGCTGCTGGGCACCCGCCCACCGGAGGATATCTTCATCGAGTGGAACCGCGATCCGCAAGAGGGCGGACCGCGCGCCCGCACCGTAGTGACTCCGGACGGCTGGAAGATGGTCCTCCACGACACCGACGTCTGCATGCTGTTCGACCGCAACAAAGATCCGCTCGAAATGAACAACCTGTATTACCAGCCGCAGTACGCGGCGACCGTGCGGAAGCTCAGAGTGAAGATCGAAGAATTTCAGAAGAGAACCCGCGACGGCATGACTCTGCCGGAGCCCGGAAGCGCGCCGCCATCCGCGGCCTGAGCGCCGCGCCAGTTATTTCCCGAACTGCGCCGCGCGGCGCTCCGGGCCGAGCGCCGTGGCAACCACCGCGAACACGAAAACCGCGGCGGCCGTACCCGCCATCGCGGTGGCATACCCGGCGCTGCGCGCGAAGGCCGCTTCGAAATAAGGCACGATGCTGCTCAGCAGCACGCCCGTCTGGTAGCCGAAGCCGGGAAGAAAACCGCGCACGGCATCGGGCGAAAGTTCCGTGAGATGCGCGGGAATGACGCCCCATGCTCCCTGCACCAGAAACTGGATGATGAATCCGCCGGCCCAGAGCAGCGCGATGGAGGGCGCGTAGGCCCATAGCGGAATCGCCAGCAGCGCGAGCCCGAGCGCGATGACGATCGAGCGCCGCCGGCCGATGCGGTCGGAGATCATGCCGAAAAGCGTGCCCCCGATGATCGCACCCACCATGCTGAAAGCGCTGAGGGCATTTTTCTGCGTCACCGAGAAGCCCCATTGCCGCTGGAGGAACGTGGGGTAGAGATCCTGGGTGCCGTGGGAGGCCAGGTTCATGGCGGTCATGAGCACGACCATGTAAAGGAACAGCTTCCAATATCCAACGATGGCGCGGCCGAGCGTGCCCCATGAGGCATGGCGGGTCTTCTGCCAGACGTCCGATTCCTTGACGTGCGCGCGAACGTAAAGCGCCAGCAGGGCGGGCAAGCCGCCGAGGAAAAACAGCGGACGCCAGCCGAGATGATTGAAGAGGAAATAATTGCAGAGCGCGGCTGCCAGGAAACCGGCGGCGTAGCCCTGCTGGAGCAGCCCGGAGAGGAAGCCGCGCTGGCGCGCCGGCACTTTCTCCATAACAAGCGTGGCTCCCACGCCCCATTCCCCGCCCATCCCGATGCCGAACAGGCAGCGCAGGAACAGAAACGTGGTGTAGTTCGGCGCGAGACCCGAGAGGACCTCCATCACGGAATAGAACACCACGTCGATGATGAGCGGAATGCGGCGGCCGTAGCGGTCTGCCAGCAGCCCGAAGAGGAAAGCTCCCACGGGGCGGAAGGCCAGGGTGGCGGTGAGCGTGAGCGTCATCTCGGCATCGGACTTGTGGAACTCGTGCCCGATCGCCGTGAGGCAGGAAACCACGAGGAAGAAATCGAAGGCGTCGAGGGTCCAGCCGAGAAATCCGGCGAGGAGGGCGGCGCGATGGTCGGAGCGTTCCATGTTCTCCGCCAGTGTAACCTGATGACGCGGGGATATAATCAGTGAAAATGACTCAGACGCGGCGCTCGGTGTGTGCCCTCGATTGCCCGGATAGCTGCTCGCTCCTCGTGACGGTGGAAAACGGCCGCGGGACGAAGCTGCGCGGCGACCCGGCGCATCCCGTAACGCGCGGGTTTTTGTGCGGCAAGGTCGCGCAATACCTGGAGCGCGAGTACTCGCCGGCCCGGCTGCTCTATCCGCAGCGGCGCATCGGGGCCAAGGGCGAAGGCCGCTTCGAGCGCATCTCGTGGGACGAAGCGCTGGACACCGTCGCCGCGCGTCTGAAGGCCATCGCGCGCGAATTCGGGCCGGAGACCATCCTGCCGTACAGCTACGCCGGCACCATGGGGCTGCTGAATGGCAAAGGCATGGACCGGCGGTTCTTTCATCGCCTGGGAGCCTCGCGCCTCGACCGCACCATCTGCTCGACGGCGGGCGCGGCGGGGCTCAATCGGGCGCTGGGGCTGCGCTACGGCACCGAGCCCGAGCAGTTCCGCCACGCGCGGCTGATCCTTGCGTGGGGCGCCAACATTCTCGGAACCAACGTGCATCTCTGGCCGTTCGTCATGGAGGCGCGGCGCCAGGGGGCCAGGCTCTATACCATCGACCCGCGGCGCAATCGCACCGGCGCGGCGGCGGACAAGCATTTCTTCATCAATCCGGGAAGCGACACCGCGCTGGCCCTGGCCATGATGCACGTGATTATCGGCGAGGAATTGTATGACGCCGATTACATCGCGCGCTGCACCGAGGGATTCGACGGCCTGCGCGAGCGCGTCAAAGCGTGGACCCCACAGCGCGCCGCGGAACTGACCGGCATCGCTGCGGAAGAGATCGCCCGGCTTGCGCGCGAGTACGCCACCACCCGGCCGGCGGCCATCCGGCTCAATTACGGCGTGCAGCGGAGTGAGCGCGGGGCCATGGCCGTGCGGGCCATTGCGCTACTGCCGGCGCTGGTGGGCTCGTGGAAAGAGGTAGGCGGCGGACTCCAGCTTTCCACTTCGCACGCCTTCCATCTGAACTTCGAAGCGCTCGATCGCGCGGACTTGCAACTGAAGGCGCTGGGACGCGAGGCACGCATCGTCAACATGGCGGAACTGGGGACGGCGCTGACGAAACTGGACCGTCCGCCGGTAAAGGCCATCGTGGTCTACAACTCGAATCCCGCGGCGATTGCACCAAACCAGAACGCGGTGCTCCAGGGTTTCCGCCGCGACGATCTTTTCACCGTGGTGCTGGAGCAGTTTCAGAATGACACGGCAGACTATGCCGATATCCTCCTGCCCGCCACTACGTTCCTGGAGCACACGGATCTCTACGCGGCCTACGGGCATTATTACCTGCAACTGGCGCGTCCGGCGCTACCGCCGCCGGGCGAGGCCAAATCGAACCTCGACGTCTTCCGCCTCCTGGCCGCGCGCATGGGCTTCGACGATCCCTGCCTGCGCGAATCGGAAGACGACATGATCCGCGGCTTGCTTGCCGGCGGGCACTCGTTCGTCAAGGGCATTACCATCGAGGAACTCGACCAGCGTGGTTCCGTGCGTCTCCGGCTACCCGAGCCGTTTCTGCCGTTCGCCGAGGGCGGGTTCGGCACGGCCGATGGCAAGTGCCACTTCGATGCCGGGACTTTGGATTACACACCGCCGGTGGAATCGCGGCGGGGTGACGAGGAACTGCGCGCGAGATTTCCGTTCGAGCTGATTTCGCCCAAAAACGACGACAGCATGAATTCCACTTTCGGCTATCGCCATGGCGTGGACATGCAGACCGCCACGCTGCACCTGAACGCGGCGGACGCTGCTCGGCTGGAAGTCGCCACCAACGACCAGGTGCGGGTGTGGAACGATCGAGGGTCCTGCACCCTTGCAGCGCGGGTGGACGGCACGGTCCCGGGGGGCGTGGTGTGCGCGCCGGCGGTGCGCTGGGGCAAACGCGCGCCGGGGCGGCGCAACGTCAACGCTGTGACGTCCGAGCGCCTGAGCGACGCCGGCGGCGGCCCGACGTTCTATAGCTGCCTGGTACAGGTGGAGAAAGTCGGAGACTAATGAGAAAGAATTGCTCACCACAGAGGCGCGGACAACGCGGAGGCTGCACGGAGGAACGCTTGGATAACTCCGTGTTTCCTCTGCGTTCTCTGTGGCTCTGTGGTGAAAAATGGGCCTGCTTCCTTTGTGTTTTCCTTGTGCTCGGCTTCCTCTCCTGCAACCGCCAGAAGGTTGACTCGCGGTCGCTGGTCGAGGAGAGCCCGGTAGCGGCATCGACCGTCTCCATGGCGGGTGCACGCTTTTCGAGCCAGTTGGTGAGCGGGTTCTATCCTGTCGAAGAGCAATCCTGGCGCTGGACCGCGCGGCAGTTCGTGGTGGCGCTGCGCACGCCCCCGGGCGCGGCACAGAGCGGCGCCACGCTGGAATTGGATTTGTACTTGCCGTCGTTGGTCATCGACAAGCTCAAGACGCTGACGCTTTCGGCCAACGTGAACGGTGCGGTCCTCGCGCCCGAAACCTGGTCGCAGTCGGGAAAATACGTCTACAAGCGCCCGGTGCCGGCGGAGGCGCTAACGGCCGATGCCGTACAGGCCCGGTTCTCGCTCGATAAGGCCTTGCCGCCCGAGGGCCAGGAGGAACGCGAGTTGGGAATCGTGGTGATGAGCGCGGGGCTGAACGCTCAATGACCGCGGTCCAGAGGACCCGCCAGGCGGCGTGGTGGGCGGCGCCGGCGCTCCTTTGCCTCATCGTTCACTGGAGCGGGTTCAATGCCTGGTTTCGCGGCGACGATTTCGCGTGGCTCGGCCTCACCCTCCGCGTGCACGACTTCCACAGCCTCATGGCCGCGCTGTTCACGCCCTTCGCCGAAGGCACCATTCGGCCCTGGAGCGAGCGCGCGTTTTTCATGGCGGGGTTCAATTGGTTCGGCCTGGATGCCCTGCCCTTCCGGATCGCGATCTTCGCCACCGAGTTCGCCAACCTCGCGCTCGTGGCGGCCATCGGCAGCCGCATCGGGCGCGGCCGCCTGGCCGGCTTCTGTGCGGCGGCGCTGTGGGCCGTGCACAGCTCGGTCGTCGCGCCGCTCGCATGGACGTGCGTCTACAACCAGGTGCTGTGCGGTTTCTTTCTGCTGCTGGCGCTCTACTCCCTGGCGCGATATATCGAGACCGCCGACCGGCGTTGGGAGATTTATCAGTGGATCGCCTTCCTGCTCGGGTTCGGAGCGCTGGAGCTGAATTTCGTCTATCCGGCACTGGCGCTGGCGTACCTGGTGCTGGTTGCGCAAAAACCCTCGGCCGTCCGCCGTGTCCTGCCGATGTTCGCATTCTCCGCGGCCTACGTCGTCGTGCACCTCGTCGCGGCGCCGCCCCAGAAAACCGGCGTTTACGCCTTGCACTACAGCCCCGCCATGCTCAGGACCCTGGCGCGGTACTGGACGTGGACCGCCGGCCCGGCGTTCCTTTGGACGCCGTTGCCGCTGCCGCCATGGGTCATGCCTGCGGGCGTGGTGGTGCTGACCCTGGCACTCGCCGCCTTCGCGCTCGTGCGGCTGCGGGCGGGACTACGCACCCCGCTCTTCTGCTTCGGCTGGTATCTGGCGGCGCTCGCACCGGTCCTCCCGCTGCACGACCACCGCATGGAGTATTACCTCTACATTCCGGTGATCGGGATCTCCTGGCTGGCCGGATGGGCGCTGGCGGAGGCCTGGCGCGGCACCCGCCGGGCGCGGGTCGCCGCGGCCGCGCTGGCGCTGCTCTATGCCGTCATGGTGGTGCCGCGGACGGTGGCGGCTTCCGATTGGAATTACCGCACCAGCATGCGAGTTCGCGACTTCGTCGAGGCCCTGGCGCGCATTCACGAACTGCACCCCGCGCAGGCGGTGATGCTCGAAGGCGTGGACAGCGCGCTCTTCTGGAATTCCATTTTTGACCGCCCGGGCCGCCTCGTGGGTATCGAGCGGTTGTACCTCGCGCCCGGCAGCGAAGCCCGCATTCCCGCGGCTTCGGGCGCGCAGGACGTAGCGCAATTCGTGCTGCCGCCGTCCCAAACGGTGCGGGCGATCGAGCGCGGCGACCTGGTGGTCTACGATGTCCGCGGGCCGCGCCTGCGTAACATCACCACGACTTACCGTCCCGCTCCGGACCTGCTATTTCCGCCGCGCGTGGATGTGGCCAGCCCGCTCGCCGCGGACCTGCTCGGTCCGGAGTGGTATCCGAGCGACGGCGACCACCGCTGGATGCCCAAACGCGCCACGCTGCACATGGCCGCACCCGCCGCGCCGGGCCAAACTCTCTATCTGCGTGGATATTGCACCGACGAGCAGTTGCAGGCGGGGCCGCTCCAATTGACGGCAACGGTGAACGGCACGCCGCTCCCTCCGGCTGAGATCCGCCGGAACGCGTTCGAGCTGTCGTTCCCGCTGCCGGATTCCGCTTCCGCAAACCGCGAGATGCTGATCGCCGTGGAAGTGAGCCGGACCATTCGCCCGGCCTCGGATCCGCGCGACTTGGGACTCGCCTTCGGCACCTTCGAGGTGCGATAAGGCCAACCAGAGGCGCCGGGCAAGCCGAACTCGACGGTGGTTGCCCGACAAAGGCAAGGGCGCATCACGGTCCTTGACCAAGGCGGCAACCCGCTCAGCAGTGCCGGGATCGGTCTGCTGAACGATGCGGGGCTTGCCCTCGCCCGCTAGATTTCGTTCCGCCTGGTCCGGCCCAGCAACTCTTCCGCGCGCTGGAGCGCTCTGTCTTCCGCTTCCTGCCGCGTCACGCCCGTGGTCCGCGCCAGCGCGGCGCCGGGCGAAACGTTGTCCGCTTTGGAATGCCACGTCGTGCCCAGGCGGTAGCTGGCCAGCTTGACCGGCCAGCCCGCAACCGCGGTTTTCCGCTCCTGATATTCTTCGGCCTTCATAGTCATCCGCGCGCGGTTGCCGCCGCCCCCCGTTCCACCGGCACGCCGACCAGGTTGCCCCATTCGGTCCACGAGCCGTCGTAGTTGGTCACTTTCTCGAAGCCCAGCAGGTACGTCAGCACGAACCAGGTGTGGCTGGACCGCTCGCCGATGCGGCAATAGGCGATCACCGGCTGGCTGCCATCGATTCCTTCCGCGCCGTAGATCTGCTCCAACTCTTCCGCCGGTTTGAACGTGCCGTCGTTGTTGCACGCCTTCCCCCACGGGATGTTGCGCGCGCCTGGAATGTGGCCGCCGCGCTGGCACGTCTCCGGCAGTCCCGGAGGCGCGAGAATCTCGCCGGTGTATTCCTGCGGGCTGCGCACGTCTACCGTCGCCGCCGTGCGGCTGGCATACGCCTCCTGCACCATCGGCAGAAACGCGCGGATCGACAGGTCCGCTTCCCTGGCTCTGTAGTTGGTGCGCTGGACCGGCGGGACAGTGGTGGAAAGCTCGCGCCCTTCCGCCAGCCACTTCTTCCGCCCGCCGTTCATCAGCCGGACCTCGCGGTGGCCGTAGATTTTGGCCTGCCAGAACGCCCAGGCCGCGAACCAGTTGTTGTTGTCGCCGTAAATTACCAGCGTGGTATCGGGCGTGATGCCCGACGACGCCATCAGTTCCTCGAATTGTCCTTTAGATAAAATGTCCCGCCGCACCGTGTCGCATAGCTGGGTGTTCCACGCCCACGCAATCGCACCGGGGACATGTCCTTCGTCGTAAGCTCTTGTGTCCACATCCACTTCGGCCACGCGCACGTTCTTATCCGTGGCATGCGCCACTACCCAGTCTATAGACACCAGCGCTTCCGGGTGTGCATACTGCCGCATTTGGATCTACTCCTTGTCGATCAAGTATACCAAGATTATGGCCCACGGGTGATCGTTCCGCCCTATGTTTACATCCCCCGGTTGCGGCCACCCCACCTTGTGGGGTATAGTCATTGCTGAACTGTCACTCAGAGGAGGGGTGCATTATGAAGAAGCTTCTGCCCGTGCTGTTGCTGGGCGCCATTTCCGCCTTGGCTGGGCAATATACCGGGTACATCGTGGACTCGAACTGCGCATCGAAGAAAGCTATGTGGACCAACCAGCAGTGCACCGAGGGGTGCCTGAGGCACGGCGCCAAGCTGGTGCTGGCCACCGAAGACGGCAAGGTCTACCAGATTGCCGACCAGTCCAAGGTTAAATCGCACATCGCCCAGAAAGTCACGATTGACGGCACGCTGAACGGCGACACCATCTCGGTCCAAAGCGTCAAAATGTAACATCGTCCGGAGCCGGCCTCTGGCGCTCCGGAGGCCGGCCACTCTCCAGATCCTCCCACCGTCCGTGAAAATCCCACCGCTCTACTTGCCTCCTTTTTCGCTTGCATCTTCAGTCCAAATAGTATAATCTCTATAGGATATTAGGTGATTGAATCTCTACTGAGAATAGGATATTATGCAGGCACTCATCGAAAACCCGCTTTCCGAAACGCAAGCCTTTAACCTTCAATACGATAGCATCGTCCGCCAGGAAATCGAGACCTTCCGGCAGAAGGCCGAGGAATTCCTCGCCGGCAAGATTCCCGAGGACGATTTCCGCCCCTTCCGGCTCAAGCACGGCATCTACGGCCAGCGCCAGCCGGGCGTCCAGATGGTGCGCTGCAAGATTCCCGGCGGCCTCCTGACGGCGCCCCAGGTCGAGCAGCTTGCCCGAGTCGCGGAAGAGTTCGGCGGCGGTGAGGGCCACATCACCACCCGGCAGAACATCCAATACCACTTCGTGCCGCTGCGCGAGGTGGCCAGCCTGATGCACCTGCTGGCGGACGTGGGCCTGACCAACCGCGAGGCCTGCTACAACACGGTGCGCAACGTGACCGCCTGCCCGTGGTCGGGGCTCACGCAGGGTGAGGTTTTCGATGTGCGGCCCTACGCCCAGCGCGTAGCCTACGCCCTGCTGCGCAAGGACCTCACCGGCAATCTCCCGCGCAAATTCAAGATCGCCTTCGACGGCTGCTCGGGCCACGATTGCGTCGCGGGCGCGGTGAACGATATCGGGCTGCACGCGGCCGTCCGCGGCGGCCGGCGCGGCTTTCGCGTGGTGATTGGCGGCGGCCTGGGCCCCCTGCCCACCGAAGCGCAGCTTCTCGACGAATTTCTTCCTGAAGAGCGCCTGT
Source organism: Acidobacteriota bacterium (assembly GCA_021787555.1). Lineage (GTDB taxonomy): Bacteria > Acidobacteriota > Terriglobia > Bryobacterales > Bryobacteraceae > JAJYLS01. Next base: position 5,649 of record JAJYLS010000006.1, on the reverse strand, counting down.
TGAACCGCATCGAGGCCGTAGTCCGCGTTTTCAACCGCTACGGCAACCGGCAGAACAAGTACAAGGCGCGCCTGAAATTCGTGCTTCGCGAGCGCGGCTTCGCCTGGCTGAAGGAGCAGATCGAAAAACAATACGCGGACATTCTGGCGAACGGCGGCATTGAGTGGCCCGAGCGCGTGCCGGAAGGCTTCGGCGGCTACCGGTCCATGCCCCAGCCGCTGGGCAGCGGTGCGCTGCTTCCGGTCCTGAATCGCACGGAAGGAGGCGCGCCCCCGAGCGGCGCCCCACCCTACGACGCCTGGCTCGAAACCAACGTCGTGGAACAAAAACAGACCGGCTACGCCGCGGTGATCGTGCGCGTCGATCAGGGCAATTTGACCGCTGTGCAACTGCGCGGGATCGCGCGCATCGCCGCGACCGCGGGCGACGGCCTGGCGCGTGTCACCACGGATCAGAACCTGGTGCTGGCGTTCATCCCCCTGGGCCGGCTGCCGCAGGTGCACGCGGCCCTGCGCGAGGTCGGCCTGGGCGGAGCCGGCGCGCGGCAGATCGACGACGTGGTCACCTGCCCGGGCGCCTACTCCTGCAACTTGGCCCTCACCAAAACCATGAACCTGGGCGCGGCGCTGCAAGAGGTCGTGGCGCGCTACGACGACGCGCGCGTGAGGCAGCTCACCATCAAGGTCAGTGGCTGCCCCAACGCCTGCGGCCATCACTGGATCGGCGACATCGGGTTTTACGGCAACGCGCGCAAGCTGGGCGGCAACCTGGTGCCCTACTACCAGATGCTGCTCGGCGGCGGCTACGACGAAGAGGGCGTCATGCGCTTCGGTCTGGCCGTGCAGAGCGTGCCGGCGCGGCTCGCGCCCGAGGCGGTCGCGCGCGTGCTCGACCACTTCCTCGAACATCGGCTCCCGGCCGAAACCTTCCGCCAGTACGTCCTGCGGCACAAGGTGGAAACTTTCCGCACGCTCACCGGCGACCTCGCCAAACCGGCCGAGCTCTTCCCCGAGCTCTACCAGGACTGGGGCGACGACCAGCCCTTCTCGCTCCAACTCGGGCGCAGCGAGTGCGCCGCCTAAGTCAGCTTCGCCTGAATCTGCTCGGCCATGTGTAAGTGCTCTTGCGGCTTCGGCAGCAGTTTCTTCGCGTACTTCTTCAGGACGGCGTCCGATCCCCATGCCGCCTTTTCCGGGCATGGCGTCACTTCGGCAGGACTCTCTATTCCCATCTTCCACCATCGGCGCGCCGCGCTTCCGTAATACCATGCGCGCTTTCCAATGCACGGCATCCGTGGAGACGCCGCCGCGCGCCGTATCGTCTCGCGCGAAAGCGATGCCGATGGACTTACCTTTTTTCCGCCATGTTGTTTCCGAACATGAATCCGATTTCCGCCGCGGCGTGGGGCTGATTGGCGGCCATACCCAACCGGCCGAAGGCGTCGCCGGGCGTGATGTTCATGGCATGCACAAAGGCCAAATCGCCGCGCACGAAGAAGCCGCCATACTGGAACGTGGGCGTGACCGTGAACGAGGTCGCCGAACTTCCCGGGCCGTACATCAGGTTCACGGCATTCTCCGCCGCCGATCCCGAGCTCGCGATATATTCCCAGCGGAACGGAAGCGAGAAGCCGTGCTTGAACGTGTGGTTCACCAGGATCGCTCCGCCGGTGGTGGAAGCCCCCCTCACCACCCCGATGGCCTCGGTGCCCGGCACGTTGGTGTATTGGAAATAAGGTTGGACAATCCAGGAGCCCTTACTGTACGTGTAAATCACGTTGTAAATGCTGCTATTGTTCTGCACCGGCGTGGCGACAGTCTGGAAAGCCGTCTGGTTGTAGTTACCCCCGGCTACGAATGCCAGGCTATGCGCGCCTTTGGTATAAGCCAGCGAACCGCTCAGCCACGTGAAGCGGTCGGAATAGAAACCGTCGTTCCAGCTTAGTGAGGCTGTAAACTTACCGATCGTCTGGTTGATCTGAACCCCCCGGTTCACCGCGTTTTCCTGGTTCCACAGCAACCCGCGGTCGATATTCATGTTCTCGAAGGTGAAGGTATACTCGGCCCCGATCAGCGTGGGCAGCGAGCCGATTTCAATAGAGGTATTCTTCGCCGCCTGTAACTTTACGAACGCGACCGGCACCGGTCCGTACAAGTCCGTCATGGTCTTGTCCGTCGCCAGAAACGGCGCTCCCAGGGCGGGCAAGTCGTAGGCTCCGGCCTGTAAGTAGAATTGAAACCAGCCGTCGGTCTTTTGCAGGAATATCTGGCCGTTGCTCAGGGCCGCGTTCGCGGCGTGATCCCCCGCGATGTAATTTCCCGTCCAGGTCCCCATGCCGTCGAGAATGCCGTTGACTGCCAGTTTGCCGAAGGGGCCCGCGTCGAAGATGGCCGGCGGAGGCGCGGCCAGCGGGCCGGTAATTGAAGGTGTGGGCAGCGGACCCGAGGGCGCTGAGAGAGCCGGCGCCGCTGCCGGAACCGCGCCGTCGGCGGGCTTCTGGCCATCCACGGGTGCCGTCTGCGCCCCGCACGCCGCCGCTAACCCCACAGAAAGTGTAAGTGCAGCAAGGTTCTTCCAGTCGAATGTCATAACTCTCCTGTTTGTTGAATTAGGATTGAAACTTCAGCAAACGGAGCTTAAGAACGACTGGAAGCTCGCTACCAGGCGGGCATCCCCGACAACTTGGATCAGGTTTACTGTAGCCTTTTTTTGACCGGGATGCGAATAGATAATTTCTATCGCCGGGATTTAGGATCTTCTGTCGTGGAGGGTTTGCCCGCGAGAAGCGGATAGGAACACGCGTGAAATGTCACAAAAAAAAGGCCCGCCCGCGAAGCGGGCGAGCCTGAAGCCGATAGCTGAAAGCTCGCTAGATGTCGTAATACAATGCGAACTCGTAGGGGTGCGGCCGCAACCGTACGGCATCTGCTTCGTTCCGCCGCTTGTAGTCGATGAAGGTCTCGATCAGCTCTTCGGTGAATACGTCGCCGCGCATCAGGAACGCGTGGTCCTCTTCCAGGCAGTCGAGCGCTTCTTCCAAAGATCCCGGCATCGACGGCACCGCCTTCATCTCTTCCGGCGACAGATCGTAGATGTCCTTGTCCAACGGCTCGCCCGGGTTGAGCTTGTTCACCACGCCATCCAGGCCCGCCATCATCATGGCCGCGAACGCCATGTACGGATTGCACGACGGATCCGGCGGACGGAACTCCACGCGCTTGGCCTTCGGGCTGGCCGAGTACATCGGTATGCGGCACGCCGCCGAACGGTTCCGCCGCGAGTACGCCAGGTTCACCGGCGCCTCGTAGCCCGGCACCAGCCGCTTGTAGCTGTTGGTCGTCGGCGCAATGATCGCAGAGAGCGCCCGCGCGTGCTTCAAAAGCCCGCCGATGTAGTGCAGCCCCATCTGGCTGAAGCCCGCGTAGCAATCGCCCGCGAACAGCGGCTTGCCGCCCTTCCACAGGCTCTGGTGCGTGTGCATTCCGCTGCCGTTATCCGCGAACAGCGGCTTGGGCATGAAGGTCACCGTCTTGCCGTACTGCTGCGCCACGTTGCGGATCACGTACTTGTACAGCATCATGTTGTCGGCCGATTTCACCAGCGTGTCGAAGCGCTGGTCGATCTCCGCCTGCCCGCCGGTGGCGACTTCATGGTGGTGGCACTCGATGTGGATGCCGCACTTGATCATGGTCTGCACCATCTCGCTGCGCAGGTCCTGGTAGTGGTCCGTGGGCGGCACCGGAAAGTAGCCTTCCTTGTAGCGCGGCCGGTAGCCCAGGTTGTTCTCGCGCCGTCCGGAGTTCCAGCGGCCTTCCTCGGCGTCGATGAAGTAGTAGCCGGAGTGCTGGTTCTGGTCGAAGCTGACGTTGTCGAAGATGAAGAACTCGGCTTCCGCGCCGAAATACGCCGTGTCGGCCACGCCGGTGTTGTTGAGGTAGAGCTCGGCCTTCTGCGCGATCCAGCGCGGGTCGCGCTCGTAGCGCTGCTTGGTGACCGGGTCCTTGACGTCGCCCAGCATCACCAGGGTGGGGGTTTCGGCGAAGGGGTCCATGAAAGCGGTGTTCGGGTCGGGGATCAGCAGCATGTCGCTTTCGTGGATGGCGGCCCAGCCGCGGATGCTGGAGCCATCCATACCGAAGCCCTCTTCAAAGCTGTCCAGGCCCAGCTCGCTCAGGGGATAGCAGACGTGGTGCTGCAATCCGGGGATGTCGGTGAAACGCAGGTCGAGCTGTTTGGCGTCGTTCTTCTTGGCAAAATCCAATACTTCTTGCGGACTCATCAAACCTCCAACTGACAATCTTAGCCATCCGTGCGGAATCGTCGGAACTTAATTCTTTCTATGGGGCCGATAAAAAATGTTGTGGGGAGCGGGAGGGGGCGCGAGAGGTGAAGAATCGGTCGAAACAGCTATAATCTAGTTGTGCGAAATGCAGTAATTTTGGTATTGACAGCGCTTGCTGCGCTGGCGATCGCCGCTTGTAACCGCGGCCCGAAGCAGGAAGCCGTGCGCCAGGGGGTCATGGATCACCTGGCCCAGGTGGGTCTGAACGTGCAGAGCATGAATGTGGATGTGACCTCGGTGAAATTCAACGGCAACCAGGCGGAAGCCACGGTGTCGTTCACGCCGAAGGGCGGCAGCGCATCGCAGGGCATGAGCATGCGCTACATGCTCGAGCAGAAGAGCGGCAAGTGGGTGGTGACCGGGCGGCAGGATAGCGGCGCGCCGCACGGCGGCGGGGCGGTGCCGCCGGGAACGACCAACCCGCACGGGGGCGGCGCAATGCCCGGGACGGAGAATCCGCACGGGGGCGCGCCGATGCCCTCGCCGCAGGAGTTGCCCCCGGTCAAGAAGTAACCATGAAGCGTGTAGCGATCCTGGGAGGCGGTCCGGCGGGCGCATTTGCCGCGGAGCAACTCGCGTCGGCGGGGCTCCAGGTTCTGCTGTTCGACGAAAAGCTGGCATGGGAGAAGCCTTGCGGCGGCGGGCTGACGTATAAAGCCTATAGCCAGTATCCGTTTCTGCTCGAGAATTCCACGCCCAAGCGGCTGGTGACGGAAACCATGCTGGCGGCGCCCCACGCGGGCGAGGTGCTGCTCAAGCTCCCGGATCCGCTGTTGATCTATTCACGGTTCGACTTGAACCGCATGCTGCTGGAGCGGGCCGAACGGGCGGGCGCGGAGATCGAGAAGGCGCGCGTGCTCGAGATGGAACGTCGAGGGGTGCGTTGGCGGCTGCGCACCAGCGCGGGAACCGCCGAGGCGGATTTCTGCATCGTGGCGACGGGCGCGCGCAATCCCTTGCGCGAGGTGGGCACGCAGCTTGGCGCGGCGGACGCGATGTCCGCGCTGGGGTATTACGTGGCGGGCGACCAGGCCCGGATCGATATCCAGTTCCTGCCGCCGCTTGAGGGCTATATCTGGATCTTTCCCCGCTGCGGGCACCTCTCAGTCGGGATTTGCGGCAAGGGCGTGCCGGCCAGCTCGCTGCGCCAGCGGTTGGAGAGCTTTATGCAGGAGCGCGGCATCTCGTGGAAGGGCGCGTCGTTTTATAGTCATTTGTTGCCGTCGCTGGATACGGGGTCGTGGAGGCGCAACCGCGTGGCGGGCGAGGGCTGGATGGCGGTGGGCGACGCGGCGGGGCTGGAGATC
>JAJYLS010000254.1 GCA_021787555.1 Acidobacteriota bacterium | reverse complement strand
CCAACTGATCAACCCCATCGTCAGCCCGACGGGCACGCCCACCGAGGGGCCGCGCCCCGAGGTGGTCAATCCCACCGCACCGCTGAAGCCGGTTTTCAACCAAGACGGCACGATCACCACCACCACGCGCTACGCACCCGCGCCCGAACCGGCCGGGGAGAACGTGGTGCCGTGGTCGGTGGCGTCCACCGACCCGCAGTTCGGCAACCTCGGCCGCAACACCTTCTGGGGCCCCGGGATGAACAACTGGGACCTCTCGATCTATCGCGAGATCCACGTTACCGAGCGCCTGATCACCCAACTGCGGCTGGAGAGTTACAACACCTTCAACCACGCCCAGTGGGAGACGATGAACACAACCTTGCAGTTCGACAAGACCGGCACCATGGTCAACAGCGCCTTCGACACGCCCTTGACCGCACGCCCCGCACGCATCGTCCAGGTGGCCCTGCGCGTCTGGTTCTGATTCGCCGTGGGATGCCTTGCGCCGGGTCTATACCCGCCAACATACTGTAAATACTGTACTTGAATACGATAAAGCATTGATTGACTCCCCTCATGCCACGTGAGACAACGGCTCCATTGTAAGGAAAAAGGGTTACTTCAGTCAGATGTTCCGTCTTTGTGCAGCATTACTCTTGGCAGCCATGTTGGTGTCGGCCCAGAATACTTCGTGCGCCCTTTGGGGCACGGTCCAGCACGCGGCTGGCGCGGTGGTTCCGGAGGCCGTGGTCACGGTCACCGGCGAAGGCAACGGCTTCGTCCGCACGGTGAAATCCAATTCCGGAGGGTTCTTTTCGTTTCCGGATCTGACGCCCGCAACCTTTACCCTGAGTATCGTGGCCCCGGGGTTTAAGACTTACCGCCAGACCAGCATCGCGATCTACGCCGCCGAGCAGCGCTCGCTCGGCCAGATCAAGCTCGAGGTCGGACAGATTACCGAGTCGGTCACCGTCGCCGCGGAAGCCACATCCGTCGATCTGGTCACCGGCGAACACTCCGGCACGCTCACGGGGCAGCAACTCGACCAGATTGCCCTGCGCGGCCGCGATATCTTCGATGCCGTCAGCCTCATGCCGGGCGTGGTGGACACCACCAACGGCCGCGACGCACCCGGCCCTACCAGCATCCAGGGCATCTACATCATGGGTGGCCGCCAGGACCAGAAGAACATGACCGTTGACGGCGTCACCAACCTCGATACCGGATCAAACAACAGCGTTCACGCCATGCCCTCGATGGATTCGGTGGCTGAAGTGAAGGTGATGATGTCCGGCTACTCGGCGGAGTACGGCCGCAATCCTACGTCCATCAATGTGATCACCAAGGGCGGCACCAGCCAGTTCCACGGCATGGCGTCGTATTACTTCCGCAACGAAGATCTGAACGCCAACAATTTCTTCTCCAACGAGGCGGGGGCGGCCAGGCCCCGCTACCGTTACAATATCGGCAGCTATACCCTCGGTGGCCCGGTGATCATTCCCAAACACCCGAGCGTGCGCAATAAGCTCTTCTTCTTCTGGAGCCAGGAATTCCAGCGGCAGGTGGTGACTTACGGCGTGGAACGGGACACCGTGCCGACGGCGGCGGAGCGGCAGGGGGATTTTTCGCAGGCGTACAACGCCAACGGCTCGGGCGTGATTGCGGTCAAAGACCCGCTCAACGGCAACAAGCAGTTTCCCGGCAATATCGTGCCGGCCTCACGTTTCAACCCCATCGGCCAAGCGGCTTTGAACATCTTCCCGCTACCCAATTACAACGACCCCAACCCCGCGACTCACTACCAGTGGAACTACTATGCGCAGTCGTCGGAGCCTTATCCCCGCACCACCGAAACCGCCCGCATGGATTACTCGCCCAAGCAGAACTGGCAGTTGTACACCAGCCTCAGCGATAATTCCGACAGCCAGAACGTGCCGTACGCAGCGGCGACGATAGGGGGCGTGAGCTCGTCGTGGGTGGCAGGGTCGGTAAATTTCCCGCTGGTGCCCATCTCCTTCCAGGAACCCGGCCGCATGGCCACGCTGCACTCCATCAACACCATTTCCGCCAGCATGTCCAACGAAGCCGTCGTCGCGGTCAGCCAGAACCACCTCAACTTCACTCCGGCGGATCCGAGCCTGGTGGACCGCACCAAGCTGGGCATCACGCTGCCGCAGCGCGACCCCTCACAGAACGTGCTCAACGCCATCCCCAACATGAACTTCGGCGGCAACGTGCAGCATCCGGCCAATCCTTCCATGTCCGACGGCATACCGTATTTCAACCAGAACACCATCTGGAGCTTCCTGGACAACGTGAGTAAGATCTCCGGTACCCACAGCTTCAAAATGGGGATGTATTACGAGCACACCCAGAAGATCCAGAGCGCCAGCACCGCGACGCGCGGAACGGTCAACTTCGGCATCGACGCCAACAACCCCTACAACACCAATCTTTCTTACGCCAACGCGCTGCTGGGATATTACGATACCTACGCCGAAGCCACGGGACGGCCGCAGGCCAATTACAATTACATCAACCTGGAGTGGTACGCGCAGGACACATGGAAAGTGCGCTCCAACCTGACCCTGGACTATGGCGTGCGCTTCTACCACGATCCGCCGCAATACGATACACTGGGCCAGCTCTCGTCGTTCTGGCCGTGGACCTATAGCGCGGCTAACGCGCCGGTGCTGCTGCGGCCGGCTGTGGTGGGGGGCAAAAGTGTCGCGCAGGATCCGCTCACCGGTCAGACTTATTCGAACGGTCTGGTGGGCGACTTCGCGCCCGGCGTCGGAAACCTGAACAACGGCCTGGTGGTCGGCGGCAAGAACGGCATTCCGAACGGCTTGCTCAACTTCCCGGCGGTGAGCGTGGCGCCGCGCTTCGGCTTCGCCTGGGATCCATTTGGGGACGGGAAGACGGCCATTCGCGGTGGCGGCGGCATATATTACGACCGCATCGAAGGCAATCCGGTGATGAACCTGCTCCAGCAGCCGGCCTACTACACCCCCACGCAGTTCTACGGCACCTTCGCGGACATCGCCAGTTCGGCCAGCACCGGCTATCTCTCGCCCGGCTCGATCGACGCCATCGATCCCAACGGCCGCCAGCAGGTGGTCTATAACTACGATCTGAGCATTCAGCGGCAGATCGGCACTTCCAATATGGTTGACGTGGGTTATGCGGGATCGCTGGGGCGCCATTTGCTGTGGCAGCGGGACATCAATCCCATTCCGGCGGGCTCGCAGAACCTCACGGTGAATCCGCAGAACGCCAATCCGCAGAAAAAGGGCGTCACCCTCACCAACAACTTCCTGGAGCCCTACCAGGGCTACGGCGCGATCAATCTGCGCGAATTCGATGCCAACTCGAATTACCATGCGCTGCTGGTCGGGTTCCAGCACCGCATGGCCCATAACGTCACGCTGAACCTGTCCTACACCTTCAGCAAGGTGCTGGACTGCTCGGACGGCTATTCCGGCGCGGTGGATCCGCTGCTCAATATCCACTCTCGCGACTACGGGCCCGCGGGTTTCGACCGCACGCACGTGTTCACCGCACAGTTTTACTGGATGCTGCCCAAGCCCGGCAGAGCTACCGGCTTCAAGCCGCTGGGCTGGATCGCGGATAACTGGACGCTTTCCGGCGTGGTGCGGATGATGACCGGCGGCCCGCTCACTCCGGGGTATAGTCTCATCAACCCCATCGTCAGCCCGACGGGCACGCCCACCGAGGGGCCGCGCCCCGAGGTGGTCAATCCGACGGCGCCGCTGAAGCCGGTTTTCAACCAAGACGGCACGATCACCACCACCACGCGCTTCGCGCCGGCGCCCGAACCGGCAGGGGAGAACGTTGTGCCCTGGTCGGTGGCATCCACGGACCCGCAATTCGGCAACCTCGGCCGCAACACGTTCTGGGGTCCGGGGATGAACAACTGGGACCTTTCGATCTACCGCGAGATCCACGTCACCGAACGCCTGATCACCGAACTGCGCCTGGAAAGCTACAACACCTTCAACCACTCCCAGTGGCAGTCGATGGACACGGGTTTGCAGTTCGACAAGACCGGCGCCATGGTCAACAGCGCCTTCGACACGCCCCTGGTAGCGCGCCCGGCACGCATCGTCCAGGTGGCCCTGCGCGTGTGGTTCTGAAACCGCTGCGTTCGGTCGCGGCTCCGATCGGAGCCGCGACCGAAGGGAGCGATCCCGCTGGGCAACCGACACAAATCTCCCCATGATGGTAGTAGTGCTCGAAAGATAGATTGACACCCCTCGCCGACATGAGATAAAAGTGTCCCTAAATCGGAAAGGGGTGAGACATAGTGCTACGGGTTTGTGTGGGTTTGCTATTGGCAGCCGTGCTGCTGCCGGCGCAGAACACTTCGTGTGCGCTTTCAGGCACGGTACAGGACGCCGCCGGTGCGGTGGTCCCCGAGGCCGTGGTCACGGTCACCGGTGAAGGCAACGGCTTCGTCCGCACGGTGAAAACCAATGCCGAAGGGTTCTTTTCGTTTCCGGATCTGACGCCGGCCACGTTCACCGTGAGCGTCACGGCGACCGGCTTCAAGGTTTACCGCCAGACTGGCATCACTATCTACGCCGCCGAACAGCGCTCGCTCGGCCAGGTCAAGCTCGATGTCGGACAGGTCAGCGAGTCCGTGACCGTGGCCGCCGAAGCCACATCGGTCGATCTGGCCACCGGCGAGCACTCCGGCACGCTCACTGGCGAGGAACTCGACCAGATCGCGCTGCGCGGGCGCGATATCTTCGACGCGGTCGGCCTCATGCCGGGCGTGGTGGACACCACCGACGGCCGCGACGCCCCCAGCCCCACCAGCATCAAGGGCATTTACATCATGGGTGGCCGCCAGGACCAGAAGAACATGACTGTGGACGGTGTCAGCAACCTCGATACCGGATCCAATGGTAGCGTGCACAGTATGCCCTCGATGGATTCCGTGGCCGAGGTTAAGGTGCTGATGTCCGGCTATTCCGCGGAAAACGGGCGGAATCCGTTCTCCATCAACGTGATCACCAAGGGCGGCACCAACCAGTTCCATGGCATGGCCTCTTATTACTTCCGCAACGAGGCTCTGAACGCCAATAATTTCTTCTCCAACGAAGCCGGCCAGGCCAAGCCGGAATATCGTTATAACATCGGCAGCTATACCCTGGGCGGCCCGGTCATCCTGCCGCACTTGCACAGTTTGCGTAATAAGCTGTTCTTCTTCTGGAGCCAGGAGTGGCAACGGCAGGTGGTGACTTACGGCGTGCAACGGGTCACCGTGCCCACGGCGGCGGAGCGGCAGGGGGATTTTTCGCAGCACTACAACGCCAACGGCTCGGCCGTGATCGCCGTCAAAGATCCGCTTAACGCCGGCAAGCAATTCCCCGGGAACATCGTGCCGGCCTCGCGCTTCAATCCCATCGGGCAGGCGGCGCTGAATATTTTCCCGCTGCCCAATTACAACGATCCCAACCCCGCGACTCACTTCGGGTGGAACTACTATGCCCAGTCCTCGGAGCCCTATCCCCGCAGGACGGAGACCGCGCGCATCGATTACTCGCCTAAGCCGAACTGGCAGGTCTACATGAGCCTGAGCAACAATGCCGACAGCCAGAACGTCCCTTACAAGGGCGGCAACGCCGGATGGGTGGCCGGATCGCTGAATTTCCCGCTGGACCCCGTCTCGTTCCAGGAGCCCGGGCGCTTTGCCACGCTGCACTCCGTCAACACCATGTCGCCCACCATGTCCAACGAAGCCGTCGTCGCGATCAGCCAGAACCACCTCAACTTCGCTCCGTCGGATCTGAGCCTGGTGGATCGCACCTCGCTCGGCATCACGCTCCCGCAGCGCGACCCCTCGCAGAACGCCCTCAACGCTATCCCCGACATGAAATTCAGCGGCAACGTGCAGCATCCCGCCGATCCTTCCATGCACGAGGGCCTTCCGTATTACAACCAGAACACCATCTGGAACTTTCTCGACAATGTCAGCAAGATCTCCGGCACCCACAGCTTCAAAATGGGGATGTATTACGAACACACGCAGAAGATCCAGAGCGCCAACGCCGCCACGCGTGGAACGGTGAATTTCGGCATCAGCGCCGACAATCCTTACAACACCAACCTTTCTTATGCCAACGCGCTGCTGGGATATTACAACACCTACGCTGAAGCGACCGGGTGGCCCCAGGCCAATTACCAGTACATCAACCTGGAGTGGTACGCGCAGGACACCTGGAAGGTGCGCTCCAACCTGACGCTGGATTACGGCGTGCGCTTCTACCACGATCCGCCACAATACGACGCGGGGCTGCAACTCTCGTCGTTCTGGCCGGCGACTTATAGCGTGGCCAACGCACCGGTGATGCTCCAGCCTGCCATGGTTGGCGGAAAGAAGGTGGCGCAGGATCCCCTCACCGGTCAGACCTATTCCAACGGGCTGGTGGGCGACTTCGTGCCCGGCGTCGGAAACATAAACGAAGGCATGGTGGTCGGCGGCAAGAATGGCATCCCGAACGGCTTGTTCAACCTGCCGGCGGTGAGTGTGGCGCCGCGCTTCGGGTTCGCGTGGGACCCGTTTGGCGACGGGAAGACCGCCATCCGCGGCGGCGGCGGCGTCTACTTCGACCGCATCGAAGGCAATCCCGTGATGAACCTGCTGCAACAACCGGCGTACTTCACCCCCACGCAGTATTACGGCACCTTCGCGGATATCGCCAGTTCCGCGAACACCGGCTATCTCTCGCCCAGCGCGATCAATGCCATCGACCCCAACGGCAGGCAGCAGGTGGTCTACAATTTCGATCTGAGCATCCAGCGGCAAATCGGCACTTCCAACCTGTTTGCCGTCGATTATGCGGGATCGCTCGGTCGCCATCTGCTCTGGGAGCGCAACATCAATCCCATTCCGGCGGGCTCGACGAACATTACCGTGAATCCGCAGAACGCCAATCCGCAGAGCACCAAGGTCGCTCTGCCCAACAATTTCCTGGAGCCGTACCAGGGCTATGGCAATATTAACCTGCGCGAATTCGCCAACAACTCCAATTACAACGCGCTGATGGTCAAGTTTCAGCATCGCATGGCGCACAACGTCACGGTGAATGCCTCCTATACCTTCAGCAAGGTCCTGGATTGCTCGGACGGTTATTCCACGGCGGTTGAGCCGATCCTCAATATCCGCTCCCGCGATTATGCTCCGGCCAATTTCGACCGCCAGCACGTGTTCACCTTGAACTTTTTCTGGATGCTGCCCAAACCGGGCAAAGCCACCGGCTTCAAGCCGCTCGGCTGGATCGCGGATAACTGGACGCTTTCCGGCGTGGTGCGGATGATGACCGGCGGTCCCGTGAACCTGAACTCCTACCAACTGATCAACCCCATCGTCACCCCGACCGGCACGCCGAGCGAGGGGCCGCGCCCCCAGGTGGTCAATCCCACCGCGCCGCTGAAGCCGGTTTTCAACAAGGACGGCACGATCACCACCACCACCCGCTACGCACCCGCGCCCGAACCCGCCGGGGAGAACGCTGTGCCATGGTCGGTGGCGTCCACCGACCCGCAGTTCGGCAACCTCGGCCGCAACACTTTCTGGGGTCCCGGCATGAACAACTGGGACCTGTCCATCTACCGCGAACTCCGCATTCGCGAGCGCGCCAGGACCCAACTGCGGCTGGAGAGCTACAACACCTTCAACCACGCCCAGTGGAGCAGCATGGATACGACTTTGCAGTTCGACAAGACCGGCGCCATGGTCAACAGCGCTTTCGACACGCCCATGGCGGCGCGCCCGGCCCGCATCGTCCAGGTGGCCCTGCGCCTCTGGTTCTGATGGTCACCAGCTAGCCGCCCGTGGCAGAATTCGTCGAGTCGGAAAAGCGGTAACTAGCTCCGAAATTCCGCAACGCTATCCCGCTGGAAACAGAACCATTGCTGTCCAAAATAGCTGAATGAGCCCGAGGGCGACGGCGGCGCGGGCAGGCCGATCCCCTGTACTCTGGAGTGGGTTCCGACCAAAGAACCATTCCCAGAGAAAAGAGGATCAGCGTGACTCAAATATGTAGCGTTTTCTCGCAGCTATTGCAACTGTTTTCGCGCGGCGAATTCGCGCAGGCCGTCAAGGAACACCATGCTGAGCGTAGCGCCAAGGGGTTCCCCTGCTGGGGGCAGTTCGTGGCGATGCAGTTTTGCCAGGTGGCGCAGTTGAAAAGCCTGCGGGAGGTTTGCATGGGCTTGGCCAGTTGTGAAGCGCCCCTGAAGCACCTGGGGATCAGCGAAACGCCGAAGAAATCGACTCTGGCCTACGCCAATGAAAAGCGGCCATGGGAGCTTAACCAGACGGTCTTTGAGCAACTGCTGGAGAAATGCCAGGCGGAGGTGGCGGCGCGTGGCGGCCGCAAGAAGTTTCGCTTCAAGAACAAGCTGGTGGGCTTGGACGGCAGCATCATCGACCTGTCGGCGACCATGTTCGACTGGGCCAAGTACAAGCGGACGAAAGGCGCCATCAAACTGCACCTGCTGCTGGATCACAACGGCTACCTGCCGGTGTTCACCGTGGTGACGGAGGGTAAGCACAGCGAGGTGGCTTTAGCGGGTTTGCGCTTGGAGGCGGGCACCATCCTGGTGATCGACCGCGGCTACAACGATTACGAGTGGTTCGCGGAAATGACCCAGGAGGGCGTTTTTTTTCGTGAGGCGGATGAAGGCGAACACCGTGTACGCCGTGGAGGAAGAGTGTGCGGTTCCGGCGCAGGGGAATGTTTTGCGGGACCAGATCATCAGCTTGCCCGCGTTGAGAAAAGCCGGCGAAGAGCCCGTGCTGTTCCGACGTATCGGATATTGGAACGAAGAGAAGCGGGAAATCCTGGTGTTTTTCACGAACCTGCTGCACTTGGCGGCATCGACAATCGCCGCCA
>JAJYLS010000253.1 GCA_021787555.1 Acidobacteriota bacterium | reverse complement strand
CCAGCGCGAGCCGGTTCACATTCGAGCGGTTGACCTGGATGAGCGCGGAATACTGGGCGGAATCGGGGCTGCCGCCGTAATCGCGCCAGGCGGTGTGGTCCTGCGCAGCGGCCGCGCCGAGGGCTAACAGAAGAAGGGCGAGTTTCTTCATGGGGCGAGGAGTCCTTGTGGTCAGGCTATCATGGCGGCTGGGCCAGGCCCCGGCTGCGCTAAAATGAAGGCGCTCATTCATGCCCCGCACAAATCTATTTCTGAAAGTCGAAGTCGAGCACGAGCCCGAGGAACGGCCCGAGCGCATCGCCGCGGAGATGTGCCGCCAGCTCATGAAGCTCTACGGCGTGCGCAGCGCCGAGCTTTCCAACTTCGCCGTCGCGGAAGAGTAGGAGGCCCGGCCTGGCGGCGTGCTGGCGGCTATAATGAAGGTCCCGCATGCTCTGGCTCAGCCTTCGAGTTGCCGGCCTCACCACGCTGATATCTCTGCTCGCGGGCGGGTGGCTCGGCTACGTTCTGCGCGCCAGGCGCGGCGCGCTGTGGGCGACCGGATGGCCGCTGGTTCTGCCTCCGACCATCATCTGCGCGTGGCTGCTGGCGCCGCAATTCACCTGGCCGGTGGCGGTTGCCGCGGGCTGCGTCTTCGCAGTGCCGTTGGTGGCCTGCGCCACGGCCGCCGCATTCCGCGGGCTGGCGCCGTGTTATGAGAACGCCGCGCGCACGCTGGGCGCTTCCGATTGGCGCATCTTCTGGCGCGTCTCGCTGCCGCTGGCATGGCGGCCTATCGCCGCCGCCGCGGCGCTGGCGTTCGCGCGCGTGTCCACCGAGTTTCTGGCCGCGCTGTGGATCGCGGGGCGGGTGCGGCCATGACCACCGTCCGGATCACGAAGAAGATCCCGCCGGGCTTTTCGCTGGACGTGGAATTCACCCTGGCGCCCGGGATCACCGCGCTGCTTGGCCCCGCCGGCGCCGGCAAGACGGTGATTCTGGAAGCGCTTGCCGGTCTTGTCCGCCCCGATTCCGGGCGCATCCTGCTGGACGACGCGATTCTCTATGACGGCGGCGCGGCCGTGGACGCGCCCCCGCGCGATCGCCGCTGCGCCTATATTTCGCACGACGATTCGCTGTTCCCGCATATGACCGTGCGCCAGAACCTGGCGTTCGCGGCCGGCGGCTTTCCGCGCCTGGAGCGGCATCGCCGCATTGCCGAAACGCTGGCTCGCTGGCAGCTCACCGAATTGGCCGCCGCCGCTCCGCGCAGCCTCACGGGCGCGCAGGGACTCCGCACGGCGATTGCCCGCGACCTCATCGTCGAGCCCAAGCTGCTGCTCATGGACGAGCGGGGCCTCGCCACCGGAGCCGGTGAAGCGCTGCTGGCCGAACTTCGCGCCGCCACTCCCGCGCCCATCCTCCTGGTGACCGCGGACCTCGACCTCTGCTGCGCGGCCGCCAATCAACTGCTGCTGCTGGAGGCCGGCCGAATCGTGCAGCGCGGTGCGCCGCGCGAGGTGGTGGAGGGACCGGAATCGGTCGAGGCCGCCCGGCTGCTCGGCTACGAGAACATCCTCGAAGCGACTATCGCCGCGCTCGATCCGGGGCGTGACGCCAGCCGTTTGGCATTTGAGAATTTCGAGTTGGCCGCGCCGTACATCCCCGGCCACTTCCGCGGCGACCGCGTTTCCGTCGCGATCCGGCCCACCGCCCTGCGCCTCCATTCGGGCGACGCGCCGCCGCCCCTCAATTCGGTCAAAGCCGAGTTGCTGCGCACCCACTGCCGCACGCAGACCGCGCGGCTGGAATTTTCCGGCGGTATTGTGGCCGATGTGGTGCTGGCGGATTACGAGCGCCTGCGGGAAGCGAGGGCGTGGCAGGTGGAATTTCCCGCAGAAAATTTGAGGATTCTTTAGGAGCAGGGTGCTTCGCTACTACATCACCGATCGGCGTGCTGCCGGAGGGATCGAACCGCTGTTCGCCTGGATCGCGCAGGCGCTCGCGAGCGGCGTCGAACGCATTCAGATCCGCGAAAAGGACTTGGCGGCGCGCGAATTGTGCGACCTGGTGCGGCGCGTGCTGGCGCTGCCCAATCCGCACGGCACGCGCATTCTGGTGAACGAGCGCACCGATATCGCGCTCGCCGCCGGGGCGCACGGCGTCCATCTGCCGGCGCACTCTCCCCCGCCCCAAGCGCTGCGCGCCATCGCACCGGCCGGTTTCCTGATCGGCGTGTCCACGCACTCCCTCGCCGACCTGCGCGCGGCGGAATCCGAGGGCGCCGATTTCGCCGTCTTCGGCCCGGTTTTTGCGACGCCGTCCAAAGCCGGTTACGGGCCCCCGCTGGGTCTCGACCGGCTGCGCGAAGCCGCGCGCGCCGTCCGCATTCCCGTGCTCGCGCTCGGCGGCATCAGCGAGGAGAACGCCGCGGAATGCCTCGCCGCGGGCGCGGCGGGGATCGCGGGGATCACCATGTTCCAGCGGCCGGGCGCGGGACCATTTGCATTCCGTCCCGCAAAGATGGTTTGATGCGAGTCTATGGCTTTTCAGGTTCCCGATAGCAGCGCCGCCAAGACCGCCCCCGAGCAACCCACGCGGGTGCGCTATTGGGTGGTGGTCTTCGCCGTCGCCCTGGCGGTCATCACCTACATCGATCGGATCTGCCTTGGGTTCGCCGCGCCGTTCATGCGCGACGCCCTCCACCTTTCCCAGGTCCAAATGGGCATGGCTTTCAGCGCGTTCGGATGGGCCTACGCGGCGTTCGAGATTCCCGGCGGCTTCCTCGGCGATTGGATCGGCCCCCGCCGCGTGCTCATGCGCATCGTGATGTGGTGGTCGGTGTTCACCGCCGTGACCGGCCGGGCCTGGAGTTTCGCCTCGCTCGCCACGTCGCAATTCCTGTTCGGCATGGGCGAAGCCGGCTGCTTTCCCAACCTGACCAAAGCCTTCACCACCTGGCTGCCCGAGCGCGAGCGCGTCAAAGCGCAGGGCATCATGTGGCTGAGCGCGCGCTGGGGCGGCGCTTTCACCCCACTGCTGGTCTGGCTGGTGATGCAGTGGGTGGGATGGCGCAATTCTTTCGCGGTCTTCGGCTGCCTCGGCATCACTTGGGCGATTCTCTTCTTTCTCTGGTATCGCGACGACCCGCTCCGGAATCCCAAGCTCAACCAAGCCGAGCGCGACTTGTTGCGGGAAAGTTCCAAGCTTGCCTCCGGCCACGGCGACGTGCCTTGGGGGAAATTTGTGGCATCGCGGCAGGTGTGGCTGCTGTGCTGGCAATATTTCTGCCTCTCTTACGGCTGGTATTTCTATATCACCTGGCTTCCGACCTATTTGAAAGAGGCCCGCCATCTGGCCTTCACCTCCTCGACCGCGCTGCTCAACGCGCTGCCGCTGTTCTGCGGCGGCCTCGGTAACCCGGCGGCGGTCTGGCTGATGGGCCGCCTCATGCGCATCACGCACGACGTGGGCAGTACCCGCCGCATCGTGGCCTATCTCGGCTTCGCGGGCGCCGCCGGATTCCTGGCGTTCTCGACGACGGTGCACAATCCGCTGCTCGCCATGATCTCCATCGGCCTGGCGAGTTTCTGCAACGACCTGGTGATGCCCGGCTCGTGGGGAGCGGCCATGGACGTGGGCGGCAAACACGCCGGCACGCTTTCCGGCGCCATGAATACCTGCGGCAATGTCGGCGGTGC
Source organism: Acidobacteriota bacterium (assembly GCA_021787555.1). Classification (GTDB taxonomy): domain Bacteria; phylum Acidobacteriota; class Terriglobia; order Bryobacterales; family Bryobacteraceae; genus JAJYLS01. Next base: position 5,251 of record JAJYLS010000253.1, on the reverse strand, counting down.
GATGTGCCCCCTGGTCATCGGCTTCATCCTGGACCGGACACACAAGAACTGGGACCTGACGTTCTATATCTCCGCCGCGATTTATTTACTCGGCATTGTCTGCTGGCGGTTTTTGGACCCGGTCACGCCGCTGGAAGCTGAAAGCTAACGGCTGATAGCTGACAGCTTAGTCGTCCAGTTTCGCCAGTTGCAGCGTGATCGTGCCGACCACGAACTGCATGCGCACGCGGATTTGCACGGGCAGCCGGCGCCGGTCGTCGGTCAGCCAGACGTACAGGTGCGCCGAGCGCCGGAAGAGCACGTTATTGAACAGGTAAATCTCGTAGCGCACGGTCGAAAACGTGCCGGCCTGCGTCTTCACGGTTTCCCGCTGCTGCGCCTCCACCTTGGCCATCGCGCTCTTCTTGCCGTCGCTCACGGGAACTTCCGTGCTCTCTCCCGGTTTGAGTTGCAGCGTGCGCAGATAATACAACCCGCCCGCCACGTCGTGCACGCAGGATGGAATATCGATCTCCTTCTGCGAGATCACCTTGTCCTTAACGCGGTCGCGCTCGAGGTAGCCGGCCTTGTGCGTTTCGTAATTGAAGTTCACATGGGTTTCGCGCTGGCGGCTGCCCTCGCGCGAGACCATTTGTGTCGATTCGGCGCAGAGCGCCTGGCCTAATTCGGAGTGGTAGATGTCCCCGACTTTGAACAGCTTCGAGACCAGCCCCACCGACTGCACGTTCACGTTGACACGCCATCCCGGGTCCGGCTGCTCCGCCGCTTTCCAGTCGAAATCCGCCTTTCCCGCGGTGATGAGCCGCCATTCGATGGTGTAATGCAGCGTTTCTCTGGCGGGCAGGGACCAGGGAGCTTCCCCGATCTCCGCCGGCTGCCCCACACTCATGGCGGAGGCACAGAGGACAATACCGAGAAGAGGTGCGCGAAAATTCACGATCAACTTACGCCGGCCGCGGCTTCTCATGCGGCGAGATTCCATTCGGATCGTTGGTCACTGCGCCCGCCGGCGCCTTGACGGGACCGCGCAGCAGCGGGTCGTCGGTTCTCTTCATCCACGCGGACAGCCGGCCGCGCATTTCGTTCAACGCGGCCGCGTATGCCGGGTCGTGGGCCAGGTTGTATCTCTCGTTGGGATCGAAGAACGTGTCGTAGAGCCGCTCTTCCGGATCGGTCCGGTCCTTCCATCCGTTCTTGAGCCAGAGGGTCTTGCTCGGACCATCGTCGCAGTTCGGCAGCACGGGATGGTCCCGGTCGCCGAAGCGCTTAATGTAATTCCAGCGCCGCGTGCGCGCCGCCCGCTTGGGTTCATAGGCCGCGTGATAGTTGACCTCGGCGAAGAGTTCGTCGTGAAGCTCGGTGGCCTCGCCGCGGATCAGCGGCATCAGCGATTTGCCTTGGAGCCACGTTGGGTGCTCGACGTTCACCAGGTCGCAGACGGTGGGATAAAGATCGAGATGCGAAACCATGGAGTTGCAGATTTTTCCGCCGCTGAACCCGCCCGGGCCGCGCATGATCAGGAAGACGCCCGTGCCGTGCACCGTGAGGTTGCATTTCATCTCCGGGAAGGCGATGCCGTGATCGGTGGTGCAGATGACCAGCGTGTTCTTCGCCAGGCCCTGCTCTTCGAGCGCATTCAGCACTTCGCCCATTCCGCGGTCCAACTCGCGCGCCGTGGCTTTGAAACAGGCCGCGTCGTAGCGCGTCTCCGGCGCGTCCAGAATGGGCGCGGGCGGCTGCGTGTAGCGCTGGTCCTCCGCCGGGCCGGGCTCGCGGTACACACGGTGCGTTTCCTGGAACCCGACGGTCAGCCAGAATGGCTCCTTCGGCGCCGACTTCAGAAACTTCACCGCGGCCGGCGCGACCACCGCCGCGTGTGCCCCCGGCGTTTTGATGATTTCGTCGTACCCGATCACGGACGGATCCCTGGCAATATGCTGGACGCCGATCAGCGTGGCGCGATAGCCCAACGGCTGGAGCCGGTGGATGATGTGCTTGTTGTAGTCGTACAGGGAGAAGCCGCGATGCGCCAGCCCGAGCATGCCGTTGTTGTGCGGGCATTCGCCGGTAAGCAGGCTGGCGCGGCTGGGCGAGCACGTCGGCGCGGCATCGAATGCCTGGCGGAAGAAGATGCCCTCATCGGCGAGCTTCTGCAAGTGGGGCGTGGGGATCTCGTGGCCGAACGGTTGGATATAGCGGCCGGTATCGTGGGAATGCAGGTAAAGAATGTTGGGACGGTCGGGCGTGGCGGCGCCGCGCGCTGTGCGTCCGAGCAGCGCGCCGGCGGCGACCCCGCGAAGCAGGTCGCGGCGGGAACGGCTTTCCAATGGGTTCGCTGGCATAAAGGGCCTCGATGGGCATGATACCTCACTTCCAGGTTCGCACGACTGAGAGCCCATCACAATTCACCACAGAGCCACGGAGTGCACCGAGATTGCACAGAGGAATGCATTTTGGTTTTCTCCGTGCTGCCTCTGTTTTCTCGGCGCCTCTGTGGTGAAGGAACGGCAGCTACAATGTTCTTGTGCAGCGCGCCAAGTTCCGCATCGGGCTCATCCAGATGGCCTGTGCCAAAGATCCCGGAGAGAACCTCGCCAAGGCCGGGTGGCGCATACGCGAGGCCGCCGGCAACGGCGCGCAAATCGTCTGCCTCCAGGAACTCTTCCGCTCGGAGTATTTCTGCCGCGAGGAGAACGCGCGCCTGTTCGATCTCGCCGAGCCGGTTCCCGGTCCCACGACGGAAGCGTTCAGCCGGCTCGCGCGCGAACTCGACATCGCGATCGTGGGCTCCGTATTCGAGCGCCGCGCCGCGGGCGTCTATCACAACACAGCCGTGGTCATCGACGCCGGGGGCGCCCTGCTTGGCACCTACCGCAAGATGCACATCCCGGACGATCCCCTGTACTTCGAGAAATACTACTTCACTCCGGGCGACCTCGGCTTCCGGTGCTTCGAGACGCGCTATGCCCGCATCGCGCCGCTGGTGTGCTGGGACCAGTGGTATCCGGAAGCCGCGCGCCTCGCGGCGCTCGGTGGGGCGCAGGTGCTCTTCTACCCCACGGCGATCGGCTGGCATCCTTCGGAAAAGGCCGAATACGGGGCGGCGCAGCACGATGCCTGGCGCACCATCCAGCGGGCGCATGCCATCGCCAACGGTCTGTACGTGGCCGCGGTCAACCGCGTGGGCTACGAAGGCCCACCGGAGCATGGGCTGGAATTTTGGGGCGGCTCGTTCGTGGCCGATCCCTTCGGGCAGGTGCTCGCCGAAGCCTCCCACGAGCGCGAGGAAACGCTCGTGGTGGAATGCGATCCGCGGCGCATCGAAGACGTGCGGCGCAACTGGCCCTTCCTCCGCGACCGCCGCATCGACGCCTACGCGCCTATCCTCAGCCGGGTGATCGATTGAAAGACGACACGCCGCGCGCCGCCGGCTTCCACATGCCGGCCGAATGGGAGCCGCACGCGGCCACCTGGATTGCCTGGCCGCACAACCTGGACGATTGGCCCGGCCGCTTCGCCCCCATCCCCTGGGTCTTCGCCGATATCGTGCGCAAGCTGAGCGCCGTCGAGCGCGTGCACATCCTGGTGGAAAGCCCGCACCTGGAGGAACGCGCCCGCCGCATGCTGCGCAAGAACGGCGCGCGCATGGCCGCGGTCGAGTTCTTCGTCTGCCCCACGAACCGCTGCTGGACCCGCGATTATTCGCCGCTCTGGGTGGTGAACCGGCGCGGCGCCACGGCGCTCACCTGCTGGGGCTTCAACGCGTGGGCCAAGTATCCCGATTTCGAACTCGACGCCGCGGTACCCGGGTTCATCGGCGGTCTCCTTCGCGAGCCCGCCTGGAACGCCAGCATGATCCTCGAAGGCGGCAGCATCGACGTCAACGGCGCGGGCCTGCTGCTGGCCACCGAGGAATGCCTTCTCAGCCCCGTTCAGGAGCGGAATCCCGGGATGAGCCGCGGCGAAATCGAGCGCAAGCTGCGCGATTACCTCGGCGCCCGCCGCGTCATCTGGCTCAAGTGCGGCATCACCGGCGACGATACCCACGGGCATGTGGACGATCTCGCCCGCTTCGTCTCCGAAGAGACTGTGGTGATTGGCTCCGAGCCGGACCGCGGCGACCCCAACCACGAACCGCTGCGCGAGAACGCGGCAATTCTCCGCGCCGCGGGCCTGCGCGTCGTCGAGTTGCCCATGCCCCACCCGCTGATTTTCGCCGGCCGCCGGCTGCCGGCGAGCTACGCCAATTTCTACATCGCCAACGGCCTGGTGCTCGTTCCCACCTTCAACGACCCCAACGACCGCGTGGCGCTGGCCACGCTGGCGAAACTATTCCCTGGCCGCGAAGTCAGCGGCATTCATTCGACGGAGCTCATCTGGGGCCTTGGCGCGCTGCACTGTATGACCATGCAGCAGCCGCTTGCCCGTGGGACATCCGGGATGGGCCGCCGTGCTTAGGCGATTTTGCGCTCGCGGCGCTTCAGCCGGGGCAAACTCAACACCACGCTGGAGCAGATCGAGCACGGGCATCACATCTTCCGCGCCTATTTCAAACACGCCTTCGTGATGCAGTACGAGAAGTTCTCCATCTTCTTGCGCAATGAGATCTGCTCCAACAATCTGTCCGATTTCGGGCTGAAGAAGGGCTTGGAGCATCTGGCCGCCGCGCGCGAGAGATTCCTCGCGATCACGAACCGCTTCGCCACCTTCCAGGCGCAGTGCTTGAACGTTCCTATCGAGTTCCCACTGTTGCAGCGGCTCGCGTTACCCATCGCAGTGGGAACCGCGAAGGTCCCCGGCATCAAGGTCCACGACACGCGCATGATCCGGCTCATGGAGATCCTGCTGCATGGCGGCGCCACGGCTGGCGGGTGGACGGCCAAGCAGATCCACGACGCCCTTCTGACCGCCTTCCAACTCTCTGCCGCGCGCTACGGCTTGAACCAACTCCGCTATGATCTGCGCAAACTGAAAGCGCACGACCTGATCGAGCGGGACGGCAAACGCTATGCCTACCGGCTGACCGGAAAGGGGACCAAGGTCGCCCTCATCTTCGTGCTTTTCCACCAGCGGTTATGCGGCCCACTCGCAAACAGCCTCTTCCACCATCAGCCCAACTACCACGCCCGGCCCAACAGCAAGCTGGAAACCGCATACCACAAAGCCGATCAATCCATCCACAACGTCATCCAACTATTTGAGACCGCATGACTTGAGGTTTGTTGAAGTATTTCTGTTTACGATTAAAAGC
>JAJYLS010000252.1 GCA_021787555.1 Acidobacteriota bacterium | reverse complement strand
CCTCGTTACGGGCTCAAAAAACTGATCGAAAAATACGCAGGATTAAAGCGAGACTGATGAACACAAAAAACGTCACTGATAAAGCGGAACGCAAAAAGATCAAGCGGGCGAAGCGCAAAGCCGCGCCGCCCAAGGCCAAGCGCGCGGCGGGTGTGGCCCGCGGCTCGCTGAAAAAGAAGATTCGCCACCAGGCCCAGGGCCAGCGTAAGCGGTAACCGGCGTCGCCACGGCGCACGGGAGGGGCCGGGCCACTGGGAGCAACCATTTGGCGGCCCGGGCACTTCCGCGCGCCGGACCTTATGCTTGAAACGAGGTGCACCTCCGTAATCAGCAAGGACGTATTCAAGAACGTTTGGAAGTACATGCTGACCGAGCCAGTCCAATAAGGCTCTCCGACCCACCGCTGCCTAAAGTTAACAGACCTTTGGGGACAAAAGAGATCTTTAACTTCAAGCCAAGCGTCTCCTATAGTTTAAGCAACCGGTCGCGCAATCTGTGAATTCCGGATAGCCCCCTGACGATCCGCCGCGATAGAGGTGTATCGAAGTGCCAATAGTGACGAAGTCGCAGGCAGCAATCTACCTGGACCTGTTCGAGCAGGCGCCTGTTGCATATCACGAGATCGATACCAACGGTATCATCACCCGCGTCAACCGCACCGAATGCAAGCTCCTGGGATATAACAGCACCGAAATGCTCGGGCAGCCGGCCTGGGCATTCCTGCACCCCGACGATCGGTCGGCCAGCCCGGAGCGTATCCGGGAGAAAATGCGGATGCCGTATCCCATACCGCCTTCAGAGCGGCGGTTCTTGCGGAAAGATGGCAGCGTCCTCACCCTGGAGATCAACGAGAACCACATTCTGGACATCGAGGAACGCGTCATCGGAATTCGCAGCACCATGCTCGACATCACGGACCGGAAGCGTGCCGAGCAGGCGGAAGAGAACCTGCGCCGCCTGGAGGAGAAGTATCGCCAGTTTTTCGAGGAAAACGCAGCCGCCAACTTCATCTCCACCCCGGAAGGAAACCTGCTGGCGTGCAATTCGGCTTTTCTCGAGCTATTCGGATTCGGCTCGCTCGAGGAGGCTCTCGCCACACCGACCACCAGCCTTTTTCGCCACCCGGGAGACCGCCAAGCCTTGTTGGAGCGGCTGAGGGAGGCGCGGCAACTCCGCAATCACCAGGTCGAGTATCGCCGCCGCGACGGCGGCCGCGTGTACGCGATCGCGAACATTTCCGGCGCATTCGGCTACCGTGGGGAGCTAACGGAGTTACGGGGCAATTTGATCGACGACACGGACCGCCGGATGAAAGCCGAGGCGCTGGCCCGCAAGACCGAAGAACTGGCGCGCTCCAACGCGGAACTGGAACAGTTCGCCTACGTGGCGTCCCACGATTTGCAGGAGCCCCTGCGAATGGTCGCGAGCTACACACAGCTTCTGGCCAGACGATACCGGGGACGGCTGGACCGCGACGCCGACGATTTCATCGAATTCGCCGTGGACGGGGCGCGCCGCATGCAGAACCTGATCAACGACCTGCTGGCGTACTCCCGGGTCACTACCCGCGCCGGCCAGCGGCAGCCCATCAGCGCGCAGACCGCACTCGCCGCGGCGCGGAAAAATCTGACGGCGGCGGTCGAAGAGAGCCACGCCACGATCCACTGCGGTGCGCTGCCGACCGTCGTGGCCGATCCCACGCAATTGATGCAGGTCTTTCAGAACCTGCTGGGCAACGCCATTAAGTACCGCAGTTCCGTTCCACCGGAAATCAGCGTCACCGGCGAGGAGCATCCCGCCGAATGGCACTTTTCGGTTCGCGACAACGGTATCGGCATCGATCCCAGGCACTCCGAGCGGATCTTTCAAGTCTTCCAGCGGTTGCACAATGAGAAAGACTATCCCGGCACCGGAATCGGGCTGGCGGTATGCAAGAAGATCGTGGAGCGGCATAGAGGGCGGATCTGGGTGGAATCGGAACCCGGCCAAGGCTCCACGTTCCATTTCACCATTTCAAAGAACGGAGATTCGTGATGATGACGGGCAAACCGATCGAGGTCCTGTTGGTTGAGGATAATCCGGGCGACGTCCGGCTCACGATCGAGGCCATGAAGGAAGCCAAGGTGACGAACAACCTCAGCGTTGCCACAGATGGTGAGGAGGCCCTGGCGTTCCTCCGCGGGGAAGGGCCTTTCCAGGATGCGCCGCGGCCCGACCTCGTTTTGCTGGATCTCAATCTGCCGAAAGTGGACGGGCGCCAGGTCCTGGCGGAAATCAAGAAGGACGAATCGCTGCGCCGCATCCCGGTAGTGGTTCTGACGACCTCCCGCGCTGAGGAGGACGTCCTGCGCATGTACGATCTGCATGCCAACTGTTTCATTACGAAGCCCGTCGACCTCGAGCAGTTCGAACACGTCGTCAAGTCGATCAGCGAGTTCTGGTTCCAGATCGTGCGGCTTCCCAGCGAGATCTGGAAAGGAGAGACCCATGTCGAGCCCTTTGAGGGTATTGCTAGTCGAAGACAATCCGGGCGATGCGCGCCTGGTGCGGGAGATGTTGTCTGAAGCGGAAAACCTGACGTTTGAAGTCATTTGTGTAGACAGCCTGCTGGCTGCGCTGGAAGCCCTGGCGCGCAGTTCCATCGACGTGGTTCTGACGGACCTCTCCCTGCCCGATTCCCAAGGTCTGGAAACCTTCCGCGCCATTCGGGCGCATGCTCCGGAAATCCCCATCGTGGTCATCACCGGTCTGGACGACGAGAGGGTGGCGGCGGACGCCGTGCAAAACGGTGCCCAGGATTACCTGGTGAAAGGATGCCTGACCGCCGACACGCTGCTGCGGGCGTTGCGCTATGCGGTAATCCGGCAGGGCAGGTCTTCGGAGGAGGTCAAATCCAAATCCGGGAAGGCGACGCTACTGGGAGTGTTAGCGGCTAAGGGGGGAGTCGGCGCCACCACTCTGGCCTGCCATATGGCGGTAGAACTAAGACACCGCACCGACGAGGAGGTGCTGGTGGCGGATCTGGATGCCAGTTCCGCGTCGGCCGGTTTTCTCCTGAGCGCCAACTCTTCCCATACCATCCTCGATGCCGCGAGGAACCTGCACCGGTTGGACGACAGCCTGTGGAAGGGTGTGGTGTGCCATAGCAAGGCAGGCATCGATCTGGCGCAGTCACCCGGCTCGGCGCGCTTCGGCGAAGAAGTCAACGGCGAACGCGTGCGACACGTGCTGCGCTTTGTCCGGCCGTTCTACCGCTGGGTCGTGGTGGATCTGGGAAAGCTCGACGCCGCCTCCATGAACGTGCTTGCCGAGATCAACGAGGTGTTCCTGGTCAGTACGAGCGAATTACCCGCCCTTCATGATGCCGTCCGGGTGCTGAAAAAGCTCCTGGAACTAGGTTTCAGCAGGGACCGCGTGCACGTGGTGATCAATCGCGTCTCCAAAACCTTGGCCATGAGCGCGCGAGATCTGGAGAAGGCCATCGGTTACCCGATTTACGCGCTCATCCCGGACTACTCCACGGAACTGAATGCCGCTTACAGTGAGGGCCGGTTCCTGGACGGGGGTTCGCACCTTCACAAACACGCCGCCCAGTTGGTCACCCGGCACACAGGAACGACTGCGACGATGGAGCCGCCGCGTTCCGGCATCAAGCGGTTGTTGTTGTCCTGGTCCTGAATCGCTTGGCGCGGCTGTACTAAGCTGAAAGCTGATAGCTGACAGCTTATGCCTCTCCACCGCCGCCAATTTCTCTCCGCCGCCCTGGCCGCATCGCCGCTTCTGCGTGGCCGGGAGCGGCCGCCCAACGTGGTCTTCGTCATGACCGACGACCACGGCGCGTGGGCTTCCAGCCCATACGGCTGCTCCAGCCTCCACACGCCCAACCTCGAGCGCCTGGCCGCTTCCGGCACGCGTTTCACCCGCGCCTTCTCCTGCACACCGGTGTGCTCGCCCAGCCGCATGACCTATCTCACCGGCCTGATCCCCTCGCAGCACGGCGTGCAGGACTGGCTGATGCCCGAGGATTCCACCGGTCCCGCCTCGCACCGTTTCCTGGCCAGCCACACCACCTACTCGGAAGTGATCGCCCGCGCCGGCTACACCATGGGCATGTGCGGCAAGTGGCACATGGGCGAGGACGAAAAAGCGCAGGCCGGCTTCACCTTCTGGGCAACCGTCCCCGGTGGCGGCGGCACTTACCGCAACCCTCAGTTCGTCAAGAACGGCCAGCCGCTCAAATACCAGGGCTTCAAAACCGACGCCGTCGGCGACTTCGCCGTCGAGTTCCTCGACCAGCACCACGACCGCCCCTTCTTCCTCCAGGTCCCCTTCTACGCCCCGCACACGCCCTACGATTACGCGCCGGAGCAATACCGCGAGCCCTACGCCCACTCCACGTTCCCGTGTTTCCCCAACACGCCCATGAATCCCTGGCAAAACACGGGACTCGCCAAGATGCACGACAACCCCGCCGCCAAGCTCGGCTATTCCGCGCTCATCACCGGCATGGATTACAACCTCGGCCGCATCCTCGACCGGCTGGAAAAGCACGGCGTCCGCGACAACACGCTGGTCATCTTCACCGCCGACCAAGGCTGGAACGCCGGCCACCACGGCGTCTGGGGCAAGGGCAACGGCACCGTTCCCCTGAACATGTACGAGGAATCGCTCCACATCCCGCTCATCTGGAGCTTCCCCGGCCGCATCGCCGAGGGCAAGGTCATCGACCCGATGGTGTCCAACTACGATTTCTTTCCCACCATCCTGGACTACCTGGGAATCGCCGCGCCGCACGATAACGAGAAGCGCCCCGGCCGGAGCTACGCGGCCTTCCTCCGCGGCCAGTCGCCCGCGTGGCGCAATCGCCTCTACTTCGAATACGAGTACGTGCGCGGCATCCGCACCGAGAACATGAAGTACATCGAACGCACTTCCGAATGGCCTTCGGAATTATACGATCTCGAATCCGATCCCGGCGAAAAGCATAACGCGATCGACGATCCCCACCAGAAGAAGCAGATCGCCGCGCTGCGCCAGGACCTGCACCGTTTCTTCCAGCAGCGCGGCGCGCCGCCGCTCGACCAGTGGCGCACGACTACTCGCCAGAAGCTTCCGCAATATCGGCGGGTGAGCGATAACCGGACGTCACCGTAGCGTCTTCGGTGACGCGCCAGCGCGCGCCAATCCCCGTGATCGCCACCACCGCCGCCGCACCGCCGATCGAAATCACCGCCATCCAGAACACCGACGCGAGGCCCCACCGCCCGGCGATCAGCCCGGCCACCGCCGAGCTACCCGCGAGGAACAGATCGTAGAACGCGGTGAGCGCGCCCAGCGCCAGCGCGCGCTCGGACGCCTCGACGCGGCTCACCACCACTGACGCCAGCGCCGGCCAGGGGAACGAATATCCCAGCCCCACCAGCAGCGCAGCCGGCAGATCGATCATGCTGGCGTGCACCATGGCGATGGCCGCCAGCCCGATCGCCAGAAACACGTAGCCGGCGTACAGGCTCAGGCGCGGCCCCAAGCGGTCCGGCAGCGAGCCGAAGGCCGCCCGCCCGAACAGCACCGCGAAGGCGAACGCCGAAAACGCCCATTCCGTGTGATGGCCGCGCTCGCGCAGCAGCAGGATCAGGAAGCTCGACATGACCGCGTACGCCACCGTCCCCAGCCCCAGGATCATTCCCGGCAGCACCACCGGCCGTGGCAGCCAGCGCGTCTTGACATGTTCGTGCGGGCGCGCGTCCTCGTGCGTCGCGCCGATGATCGCGATAACCGCGAGGGAAGACGCCGTCAGAAATCCCGCGACGCGCGCCATGGATCCCAGCGCCTGGCCGATGGCCGGACCCACCGAAACTCCGCCCCACAATCCGGAAGAGAGAAAGCCGAGCGCCTGCGCGCGCCGGTCCTCCGGCGCGAGATCGACCACCCACGCCACCGCCGCGGTGACGAAGAAGCCTTCGCCCAAGCCATGCAGCACGCGCCCCGGCGTCACGCCCCAGAGCCCGAACACCGGCAGATAGAGGATGCCCGCTCCGGCGCAGAACCCCATCCCCACCAGCAGCGTGATGCGGCGCCCCTTGCGGTCCGCCGCGTTTCCCGCGAACAGCCGCCCCAGCAGCGCGAAAGCAGACGAAATTCCGATGAGTACGCCGGTGAGGAACGTCGACGCGCCCTTCTGCTCGTGAAGATAAACAGGCAGCATCGGGATGACCGCGCCGAATCCCAGCATCCCCACGAACGCGGCCCCCACGATCCGCCAGATTTTGGGCCCCAAATAATGAAGTTATCAGTTTTCAGTGCTCAGTTGTCAGTTGCCGAGATCACTGAAGAGTGACAACTGTAAACTGATTACTATGTCTTCCCCCTTTTTCGGCGAATTCATGGGAACCATGATTCTCGTCCTCATGGGCAACGGCGTGGTCGCCAACGTTCTCCTCAAGCGCAGCAAAGGCGAAGGCGCCGGCTGGACGGCTATCGCCGCCGGATGGGCCTTTGCGGTGATGTGCGGCATCTTCACGGCGCTCGCCTGCGGCAGCCCCGATGCGCACATCAACCCCGCATTCACGCTCGGCGTGGCCATCTCGACCGGCAATTTCGCCAAGCTCGGCCCGTACATCGCGGCGCAAATGCTCGGCGGCATCGGCGGTGCGGTGCTGGTCTGGCTGCACTACCTGCCGCACTGGCGCGCCAGCGACGATCCCGACGCCAAGCTCGCCTGTTTCTGCACCGCACCCGCAATCCGCTGGCCGGCGGCCAACCTGCTCAGCGAAATCATCGGCACATTTGTGCTGGTTCTGGTGGCCGGCGCCATCGCCTCGAAAGCGGTTTCCGCCACCGGACCCGCAGCCGGTCTCGGCCCCTACCTGGTTTCGATGGTGGTCTGGTCCATCGGCCTCTCCCTCGGCGGCACTACCGGCTACGCCATCAACCCCGCCCGCGACCTCGGCCCGCGCATCGCCCATGCACTGCTGCCCATCAGCAAAAAGCGCGACGCCAACTGGAGCTACGCGCCGATTCCGGTCTTCGGGCCGCTGATCGGCGGCGCGCTGGCCGGCCTCTTCATCCGCCTGGCGGGAATTTGAAAAACGAAGCCAAACTGCTTGCGCGCAAGCGGCTTTCAGAAGGAAACAAACGAGTTAGCGCCAAAACACCACTTGTGCGCAAGCGGTTTCCCGCTTTCTTGCAAAGGAAGCAGAACTTCTACGTCAACCTCGACAGACCCGCCGAGGAGTGTTGGGCTACCGTCAACAAGTGGCGCAGAGCTTTCCCAGGCGACTGGAAAGCGCGCTGGGCCTGGTACGGAACCGGAGACTGAACGGATTCAAGCCCATTTAATCACGCGTAATCCAATCTGATACTCTGAAGGCAATGCCTCGGGCCCTGGGTATTGCGTTATCCGGAATCGCTATTCTCAGCATTGCGATCATCGCCGCTCAGCCGCCTCCGGCCATCACCATCGATTATCCGCAGGACGGGTCCATCTTTCCCCCAGAAATCACCGCACCCACCTTTCTCTGGCACGATTCCAACAAAGCCGTCTTGACCTGGCGCATCGCGATCAGCTTCGGCGATGGCGCGCCGGCCATTCACGCCGTCTCCAAAGGTCCGCCGCTGGCCATCGGCCCCATCGATCCCGATTGCGTGGCCGATACCAACCGCCCGCCCAAGCTCTCCCCGCAACTGGCCGCCGCTCACTCCTGGCGCCCCGACAGCGCCACCTGGAACGCCATCAAGCAGCACTCGGCCGCCGCGCCCGCTACGGTCACTATCAGCAACCGCTCCGCGCGCGCCATCATTCACATCCAAACCTCGCGCGATCCCGCCGGCGCGCCCATCTTCTACCGCGATGTGCCGCTGATGCCCTCCGAGTTGGAGCGCGGGGTGATCAAGCCGCTGGCCGCCTCCGCGATCCCGCTGGTCGCGTGGCGCATCCGCGACCTCTCGCAGCCCGCCAGCCGCGTCGTCATGCAGGACCTCCCCGTCTGCGCCAACTGCCATTCCTTCTCCGCCGACGGCAAAACCATGGGCATGGACCTCGACGGCCTCCAAAGCAATCGCGGCCTGTACATTCTGGCGCGCGTCGCGCAGGAAATCTCCGTACGCGAGCAGGACGTGGTCCAGTGGCGCACAGCCGCGGGCGCGCTCAAGGGCAGCGTGCGCGTGGGCTTCATGTCGCGCGTCTCGCCGCATGGCCGCTATGTGGTCACCACCATCAATCCGCTTCAGGTCTCCGGCCCGGCCAACCCACCCAGCAATTATTACGTCGCCAATTTCAAGGACTACCGATTCCTTCAGGTCTTCTATCCCACGCGCGGCATCCTGGCGTGGTACAGCCGGACCACCGGCATCCTCCAACCGCTGCCCGGCGCCGACGATCCGCGCTACGTGCAAATGGGCGCGGTGTGGAGCCCCGACGGACGGTACCTGGTCTTCGCCCGCGCGCGTGCCCGCGATCCCGATCCGCCCGGTCTGCCGCTGGCCCAATTCGCCGGCGATCCCAACGAATTGCCGGTGCAGTACGACCTCTGCCGGATTCCTTTCAACGGCGGCCGCGGGGGGGTGGCCGAGCCGATTGCAGGCGCCTCGCACAACGGCATGAGCAACTCGTTTCCCAAAATCTCTCCGGACGGCCGCTGGATCGTCTTCGTCCAATCCCGCAACGGCCTGCTGATGCGCCCCGACAGCCAGTTGTACATCGTGCCCGCCGCGGGAGGCCAGGCCCGCCGGTTGCGCGCCAACACACCGCTGATGAACTCGTGGCATAGCTTTTCGCCAAACGGCCGGTGGCTGGTTTTCTCCTCCAAGGCGCGCTCACCGTACACGCAGATGTACCTGACCCACATCGATCCCGACGGCCAGGACAGCCCGGCCATCCTGGTGGATAACACTACCGCCTCGAACCGCGCCGTGAATCTTCCCGAATTCGTCAAC
>JAJYLS010000251.1 GCA_021787555.1 Acidobacteriota bacterium | reverse complement strand
GGCGCTGAAGCAGGAGATCGGGATTCCCATCCATTTCCACACGCACGATACCAGCGGCATCAACGCCTCTTCCATTCTGAAAGCGGCCGATGCCGGCGTGGACATCGCGGATGGCGCGGTGGCCTCGATGAGCGGCCAGACCAGCCAGCCCAATCTGAATTCCATCGTGGCCGCGCTCGAGCACACCCGCCGCGCCACGGGTGTGTGTCTGGAGGCGCTCGACGGCTGCGCGGATTATTGGGAAGTGGTGCGCGAGTTCTACGCGCCGTTCGACACCGGCCCGAAATCCGGCACGGCCGAGGTGTATCTGCACGAAATGCCCGGCGGCCAGTACACGAATCTCAAGGCGCAGGCGGAAGCCATGGGGCTGGGCGCGCGCTGGCACGAGATCGCCCACACGTACGCGGACGTGAACATGCTGTTCGGGGACATCGTGAAGGTGACGCCGTCGAGCAAGGTGGTCGGCGACATGGCTCTTTTCCTGGTGAACCACAACATGACCGCGCGGCAGTTCGCGCGGCTCACGCCGGACCACAACCTGACGCTGCCGGCTTCGGTGATCGATATGTTCATGGGATCGCTGGGCGTGCCGCCGGGAGGCTGGCCGAAGGAGATCCAGCAGATCATCCTGCGCGGCGAGAAGCCGCGCAAGGGGCGCCCGGGCGCCAGTCTGCCGAAGATCGATCTGGACGAGACCGCCGGGGCGCTCGAAAAGAAGATCGGCCGCCAGACCGTGCGCGATGAAGTGCTCAGCTACCTGATGTACCCCGATGTGTTCGTGAAATTCGCGCGCGCGAAGCAAACCTACGGCGATGTCGACGTGCTGCCCACGCCGCAGTTCTATTACGGCATGCAGCGCGGCGACGATATCACGGTCGAACTGGAGCCGGGCAAGAACCTGGCGATCAAGTTCCAGACAGTGGGCGAGCCGCATCCCGGGGGCACCCGCACGGTCTACTTCGAGCTGAACGGGCAGCCGCGCGAGGTCACGGTGCGCGACCGCAATCTGGAGGTCAAAGAGCAGGCCAAGCCGAAAGCCGATCCGGCACAGCCGGGGCAGATCGGCGCGCCCATTCCCGGGGTGGTGTCAACCGTGGCAGTCGAGCTGAACCAGCGCGTGGAAAAGGGCGACCGGCTGCTGGTGATGGAAGCCATGAAGATGCAGAGCACGGTGTACGCGCCCGTGGGTGGGACGATCACGCAGATGCTGGTGCAGCCGGGCCAGCACGTCGAGGCGAAGGACCTGCTGCTGGTAATCGGGTAGCGGGCGGCCCTACTTCGCCAGGTCGATACCCAGCTTTTTAAGCTCTTCCGAGTAGTAGCGCTTGTGCAGCAGGTCCCACTCCTCGGTGCCTTCGGGGATCTCGCGCTTCTGGGAGCGAATTTTTTGCCTGGCGGTGCGGTCCACTTTTTCCTCGGCCACCAGAAGCTCGGTCATGGCGCGTACAATCTCCAGGCGGACGGTGTTGGTGTCCTTGTGCTTGAGTCGCAATTCGCGACTCTTGCGCAACATTTCGACCAGCTTGTGCGAGATGTCGGTGACCTTGTCGCGGGAGAGCTTCATGGCGTCGCCCGTGTCGCGGCCGGCGGCGCGGATCACCTTGCGCTGCTGGACCAGGGTGTTCTTGATTTTGCGGAACATCTCCTGGTAGCTGACGCCCTCGCGGCGCATGTATTCGCTGTACTGGCTGAGCAGGTCGCGGACTTCGTCGTTCAGCCGGTCCTCGACCTCCAGTTCTTCGGTGATGACCACGGCGATCTTTTCCGCGACGGCGTCGGGCGCGGAGGTTTCGATCGTACCGGGAGTCAGTCTCTTGACGAGTTGGCGCGAAATATAGGCGACGAATTCTCTGGCCAGCAGCATTATTCTGTATGCGGAAAAGGGTAGTTTAGCATGTAATCCCTCGCGGCGCCGGATGCGGCTGGCTGTGAGCCTGCGCACGTTCTCCGCGTTTATCATATAAATAGGGGATGACGGCGGTGAACGGTGGCGGTAATCTTGGACATAAGATATTCGCAAAGTGAAGGGAAGTCGGTATGCAGCGAACATCAAAGACGCTGTTCTCGATGGAAGATCCGTTGACCTACCTGCCGCGCAAGCCGGTGCAGGAATTCGCCAGGCGGCGGATCATCTACGATCCGCAGCAGCCGTCGGACAGCCTGTACGTGGTGATTCTGGGCCGGGTGAAGATCAGCGCCGCCTCGGACGATGGAGGGCAGATGATCGCGCGAATCGTCTCCTCGGAGGGGCTGTTTGGGGAGGCCGCGCTGATCGGGACGCCGGCACGCCAGGAAACCGCCATGGCGCTGGACAACGTGAGCGTGATGTCCTGGACGCGGAGCGAGATCGAGCAGCACATCGAAGCCGAGCCGCGGCTGGGGATTGCGCTTTCCCAGTACCTGGTGCGGCAGTGCATCGAGCTACAGGACCGCATCGAGAGCATGGCGGTCTACAAGACCCCCGAGCGCGTGATGCTGGCGCTGGTGCAGTTGGCGGGGATTCTGGGGGTGCCGATGCCGGACGGCTCGACGCGGCTGGCGTCGCTGACGCACCACACCATCGCGGAATACGTGGGCACGTCGCGCGAGATCGTGACGTTTCAGATGAACCGGCTGCGCCGCATGGGGATGCTGCGCTACTCGCGCAAGTTCATCGACATCTACGCGCGGGCGATGGAAGAATCGCTGCGGCAGCAGGGGGTGCATGTGCCGCAGATCTCGGGAGCAATGCTCCAGCACGCGGGATGAAAAACGAAGCCAAACCGGCGCCCGGCCGCCGGAAGTTTCACTCTAAACAAAAGACTTACCCGAAAAAGCCGGCGGCCGACCGCCGGTTTTCGAGTCTACAGAAGCCGGAAATTGACTTCGATGGTGGCCGCCACGGTGACGGGGCGGCCGTCCTTGTAGCCCGGCTTGAACTTCCACTGCTTGACGGCTTCGATGGCCTTCTCGTCGAGGCCCAACCCGAGACTGCGAGCCACGCGGATGTTGGTGGCGCGGCCGCTGGGATCGACCTCAATATAGAGCAGGACGGTACCCTGGTACTTGGCTTTGCGGGCTTCTTCGGAGTACTCGGGCTCCTTCTTGTAAAGCAGGACCGGGGCCGAGACGCCGCCGCCGACGCGGAACACGCCACCGCCTACGCCGCCGCCTTCGCCGGGGCCGAAACCGCCGCCTTTACCGGAACCGACGCCGCCACCCTTACCGGACCCGATGCCGCCGCCCGAACCGGGGCCGTTGGAGAGCGGGCCGAGCTTGGCCAGCGGATCGCCGTAATTGGGCATGTTGACCTGCGGCAGGGGGACATCCGGGGGAGCGATGATGCTGGGATCCATGGTCAGCTTGGGATTCGGGTTGTTGACGACTTCCATGGGCGGAGTGAACTGCTTCAGCGACGCCTTAGGGAGCCGGCCTTTGGCCGCGGGGAGCGGAGAACGGTCGCCGCCGCCACCGCCGCCACCCATGGGTTTGTCCCTGGGGGCCATCTTGGGTTGATACGGTGCAATGTCGACCGGCATGATCAAGGTGGCGACCGACTTGGCGGCATTCTGCACCGGCTTGGTCAAGGATAACAACGCGGCTAAAGTGATCACCGCGACCTGAAATGCCACGGACATCGCGAAAGACTTCTTCTGGCGGCCATACAGGCCCCAGATATCCTTAACGGCGACCGGCTTGGAGGTAACTTCCAGGGGCGGCAGTTTGGGCGGATTGAGGGTTTCCTTGACGTTGCGGATGAACGATTGCCACCACGGTGCTTCCACTTCGGAGACCAGGAGGCGCGATAGATGATCGTCGGGGAGAAACGAATTATTGGGTTGCGACAGGTCAGCCATTGTTATCCACCACCCGGGGTCGGGCGCTGTTCACAGCTATTGGACGTTATTTTGGGTCACGCCGTTACAGCTTTTGGACAAGCTCCTCCCAGCTAACTGCGGTTTCAGTGTACCATAGTTTTTTCCGCAGCCGCCTGCAAAAACAGGGACATACGTGCACTTGCGATGAACGGCGGGAGAGGCCCGCCGAAAATTCCAAATTTGGAATCGGCGTGGAATATTTCAGCGGTGCTATTGAAAAACTTGCGGCCACGCATACGGCTTGGAACAATCGAGATGATGCAACTTACGATCCAAAGGAAGCCACTAGACAGAGTCGAGGCGGACGCGCTGATTATACCGGTTTTTGAAGGGCGCAAGGAGGAACGATTCGGCGCGGGCGAACTGATCGAAACCGGGGAAATTACGGGCAAGCCGCTGGAGTTCACGCTGCTGCACCATCCGGCGGGCATGGCCGCGAAACGCGTGCTGCTGGCGGGCGCGGGGAAAGCGGGAAAATTCGACACGGCGGAATTGCGCAAGCTGGTGGGCGCGGCGGTGCGGTACCTGAAAGCGAGATCGGTGAAGCGGATCGTGCTGGCGCTGGAAGGCGGCGCGGAGGAAGCCTGCGCCGCGGTAGAAGGCGCGATTCTGGGAGGATTCGAACCGGACCGGCTGAAGACCGGGAACGACAAAAAGAACGTGGAAGCGTTCGCGGTGGCACCCGCAGGCAAAGCGAACGGGCTCGAGGAAGCCATGGAGCGTGGGCGGATCATGGGCGAAGCGCAGAATTTTGCGCGCGAGCTGGCGAACGAGCCGGCGAACCGCATGACGCCGATGAAGATGGCCCAAGCGGCGCGGCAGATGGCGGGCGAGCTCGGGCTGGAGTGCGAAGTACTGGAACAGGCGGAGATGGAGAAGCTGGGGATGGGCGCGCTGCTGGGGGTGGCGCAGGGCAGCGCGGAACCGCCGGCGCTGATCGTGATCCGGTACAAGCCGGTGGAGGCCAAGGGCAATGCACACCTGGGGTTGGTGGGGAAGGGCGTGACGTTCGACTCGGGCGGGATTTCGATCAAGCCGTCCGAGGGCATGGAGAAGATGAAGTACGACATGTCGGGCGGAGCGGCGATGATGGGCGCGATGCGGGCCATCGCGCAACTGAAGCCGGCGACGAGGGTGACGGCGTTCGTGCCATGCGTGGAGAATATGCCGGGGGCCAGGGCGCAAAGGCCGGGGGACATCGTGACGGCGATGTCGGGGAAGACGGTGGAGGTGATCAACACCGATGCGGAAGGGCGGCTGATTCTGGCGGACGCGATGGCGTACGCGCGGAAGCAGGGCTGCACGCACCTGGTGGACGCGGCGACGCTGACGGGCGCGATCGTGGTGGCGCTGGGGCATTACAACGTCGGGTTATTCGCGAGCGACGACGGGCTGCGGGACCGTGTGCTGGCGGCGGCGAAGGCAGAGGGTGAGCGCATGTGGCCCATGCCGCTGGAAGAGGATTATAAGGAGTACCTCAAGAGCGCTTTTGCGGATATTCCGAACGTTGGCGGGCGATGGGGCGGAGCGATCACGGCGGCGATGTTTCTGAAGGAATTCGCGGAGGACACGCCATGGGTGCATCTGGACATCGCGGGGACGGCGTGGCTGGACGACGCGAAGCCGTTTATGGCGAAAGGGCCGACGGGCGTGCCTGTGCGGACGATGGTGCGGCTGGCGGAGATGGGAGTGGAGGAGTAGGTGGTGAGGAGTCAGGAGTCAGGAGTTGGGAGTCAGGAGTCGGGAGTTAAGGAGTTTGGCTACCTCAATCCCAGCCAGCCGGCGACCGCCGTCGCGATCATGATCAGCAGTACGATGCTTGTGATGGCGACATATTTCCAGTCCCGGTCGACCGCGAACGCGTAAATCGAGGTCACCACGCGGGCCACTGGCGTGAGAATCAGCAAGACGGTAGCCGCCATCATGAGCGCCAGCGGGTTCCCGCGAATGATGCCGTGAAGGACCCAGAGGGCATGGTAATGCCCGCGCACCCACTTTGCGGTAAGCGGGAAAAACGCCGGATGCAGAAGGGCCAGGGCAATTCCGATGGCAAACAGCACGGAACTGACCAGCATGCCTGCCAGCAGCACGCGGTACACGCCGGCATAGACGTTCTCTTCTGTCGAGGTCTTTGGCTGTTCGGTTTCTACTTCCTTCCGCTGTGGCATTTGCTCCTCGACCGGTTCAACCGAAGTTCGGAATGTGAATGTGGAAGGCTGCGTTTAGGCCGCGCACCAGCATGCCGTACGCGAGATAGAGCATGAGCGCGGCGAACAGCCATTTCAAAGCCACGCTGTGTAAGCGGTTCATAACCGTCGTGCCCACGGTGGCCCCGATGGTGGTGCCGAGAGCGACCGGGCCGACCACGACGAAGTGGATGAGTCCCGCCATAAAGAAGAGAATTGAGCCGACCGCCGCGGTGACACCGATCATCAACTTACTGGTGCCCACCGCCACCTTCATGGGCACATTCATGTAGCGGTTCATGGCGGAGACCTTGAGGACGCCGCCGCCAACTCCGAGCAGGCCGGAGGCGATTCCGGCGACGTAGGCAATGGCGGCTCCGATGAAGGATCCGTTCACCACGTACCGGACATCCCGGCCGGCGGCCAGGTCGCGATAAGTCCCGCCCAGCGACAGGAAACCGGTGAGGCGGTCGGGCTGTGCTTTGGCGAACTCGCCGGCAGCGATCCGGCGGTCGTCGAGATTGCGCGTGGAAAATGCCGCATAGGCCATGTAAAGCAGCATCACGGCAAAGATCAGCGCCATGACGGACTCACGCAGATAGAGCGCCAGCACACTTCCGGAGAGCGCGCCGGCGGTTGTGAACATCTCAAGGAACATCCCCAGCTTGAGATTGGTGATCCGCTGATCGACGTAGGCGGAACCACCGGCATTCGAGGTGGCGATAACGGATACAATACTCGCGGCGACGGCGATCTTCATGGGCAGGTTGAACCCCAGCACCATAGCCGGGACGATAAAGATGCCGCCGCCGACCCCAAGCAACGCCCCGAAGAAGCCCGCAACTGTGGACGCACCCAGCAGCAGCAGGGCGAAGTGATAGGAATAGAGCATCCCGCCGCCTCCCTGATTCTATTCGCGCGCGGCCCAGGCGGCAGATCAGACTGCCCCGATTACGCCGCGGCGTGACAAACCCAGGTTTCAAACCTGCAACTGGAAGGCCGTACTTGCCCCGCAGGCACGGAGAGGGCCACACTTTGGGTATCGTTACTTACAACACTGTTCAGTTTGCAGTTCAGTTTACCCTGCCGGCGCCCGTCCCATCTCTGCTGGGCTCCCAGAGTGACCAGTATTGATGCTCTTCACGCGGGTCCGACGGTCTGCGGAGCCGGGAGAAGGTTCTGGAGTTCCTCGCGCTCCAGCGTTTCCTTGCTAATCAGCACGGCGGCGATGCGGTCCAGGTCCGCGCGCCGTTCGCCGAGAACAGCCCGAACGTTCGCGTAGATGCGGTCTATGATCCCACGAACCTCTTTGTCGATCTGCTCGGAAGTATGCTCGCTGTAATTCTTCTCCTCCGGCGCGAAAGGCGTCCTGAGGAAGCGCGACGAATGGGAAATTCCGTACGTCAGGTTGCCCAGTGTCTTGCTCATTCCGTAGCGCATCACCATCTGCCGTGCCAGTTCGGAGGCCTTTTCGAGGTCATCACCCGCTCCGGTGGAAACGACTCCGTCAAAGACGGCATCTTCCGATGCCCGTCCGCCCAGCAAGACCGCGATACGCGTTTCGAGTTCCGGTTGGGTGAGCAGGTACTTGTCCTTGGTGGGCAGTTGCAGCGTGTGGCCCAGCGCACCGATCGACCGGGGGATGATGGACACCCTCCGCACCGGATCCGCATCCGGCCGGGATAGCGCGGTCAGGGCGTGACCGAGTTCGTGATAAGCGACGCGTTGTTTTTCCTCACGGCTGATGAGCCGGCCCTTTTTCTCGAAGCCCAGGGTGACCCGGTCTACAGCCTGCTCCAGGTCGCGTTGTTCAATACGGCCGGCGTTGCGGCGGGCGGCATTCAAGGCGGCCTCATTCACGATGTTCGCCAAGTCCGCCCCGACCATTCCCGGCGTCTCCGCGGCGATGCTCTCCAGATTCACGCTGGGCGCGATCGAGACTTTGCGCGCGTGCACCTCCAGGATGGCTTGGCGCTCCTTCAAATCGGGGCGGTCGAGCACCACCTGGCGGTCGAACCGCCCCGGCCGCAGCAAGGCCGGATCCAGCACCTCCGGGGTATTCGTAGCCGCGATTATGATGACCGCCTTGGACGAGTCGAAACCGTCCATTTCCACCAGGAGCTGGTTCAACGTCTGCTCGCGTTCGTCGTTAGACAAGAAGGCCGGGCCGGCCGCCCGGCTCTTGCCGATGGCGTCCAACTCGTCAATGAAGATGATGCAGGGAGAGCGCAGTTTGGCCTGTTCGAACAGATCGCGCACGCGGGAAGCCCCGATCCCCACGAACATCTCGACAAACTCGGAGCCGGAGATGGAAAAGAATGGCACGCCAGCCTCGCCTGCGACCGCGCGCGCCAGCAGCGTCTTGCCGGTCCCCGGGGGGCCTACAAGGAGGACGCCCCTGGGGATGCGCCCGCCGAGTTGCTGGTATTTTCCGGGCTGCTTCAGAAAATCGATGATTTCAGCCAACTCGCCTTTGGCTTCCTCCACGCCGGCCACGTCGCTGAAGCGGGTATCGAGGCGGCTGGACTCGTCGTGGATTTTGGCCCGGTTTCTTCCGAAGCTCAAGGGCCCTCCACCCTGCTGCATGCGACGCATGACTACTGCATAGATGACGAATAGCAGCAGGAGCGGGCCCCACGAAATCAGCACGGTGGACCACCACGAGGGCGCCGGGATACTGCCGGAGTATTTCACTTTTTGAGCATCCAGTTGCCGCACCAGGGCGGTCACGTCAAGACCGGGAATGCGGGTGCACTCGATCTGCGGCGTCCGCGGGCCCTTCTGATTCGCGAGGGCGCTTTTGTTGAAAGTGCCGATTAACCGCCGCTCCGTGATGCGGACGTCATCGAGGCGTTCGGCCTTCACTTCCGCAATGAAATGGCTATAGGAGACC
>JAJYLS010000250.1 GCA_021787555.1 Acidobacteriota bacterium | reverse complement strand
CTCCGGCATCCTCGCCACGTTCATGGGCTGGGCGGATGAGTTCCGCGGCAAGTTCGGCGTGCGCGCCAATGCGGATATCCCGCGCGATGCCAAGGCCGCGCGCAAGTTCGGCGCCCAGGGCATCGGCCTCTGCCGCACCGAGCATATGTTCTTCGCCGAGGACCGCATCCCCCACATGCAGGCCATGATCCTCGCGCGCGACGAGAAGACGCGGCGCAAGGCGCTGGCCAAGCTGCTCCCCATGCAGCGCAAGGATTTCGCCGGCCTGTTCCAGGCCATGGACGGCTACCCGGTGGTGATCCGCACGCTCGATCCGCCGCTGCACGAGTTTCTGCCCAAGCGCGAGGATCTGATGGTGGACATCGCCATCCTGCCCTACGCCGATATCAAGAAGAAGCGCGAGCTGGCGGCCAAGTACGAGCGCTTCGGCGCGGAAGTCAAGACGCTGAAGACCGTATTGCCCGAACTGCTGCACCGCGTGGAAGAGCTGCACGAGTTCAACCCCATGCTCGGACACCGCGGCTGCCGCCTGGGCGTCACCTATCCCGAAATCACCGAGATGCAGGCGCGCGCCATCTTCGAAGCCGCCGTGCAGGTGGCCAAGAAGGGCGTGAAGGTGATTCCCGAAGTCATGATTCCGCTGATCGGCGGCGTCAAGGAGCTGGAGAATCAGAAGAAGATCGTAGTCCAGGTGGCCGACGAAGTTCTCGGCAAGGCCGGCATGCAGGATCTGGAGTACATGGTGGGCACCATGATCGAGATCCCGCGCGCCGCCATCACCGCCGGTGAAGTGGCCAAGGAAGCCCAGTTCTTCAGCTTCGGCACCAACGACCTGACCCAGACCACCCTGGGCATCTCGCGCGACGACTATACGGCTTTCAAGAACGACTACGTAAACCGCAAGATCTGGCCTAGTGACCCTTTCGCCGTCCTCGACCAGGAAGGTGTGGGTAAACTCGTACAGATGGGTGTGGAAGCCGGTCGCAAGACCCGTCCCGATCTCGAAGTGGGTATCTGCGGCGAGCACGGCGGCGAACCCAGCTCCGTGCAATTCTGCTATCGCGTGGGTATGAATTACGTAAGCTGCTCGCCGTATCGCGTGCCGATCGCCCGGCTGGCAGCCGCGCAGGCGGCCATTTCGGGCGACAAGTCCGAAGCCATGCGCACGGCGTAGCCTTAGACACCCAACGCCCGGAGGTAATCCTCCGGGCGTTGGTGAAGCTGTCCAATTACTCAGTGCTTGATCTGCCGTTTGATAGTGGCCAATCCCACCAGCGCGCCAGCCGTCAGGAGGTTGGTAATCCCGGAGACATGACCGAGGACGAAAAGAATGTTACCGATGTTGCAAGTTGTGCCAAGATACCAAGCGAGCGTCGCATCTTTGCACATCGGACAGGCGTTCGCCGGCCGAAGACCGCCGGTGCAGATCAATCATCAAGGTTTGACTGAGGTCCTATAGTTCAGCTAGTACTCTCAGGCCCGGGCGCGCGAAGATCAAAGGCCAGAGGCGGACCAAGCGCTAGCGGTCGGGAACGTAGTAGCCGGAGCGGGCGAAGATGCTCAGCTTGGGAAGCCCTTCCGGCACGAGAAGCTGCACCTTGATCTTGCGGTACTTGCCGGCTGGGGAGTTGATCGGAGGATAGTATCCGAGCACGTACTCGTTGTGCAGGCTGATGCCGATGTCGCCCATCGCGCGGCGCATGTCCTTGAGATTGCCGATCATAAAGTTCACACCGCCGGATTCGCGAGCCAGCCTGTTCAGGAGCTGCGGCCCACTCTCTTCTTCGGGAGTTTGGGGGTTCTGGTAAAGGCAGATGGCGAAGATCTGCGCATTGGCTTCAGTGGCCAGATTGCTCAGCTCGCGCATCGTGTACCGGCTGTTATTGTCGCCGCCGTCGGAGACGATGATCAACGCCTTGCGCGGCTTATGGGCGTGTTTCAACTGCTGCAACGCCATGTAAACGCCGTCGATCAGCGAGGTGGTGCCATGGGGGACGGTGAACATCAGGGCATTGCTAATATCCGGGAAATCGGAAGTGAACTCCTGACGGAGCTCCGGCTTATCGGAGATGGTGACGAGGGACGTCTCGTCATCCGGATTGAGCTGGTTGAACAGCTCCCGAGGCGCCTCGCGGGCGACCTTGAATTTTTGCATCATGCTGCGGCTGCAATCGTAGACCAGGCCGACCGAAACGGGGGCGTCCTGCTCGCCGAAAGCAACGATGGGCCGCTGCTGGTCGTCGTCAAAGACACGGAAATTTTTGCGGGCCAAGCCGCGAACATTACGGCCCATCGGGTCGAGGACCATGACCGGTACAAGGGCCATGTTGACATCCACACGGATGGACGCCTTCGTCCGGTCCAGGGGTTTGGTGGGGATAGACGGGATTAGATTTGGCCCATTAGGGCCCGAAACTGCCGCTGGCCCGGCGGCGGCGGCGAACGATGGAACGAATGCAATGCTCAGAACGAGAAGAGAGAGACGTAGACTGGTCATAAGGTACACGTCATTTTGGGCTTCGTGCACGCTTCGAGGCGTGCCGGAATCAAACCAGGCGCCGAGCGCCTATCCCTCGCTCATCAGTTGACGTTCCGTTGTGAGGCGCATGACAGCCAGGGCTTTCAAGGTGTCGAGGTTGCGACGATCGTTACCCTCTTTGGCAGGCGTTTCCAGTATGAAGGGGACGCGGCGCAGCCTGGGATGCCGGAGAAGGCGATGAAAACCTTCCCGGCCGATGTGGCCCTCGCCGATGTTGGCGTGGCGGTCGATGCGCTTACCCAGCGGCGCTTGCGAATCGTTGGCGTGAACGAGGCGGATATTGTTAAAGCCGAGCAGTTCTCCGGCACTGCGCAGCGTGGAGCGGAGGCCTTCGGCGGCGGCGATGTTGAAGCCCGCGGCGAACAGGTGGCAGGTATCGAGGCAGTAGCCGAGGGAAAGGTCCGTGAGATCGCGGGCCAGGTCGCGGATGGATTGCAGCTCTTCGAAGCGGCTGCCGAGTTGCGCGCCGGCCCCGGCGGTGTTCTCGATCAGCACCATAAGGCTGCCGGTTGCGACACCGCGGCATGCGTCGCGAAGCCCGAGAACGAATGCGGCGATGCCCTCTTCGACGGACTGGCCGCGGTAGCTGCCGGGGTGAAGCACCAGATACTCGGCACCGATGGCCACCGCGCGCTGCAACTCGCCGCGGAAAGCGGCAATGGATTTCGCGCGAATCTCCGGCTCGTTTGAGGCGAGGTTGATCAGGTAGTTGGCATGTACTGCGAGGGGATTGAGATCGAAGCGCTCGCGGGCGGCGCGCAGCAGCTTGATTTCTTCCGCGCGGAGGTCACGCGCGCGCCACATGCGGGGGCTGGCGGAGAAGATCTGGAAAGTGTTGGCACCCAACTCGGCGGCGCGAAGCGCGGCCTTCTCCAGCGAGCCGGACGTGAAAGTGTGAATGCCGAGGCGCAGAAGAACATCCTAGCCGAAAGGCGGCATTGGGGCTACAGCGAGCGCCCCAAGCGCACCTGGCGATGCTCCGGCCGGATGCGCGGAGGGCGGCCCGGCGACCCCTCCCAGCAAACCTGAAACTCCCGGCGACACCGGGGACAGACATAGCGCCCGTGCACGGGCCAGGTGGCACGATGATGCATACTCTTGCACCAAGCTTCACCAATGCGCTTCCACATGATCGATTCCAACTCCCTGGTCTGCCGGACCACCGAAGTGGCGTGGTTCTACGTCCAAGTGGGTGCAATTCGAGTGCCGCGAGCTGGATTCATCAAGGAGTGGCCGTAAGCAGAAATTTCTTGTTGACATTTTCTCATTCAATCGTATAATTCAAACAATAGATTAAATCAAATGCTTGACACAAAACACAAGATACTGGAGACGGCGGAACGGTTGTTCGCCGAACAGGGGTACAGCGCCACCTCGATGCGGCACATCATCGCCGAAGCCGGGGTGAATCTGGCGGCGATTCACTATCACTTCGGCTCTAAAGAAGATCTGCTGGACGAACTGGTCGCCCGGAGGGTCGGGCCGGTAAACCGGGAGCGGGTGGCAGCGCTGGAGCGCTGCGCGGCGGACCCGAAGGCCACGGTGGAGGAAATCATGGGCGCGTTTCTTCTGCCGATTGCGGGTCCGGCGGAGGACCATCCGCAGTTTATCCGGCTGATGGGACGGATCTATGCGGAAGGGCTGCTACGGGGAGTGATTGAGAAACATTTTCACGAGGTATCGACGCGGTTTCTGGCGATTTTACGGAAGGCGGTGCCGGAAGTACCGGAGGAGGAGTTCCTGTGGCGCGCGCATTACCTGTTTGGGGCGGTGGCGCACACGATGTGCGGATCGCCGTTGGTGCCGCCGCCGGTGGGCGGGGATTTCCGCAGCCGGATCGAGCGGCTGATCACATTTGCGGCGGCGGGATTCCGCGCGGCGGTAACGGAGACGAGCGAGGTGCGGGGATGAGAGCCGGATGGATATTGATGCTGGTGGCCGGGGTGGCAGCCGGGCAGGAGTTAGCGCAGGCGCCGGTGCAATTGAGTTTGAAGCGGGCGGTGGCGCTGGCGACGTCGCCGGAGGGCAGCACGCAGGTCCAGCTTGCGGGCGAAGCGACCAAGCAAGCGCAGGAGCAGGCGGCGCAGGCGCGCGCGGCGCTGCTGCCGGATGTGGAGAGCTCGTTCACGGACCGCAACCAGACGGTCAACCTGCAAGCCATGGGAGTCGCCGAGGCGATCCACGTGCCGATTCCGGGATTTTACCTACCGAACCTGGTAGGCCCGTTCACGACGCTGGATGCGCGGGTCACGGGCACGCAGAGCGTTTTCGATTTCAGCTCGATCCGGCGCTTCCAGGCGTCGAAGGTGGGGGTGGCGGCGGCGCGATCGGACGAATCGGCGAGTGCCGAGCAGGTGGCGGCGCGGGTGGCGCGGGCGTACATGGCGGCTGTGCGGGCGGACACGGACGTGGCAACGGCGGAAGCCAATGTGACGCTATCGCAGGCGGTGCTGAGGCAAGCCGAGCACCTGAAGCAGGCGGGCACGGGGACGGGGATCGAGATCACGAGAGCGCGGGTGCAGCTTGCCAACGACCGGCAGCGGCTGCTGGTGGCGCGGAACCAGCAGCGCAGCGCACATTTGCAACTGCTGCGCGCGATGGGCCTGCGGCTGGACACGGAAGTGGAACTGACGGACAAACTGGAGTACACGCCGGTGGACGCGCGGATGCTCGAAGAGGCGCGCGCGCGGGCACTGAAGGACCGGCCGGATTTGCAGGCGAGCGAACGGCGGGAACAGACGGCACGGCTGGCGGCGAGCGCGACGAAAATGGAGCGGCTACCCTCGGTAATGGCGTTCGCGGATTACGGAACGATCGGGACGGGCTTCGACAGCGCGCTGCCCACGCGCACTTACGGCATATCCGTGCGGGTGCCGCTGTTCGACGGCGGGCGGCGGGACGCGCGGCGGGGGGAGGCGGCATCGCAATACCGCGCGGCGCAAATTCAAACCAACGATCTGAAGGAGCAGGTGGAGCTGGACGTGCGCCTGGCGCTGGACGCGCTGCGCTCGGCGGACGAGGAAGTGAAAGTCGCCAAAGAAGGGCTGCAACTGGCGGGTGCGGAACTGGCGCAGGCGCGGCGGCGGTACGAAGCGGGCGTGACGAACAGCCTGGAGGTGACGGACGCGCAGACGAGGCTGGAGCGCGCACGGGATAACCAAACGGCGGCGCTGTACAACTACAACGTGGCGAGGATCGATTTGGCCCAGGCGATGGGGAAGGCGCGGGAGGCTATTGGCTATTAGCTGTTGGCTGTTGGCTAAGAGCTTAGGAGCGAGGCATGAAGACGCGGATCGTAATCATACTTCTTGTTGTGGGACTCGGCGTGGGTGTCTACGCCTGGCGGATGCGCGGGAAGGAGCCGGGGGACCGGCTGATGGTTTCCGGAAACATCGAGCTGACGGAGGTCGATATCGGGTTCAAGACCGCCGGGCGGCTGATCGAGCGCACGGTGGACGAGGGCGACCCGGTGCGGAAAGGGCAGGAGATCGCGCGGCTGGACCGGGATCAACTGATGGCGCAGCGGAACCGCGAAACGGCGGGGCTCGCGTCGGCGGAGATGCAGCTTGCGCAGGCGGAGACCGCGCTGGCGTGGCAGAAGGCCACGGTGGCGGCGGACATCGAGCAGCGGAGGGCGGATTTGGGCGCGAGCGAAGCGCATCTTCTGGAGCTGCGGAACGGCTCGCGGCCGCAGGAGAAAAAGGAGGCGCGGGCGGCGGTGGAAGCAGCGCAATCGGAGTACGACCGCGCGAAGCGGGATTGGGACCGGGCGCAGACGCTATACAAGAACGACGACATCTCGACGGCGCAATTCGATCAGTACCGGGACCACTTCCAATCCGCAGATGCCGGGTTGAAGCAGGCGCGCGAGCGCGAGGCGCTGGTGCTGGAGGGGCCACGGACGGAAGAGATCGAAGCCGCGGCCAGCCAGGTGGAGCGGGCGCGCGCGGCATTGAAAATGGCGGAGGCCAATACGCTGGAGATGAAACGGCGCGAGCAGGAGCTGGCCACGCGGCGGGCGGAAATGGGGCGGGCCAAGGCGAGCCTGGAGTTGGTCGGAACGCAGCTCGACGATACGGTGGCGTATTCGCCGGTAGACGGCGTGGTGCTGGTGAAGGCGGCGGATGTAGGCGAAGTGCTGGCGCCCGGCACGACGGTGGTCACGGTGGGCGATATCGACCATCCCTGGCTGCGCGGCTACGTGAACGAGACGGACCTGGGAAAGATCAAGCTGGGAGCCAAGGCGCGGGTGACCACGGATTCGTATCCGGGGAAGGTGTACGACGGGCGTGTGACCTTCATTTCATCGGAAGCGGAATTCACGCCCAAGCAGATCCAGACGGAGCAGGAGCGGGTGAAGCTGGTGTACCGGATCAAGATCGAGATTGCCAATCCGAAGCACGAGCTGAAGGTGAATATGCCGGCGGATGCGGAGATCCAGATGGGGGTTGGGGGTGGGGGAGTGGGGGTGGGGGACCGGTGATGGAGGCGATTATTGAAACCCATGGGTTGACGCGGCGGTTCGGGGATTTGACCGCGGTGGACCATTTGGATTTGTCGGTGGCGCAGGGGGAGATTTTCGGGTTGGTGGGGCCGGACGGTGCGGGTAAGACGACCACGCTGCGGATGCTGTGCGGGCTCATGGCGCCGAGCGCGGGGAGCGCACGGGTGGCGGGGCACGACGTGGCGCGCGAGCCGCAAGCGGTGAAAGACCAGATCGGATACATGGCGCAGCGGTTCGGGCTGTACGGCGATCTGACGGTCGAAGAGAACATGAATTTTTACGCGGATCTTTTCGGCATTATGGGCGCGGAGCGGCGGAGGCTGGCCGAGGACCTGCTGAAGATGACGCGCCTGGAGCCCTTCCGCGCGCGGCAGGCGGGGAGGCTCTCGGGCGGAATGAAGCAGAAGCTGGCGCTGATGTGCACGCTGCTGCACCGGCCGCGGATCCTGTTTCTCGACGAGCCGACGAACGGCGTGGATCCGGTTTCGCGCCGCGATTTCTGGACCATTCTGTACCAGCTTCTTAAGGACGGCATCACGATTTTCATGACGACGGCTTACCTGGACGAGGCCGAGCGGTGCAATCGCGTGGGGCTGATGCACAAGGGCAAGCTGATCCGCTGCGAAACGCCGGAAGCCATGAAGGAAGGCACGGAAGCGGCAAACCTGGAGAGCGCGTTCATCAAGACGATTTACGAGGTGGAAGGAGCGCTGCGGACATGATTGCCGTGGAAACCGAAAACCTGGTGAAGAAATTCGGATCGTTCGTGGCGGTGGATCACGTGACGCTGCGGATCGAGCAGGGCGAGATTTTCGGATTCCTGGGGCCGAACGGCGCGGGGAAATCGACGACGATCCGGATGCTGTGCGGGCTGCTGACGCCGAGCGCGGGGCGCGGCGCGGTCACGGGGCTGGACGTGGCGACGCAGCCGGAGGAGATCCGGCGGAACATCGGGTACATGTCGCAGAAGTTCTCGCTGTACGACGATTTGGCGGTGGAGGAGAACATCGATTTTTTCAGCGGCATCTACGGCGTGCCGCGGGAGCGGAGAGGCGAGCGTAAGGAGTACGTGCTGGGGATGGCGAACCTGACGGAGCGGCGGCGGGCGATGACGCGCGACCTGGCAGGCGGTTGGAAGCAGCGACTGGCGCTGGGGTGCGCCATTCTGCACGACCCGCCGGTGCTATTTCTGGACGAGCCGACCTCGGGGGTGGACCCCATCGCGCGCGGCGGGTTCTGGCACCTGATTCACGACCTGGCGGAAACCGGGCACACGGTTCTGGTAAGCACGCATTACATGGACGAAGCCGAATACTGCAATCGGCTGGCGCTGATGTACAACGGCAAAGTGATCGCGCTGGGGACTCCGGCGGAACTGAAGAATGGGCTGACCGGGCACACGCTGATGCGGCTGGATTCCACGGACCCGCTGGAGACGATGCGGGCGCTCGAAGGGATCGCGGGCGTGCAGGACGTGGCGGTGTTCGGCAGCGGGCTGCACGTGACGCTGGATGAGCCGGAGACCGCGGCGCGGGTCCGCGCGGCACTGGCGGAGAGAGGGATCGAGGTGATGCGGCTGGAGCAGATCGAGCCCTCGATGGAAGACGTGTTCGTGGCGATGATCGAGAGAGAGGAAAAGAAAGCGGCATGAAATTGACCACGGAGACACGGAGACACGGAGGCACGGAGAAAGAACACTCTTTGGTTTTCCTCCGTGTCTCAGTGTATCCGTGGTGAATGGGACCTTATGAGCTATCGGAGATTGCGCGCCATTTTGATCAAGGAGCTGCACCATATCACGCGCGATGCGCGGAGCCTGGGGCTGGCGCTGGCACTGCCGGCGATGATGCTGCTGCTGTATGGGTATGCGCTCAGTCTGGACGTGGATCACGTGCCGACGCTGGTTTACGACCAGGATGGCACTTCGGCCAGCCGCGACTTGGTGCGGCAGTTTCAGGGATCGCGCTATTTCGAGATC
>JAJYLS010000249.1 GCA_021787555.1 Acidobacteriota bacterium | reverse complement strand
CCGGCCACCCCCGCCGAGCCGGGGCAACCGGCCGCCACGACCCCGCCCGAGCATGCCGAAGGCCAGGTGGCCCAGGGAGAAGACACCAACGGCAGCGCGGCTGTCCGCATCTTCAAGCCCGGGACCGCTATCTTATACGGCTATCAGATCTTGAACGCGCAGGCGGAAGGCGGCAAGCCCCCCGATCTGGAAGTCCAGACGCATCTGTTCCGCGACGGCCAGCAGGTATACGCAGGCAGACCCATGCAGATCGGGCTGGCCGGACAGACGGACCTCAAACACTTGTTGAGCGGCGGCAGCATGCGGCTGGGCCCGAAGATCGCCTCCGGCGATTACGTTCTGGAAGTGACCGTCACCGACAAGCTCGCGAAAGACAAGTACCGCTCCGCCACCCAGTGGATGGATTTCCAGGTGCAGTAGGGCAGCGCGACCGTCGGCCATGAAGAAGCCACTGAACCGTTCGTCGCGGCTTGAACGTGCTCACTTTGCCAGCGCCACCGTCATTGTCACCGTCGCCCGCACCTCGATGGTGCCCGGTTCCACGGGTGTAGGCGCCGCTCCCGGGGCGGCCATCGCCTCCGCCCGGAACACCGGGCGGATGGGCGCCGCGGTGCCTTGCTCGACCAGCAGCACCGGTCCCAACCTCATCCCCAGCGCCGCGGCCATGCTTTCGGCGTTGGTGCGAGCTTCGAGCGTGGCCTGGCGCAGCGCCTGCGCCCGCTCCGGCGCGTCGTTCTGAAGTGTGAATTGCACGCCCTGGATGTTGTTGGCGCCCGCCTGCGCCGCCGCATCCAGCAATTGGCCGATGCCGGACAGATCGCGGCTGGTCACTTCCACCGTGTTCGTGGCGGTGTAGCCGGTGATTGAGGGCTTACCGTCGCGCGGATAATTCCAGACCGGCGTCAGCGAATACCCTAAAGTCTGGATCTCGCCCTTCCCGGCTACCGCCGCATGCAACTTCGCGAGCACAGCTTGAAGCTGGGCGGCGTTTTCGGAGGCCGCCTGCTGGGCCGTGGCCGCGCGCGTCACCACACCAATGCCGATTTTCACCTGGTCGGGCTTCGCATGCACCACGGCATCTCCGGAGGCCCGCACCGCCGGTTGGCCGGCAGGCGGAGTTCCGGCCGGACTCGCCTGTCCCCAAGCCGTTGTTGCCGCCAGCACCAGGACGGCGGCAAATTGTCTCGGATACATCCTGTCCTCCTCCTTTTATCTTGTATCCCTTTTACGTCGCCCGGCATCTATACCAACAGGTATTCCAGGTCCTAATCGGCGGGCCGGTGCACTCAAAGCCCCATAACCCGATCAAAAAAGAAATTTGCTGCTTGCACGCCGGTTCGGAAACATTTTAAGATAACGAAGTAGCTTTACTCCGATTTCTGCGGGGGAGTACAGGATGATTTATTCTCGTTCCAGCGAATACGCTATTCGCGCTTTCGTTCATCTGGCGCAGGTGCCCGAGGGCAAGTACGCCATGGTGAAGAATATTGCGGAGCAGGAAGATATTCCCGCTCATTTTTTGGCGAAGATCTTGCAGCAGCTTGCCCGCAAGGGCCTGCTCCGTTCCAGCAAAGGCCCAACCGGCGGCTTCGCTCTGCGGGTCGATCCCGGGGACATCCGGCTGTTGGATATCGTCGAAGCCCTGGACGGTCTGGCGCCTTATCAGCAGTGCGCAAGCGGACTTTCCGAATGCTCCGACGATATGCCGTGCTCCATGCACGATAGCTGGGTAGCCCTGCGTTCGCGTATCATGGATTATTTGGGGCGGAATACGATCGCCGACCTGGCCAAGGCGCTGGAGATCAAAAAGAAGAACCTGGCGCAAGCCAATAAGCGCAAGGCCAAGCGCGCGGTCGCCGCCAAGCGGGCTTAGTTCGCAGCACCACAACAAATAATCCGGAGGGACGGATGGAACAATCGGTCCTCGTCCCCATGGTGGTCGAGCAGACCTCCAGGGGCGAACGCGCATACGACATTTACTCGCGGCTGCTCAAAGAGAACATCATTTTTCTGGGAACGCCCATCGACGATCAGGTCGCGAACCTCATCATTGCCCAACTGCTGTTTCTGGAAGCCGAAGATCCCGAAAAGGATATTTCGATTTACATCAACTCGCCCGGCGGCTCCATCACCGCCGGCCTGGCGATTCTCGATACCATGGCGTTCATTCGCCCGGATATCGTGACCATCTGCGTGGGCCAGGCGGCTTCCATGGCGGCCGTGCTGCTGGCCAAGGGGACCAAGGGCAAGCGTTTCAGCCTGCCGAATTCCCGCATTATGATCCACCAGCCTTCGATGCAGGGGCTGGCGGGCCAGGCGGCGGACATCGACATCTACGCCCGGGAGATCCTGCGCATGCGGGAAATCCTGAACAAGATGCTGGCCGACGCCACGGGCCAGCCGGTGGACCGCATCTCCAAGGACGTGGACCGGGACTACATCATGGAGCCGGACGGAGCCGTGGAATACGGCATGATCGACCGCGTCATCGCGAGCCGCGACCTGGCGCCGATCCCCGTGAAAGTGTAGCCTCGGTCCCGTGAAGCTGGCCCTGGCGCTGCTTGCCGCCACGCTCGCGCAAGCGCAATCGCCGCTGACTTTGTGGTACCGCCAGCCCGCCGGCGGGTGGGTAGAAGCGCTGCCCGTGGGCAATGGCCGCTTGGGCGCCATGGTCTTCGGGGATCCCGCGCACGAGCGCATCCAGTTCAACGAAAGCACCGTCTGGACCGGTGAGCCGCACAACTACGCCCATCCCGGTGCGTACCGATACCTGGGCCAGATCCGCGACCTCCTCTGGGCCGGCAAGCAGAACCCAGCCGAAGACCTGGCGATGCGCGAGTTCATGAGCGTTCCGCTGCACCAGAAGGCCTATCAGGCGCTCGGCGATCTGCTGCTCGATTTCCCGGAAGGCCAAGTCACCGGCTACAAGCGCTCGCTCGACCTCGATACCGGCATCGTCGCGGTGGAATTCACGCAAAATGGCGTGCGCTACCGGCGCGAGGTGTTCGCCAGCTATCCGGCGAAGGCGATCGTGGTGCGGCTCGAGCCCACGCCGCCGCATTTCACCGCGCAATTGAAGGATGCCCACACCGGCGCCCTCAGTCCGGGGGTAATGGCCGGCCGCATCCCGGATGGCGCCATCCGCTACGAAGCGCGGCTGGCCACGCTGCGCGATTCCTCAGGGGTCACGCTGCTCCTCGCCGCGGCCACGAATTTCAAAAATTACCGGGACGTCACGGGCGATCCGCACGCGCGGGTCGAAGCCATGCTGGCCGCCGCGCGCACCCAGGGCTATGCGCGGCTGCGCGCCGCGCACCTGGCCGATTACCAGCGCCTCTTCCGCCGCGTCACGCTCGATTTGGGCACGTCCTCCGCGGCCTCGCTGCCCACCGACGAGCGCATCGCCGCTTTCGCCCAGGGAAACGACCGCGCGCTGGTCGCGCTGCTCTTCCAGTACGGCCGCTACCTTCTCATTTCCTCCAGCCGCCCGGGCGGCCAGCCGGCCAATCTTCAGGGCATCTGGAACGAATCCAACCGTCCGCCGTGGGACAGCAAGTACACCGATAACATCAACACCGAAATGAACTATTGGCCGGCGGAGGAAACCAACGTCTCCGAATGCCAGCTTCCGCTGTTCGATGCGCTGAAGGACCTGGCCCAATCCGGCGCGATCACGGCTAAAGAGCAGTACAATGCCCGCGGCTGGGTGCTGCACCACAATTTCGACCTATGGCGCGGCACCGCGCCGATCAATGCCTCGAACCACGGCATCTGGCAGACCGGCGGCGCCTGGCTCTCGACGCATCTCTGGGAGCACTACCTTTTCACCGGCAACCGCCAATTCCTCCGCGAAACGGCTTATCCCCTGATGCGCGGCGCGGCGCTGTTCTTCGTGGACACGCTGGTCCAGGACCCCAAATCCGGCTACCTCATCACCGGCCCGAGCAATTCGCCTGAGGAAGGCGGCCTCGTGATGGGGCCGGCCATGGACCGCCAGATCGTGCGCGCGCTGTTCGGCGATGTCATCGAAGCCAGCCGCGTGCTGGAGGTGGATGCGGCCCTCCGGGATCAGCTTACCGGTCTTCGCGCGCGCATCGCGCCCGACCGCATCGGCCGCTACGGCCAGTTGCAGGAATGGCTCGAGGATAAGGACGATCCGCACAACCAGCACCGGCATCTCTCGCACCTCTGGGCCGTGTATCCGGGCTACGAGATCACGCCGGCCACACCGGACCTCTTCAAAGCCGCTCGCCAGTCCCTGATTTTCCGCGGCGACGGCGCGACCGGCTGGTCATTGGCCTGGAAGGTCAACCTGTGGGCGCGTTTCCTGGATGGCGACCACGCTTACCGCATTCTCCAGAACCTGATCGCGCCGGCATCCGACAAGCGGCCGGGGAAGGCCGCGCACGCGGGCCTCTATCCCAACATGTTCGACGCCTGTCCGCCCTTCCAGATCGACGGCAATTTCGGGGCCGCGGCGGGGGTCGCGGAGATGCTGCTCCAGAGCCAGAACGGCACCGTCGATCTGCTGCCGGCGCTGCCCGGCGCGTGGCCCGACGGCAAAGTCACCGGCCTGCGGGCGCGCGGCGGGATCGGAGTCGATATGGAATGGCGGGCGGGGAATCTGGTGAGGGCCATCCTGACGGCGGACGAAAACAAAACCGTCAAAGTGCGTTATTACGGCAAACAGGTGGAGATCCGGCTGGCTGCGGGACGGCCGTATAAAGTCGAATAGCCCGCGGTTCGCTACAATCTTTACAAATGCCCAGATTTGTGGTGCTTCTGCTTTTCCTTTCCTGCGGCTTCGCGCAGAAAAAGCCGATTACGCTGGACACGTTGCGCCAGATCGGGAGGGCCGCCTGGAGAGGCGGGTATGTGTCCGCGACGTGGTCGCCCGACGGGAGCCGATTCGTTTTCCGCCAGGGCCACAGCCTCATGCTGTACGATGCCGCCACGCGCACTTCGCGTGAAATCCTTTCCACCGAATCTCTCCTGGATGCCGCCGTTCCTCCGCCTGCGGACGGCGCGCCGATGGATTGGACCAACCGCCGCGCGCGTACCGGCGGAATGGAGTGGTCCGCCGATGGCAAGAGCCTGCTGTACACCGCGGGCGGCGACATCTTCCTCATCCGGGTCGATAGCGGCAAGTGGGAGCAGCTTACCAAAACGCCCGTAGCGGAGATCGATCCCAAGCTTTCGCCGGACGGCGGCATGGTGGCCTTCCGCCGCGGCTCGGATCTCTACGTCATCGATCTGGCCACGCATCGCGAGCGGCGCCTGACCTCCAGCGGTACTCCCACCCTGATCAACGGTGGCCTCGACTGGGTATACCCCGAAGAGCTCAGCCTGGGCTCGGCCTTCTGGTGGTCGCCCGATTCCCGATCCATCGCCTATCTCCAGTTCGACGTCAGCCGCGAGCAGGAATACCCGCACGAGGACCTGCTGCACCGCCATGCCATCTACGAGCCGGAGCGCTATCCGCAAGCCGGGCAGAACAACGCCGACGTGCACCTCGGAGTGATCCCCGCGATGGGCGGCCCTACGCGGTGGCTGGGGGTCGGCGACACGCGCGAGCAGTACCTCATCGCCCGCGCCGGCTGGTTCCCCAATTCCCGCGCCGTTTATGTGCTGCGCACGAACCGCGTGCAGAACCGGGACGAGCTGCTTTCGATCGACGTGGAATCGCGCGAGGACTCGACCGTCTTCAAGCAGACCGATCCCTATTGGATCAACCTCCGTGGCGATATCGACTTTCTCAAGGACGGCAAGCGCTTCCTGTGGACCAGCGAGCGCGACGGCTTCCGCCACATCTATCTCTACTCGAACGACGGCAAACAGGTGAAGCAGCTCACCCGCGGCGCATGGGAAGTGCGCGCTATCAACGGCGTGGACGAAGCCGCCGGGCGGGTCTTCTATACCTCGACCGAGCCTGCGCCGCTCGAAACCCATCTCTACAGCATCGGCCTGAACGGCGCCGGCAAGCGCGCGCTCTCCCCCGCACCGGGCACCCACACCATCTCCATGGGGCCGACGGCCCAATACTACCTCGACACCTTTTCCAGCCTCACCTCGCTGCCTCGCACCACCCTGCATTCGGGCGACGGCGCCGAGCTGGGCGTCTACCGCGAAGCCGACCGCGCGGTCATCGACGAATACGAGGTACTGCCCACCGAAATCGTCCAGTTCCCCGGCGCCGACGGCACCTCGCTGTACGGCCGGCTGATCAAGCCCGCCGGATTCCAGCCGGGGAAGAAATATCCGGTGATCGTCGCGGTTTATGGCGGACCCGATGTGGGCCTGCCGATCCACAACGCATGGCCCGGGATCAATATCGATCAGGTCCTCGCGCAAAGGGGGTACGTCATCTGGCAATGCGAGAACCGCGGCGGCTCGGGGCGCGGCCATGCCTTCGAGACGCCGGTTTATCACCACCTCGGCGTGAACGAGCTGGCGGACCAGGTGGCTGGTGTGAAATACCTGATCTCGCTGGGGCTCGCCGACCCGCAGCGCATCGGCATCCACGGCTGGAGCTACGGCGGATTCATGACCGCCAATGCCATGTTGAACGCTCCGGACGTTTTCCGCGCGGGCTTTGCCGGCGCGCCGGTCACCAACTGGCTGAACTACGACACCATCTACACCGAGCGCTACATGGGCCTGCCCAGTGAAAACCCGGAGGGATACCGCGAAACCGCACTCGCGCCCCGCGCCGGAAACCTCAATGGGCGCCTGATGCTGGTGCACAATTTCGAAGACGACAACGTGCTGTTCCAGAACTCGTTGCAACTGCTGAGCGCCCTGCAACTGGCCGGCAAACAGTTCGAGTACATGCTCTATCCGCAGAAAACGCACGGGGTTACGGGTGCGGCGTCGAACCAGTTGAACGAGATGATGGTGGAATTTTTCGACCGGGCGCTGAAGTAAGCGGCGCCTCTGAGCGCCAAGATTTCGCCGCGCGCCAAAATGCTGTCGCCGCCCCGCCGCGCGCCGCACTCATTCCAAACCACTTCTCTATGGCCTCCCGCGTGCATCCGCCACCCCGCATGCTGGATCGCATCGCCGGACAACTCGAACGCTACATGGACCTGTTGAGCGCCCGGCAGAAGGTGGTGGCCTCCAACATCGCCAACGCCGATACCCCCGGCTACCATACGCAGGACATCGACTTTCAGGGCGAATTCTCGGGCGCACTGGCGGGTCCGCCGCAGGTCGCCGAAGTGCAGGGCTTGCCCACAAGAAACGACGGCAACAACGTGAGCCTCGACCGCGAAGCGCGCCTGCTGGCCGAAAACACGCTACGCTTCCAGGCCGCTTCCAGTCTCCTGCACGCGCAAATCGGCGCGGTACAAACCGCCATCGATTCGGGGAAGAACGCATGAGCCTGTTCTCCGTCCTCTCCATCAGCGCTTCCGGGATGGCGGCGCAGCGCATGCGCGCGGAGCTGCTGGTGGAAAATCTGGCCAACTCCGAGACCACTCGCACCCCCGAGGGCGGCCCCTACCGCCGCAAGGACGCGGTTTTCGAGAGCGCCGCGGTCACCTCGCCGTTCGCCTCGGTCTTCGATTCCGAAATGCAGGCCGGCGGCGTGGCGGTCTCCCAAATTGTCACCGACAACCGTGCGCCGGAGCGCCGTTACCTTCCCGGCCATCCGGATGCCGACGCCGACGGCTACGTGTCGTTTCCGCGGATCAATCCGGCCGAAGACATGGTCGACCTCATGGGCGCTTCGCGCAGCTATGAGGCCAACGTGGCGGCCATTGGCGCGGTCAAGGACATGATCGAGCGCTCGCTGGACCTGCTGCGCTGAGGGTTATGGCGGCTCCCATCACTCCGATCTCCGGTGCGGCCATCCCGGCCATTCGCCCCGCGGGCCAGTCGCCGGGCGGCAGCGGATTTCAGGACGTGCTGAACGCGGCCATCCAGAAGGTGGAAGGTTTCAATCAGGAGGCTTCGGCCTCGGTCCAGCGCTTTCTCGGCGGCCAAGGCGAAGAATTGCACAACACCATCATGGCTACGGAGCAGGCCACGCTCTCTTTCGATCTTTTCGTGCAGGTTCGCAACAAGGTGGTGACGGCTTATCAGCAAATCATGCAGATGCAGATGTAATGTCCCGCCGGGGTCCCGCCGATCTGTTTAACGAGCCATGAAAAAGCTTCTGGCCCATCTTTCGATCGGGCAGCGTATCAGTATCCTGGTGGTCGCGGTGCTGGTGGGCGCCGGCCTGTATACGCTGGTCCAACACCAGCGGGAGGCGGATTTCCACCCCCTCTTTACCGGCCTGGCCCCCGACGACGCCGCCGCCATCGTGCAGAAACTCAAGGAGAGCGGTGTGGACTACCGCTTGCCGGAAGGCGGCGGTGCGGTTCTGGTTCCCTCGGCGCGCATCCCCGAACTGCGCCTGGCGATGGCCGCCGCCGGGATTCCCAAAACGGGCCGCGCCGGCTTCGAGCTCTTCGACAAAACCAACCTGGGCGCCGACGAGTTTACCGAGCAGGTCAATTACCGGCGGGCTCTCGAGGGGGAACTGGAAAGGTCCGTCATGTCGCTGGCGGCGGTGGAGCAGGCGCGCGTGCACATCACGCCCGCCAAGGAATCGGTCTACCTCGAAGCGCGCGAGCCGGCCAAGGCCAGCGTGCTGGTGCGTCTGCGGCCGGGGGCCTCGCTGGGCACCCCGAACGTGCAAGCCATCGATCACCTGGTGGCCAGCGCCGTCGAGGGCCTCTCGCCGGACGCGGTCACGGTGGTGGACATGAACGGCAACCTGCTGGGCCGGCCGCGCCCCGCTTCCAGCCCCTACGGCGGCGAGCCCTCCGAGGCCGCGCTGGACTACCGTCATAAAGTCGAGGGCGACCTGCTCGCCAAGATCGACTCCACGCTCGATCCGCTGCTCGGGGCCAACCGCTTCCGCGCCAGCGTTTCGGTGGACTGCGATTTCACCGACGGCGAGCAGAGCGAAGAGGTGTTCGATCCCACGCGCAGCGTCATGACCACTTCGCAGCGCACCGAGGACAGCGCCGGCCTGTTC
>JAJYLS010000248.1 GCA_021787555.1 Acidobacteriota bacterium | reverse complement strand
TTCCCCGCCTGGATGGCGGCCGCCTGCCCGTAAGCGCTTTCGAGCGCTGTGTAGAAGCGGTTTGCGTTAGAAGAAATGTAGGACATATCAACTCCTGCTCACTTCGACCTCGAACGTGATCTTGGCCGTCTGAATAAAATTCCTGCCGCCCGGCTTGATGGGGCCATAGGCTACCTGATAGGCGCCGGCGTAGAACATGCCGTTGCCCCAGTCGCCGCGCGCCGCGCTGATGGTCTGCGCGGCGGCGTCGACGTACAGCTCCAGCGCGTTCTGCAAGCCGTCGATGCGGTCCTGCGAATGGCGCACTTCGACGGCCATTTGCGCCTTTCCCGAGAAGCTGCGGAATTTCTCCTGGAGCGAGTTGGTGAGCTTTTCGCAATACACCAACAGGCTCGGATAGACCACTGTGCCCGAGCGCTCGGCCAGGTCCATCGCGATATTTTGCGCGCGCACCTGCGAAGCCGCGAGCGCGGGAGCGGGGGCCGGGGAAGTGCTGAGCGCGGCGAGCGCGGAATTCATGCCCGCCGTTCCGGTGATCTGCGCCACGACTTTCGCGGTCAGTTCGCTGCCCAATTGCGCTGCCATCAGCCCCTCCCGGTGACGCGCGGTATCGGCCGGTGATAGCCGGGTTTTTGGCCCGAGCCGGGCGCCGCGCCGCTGCTGCTCAGCGGATTGGATTGCACCCACGGCTGGTCGGCCGGGATGGGCGCGGTGTTCTGGAGCGTCATGGCATCCGGCGCCGCGCCGATGTAGGCGTTCCAGCCGTTGGCCGCGGCCGGCGGATTCACCGCCTGGACGACCAGATTGCCGACTCCGGCGAGCGTGACAGCGGCGGGTGTTGCTGCGGCGCCTTCCTCGCCGAAGGCGTTGAGCCACGTGGCGGTCACATAATATGTGCCGGCGGCCAGCGCCCCGCCGAGGCCGGAGCTGGCGTTGGGAGAAACCGCTT
Organism: Acidobacteriota bacterium; assembly: GCA_021787555.1. GTDB lineage: Bacteria > Acidobacteriota > Terriglobia > Bryobacterales > Bryobacteraceae > JAJYLS01. The sequence continues at coordinate 8,084 of JAJYLS010000248.1, read as the reverse complement.
GCGGCACGGGATTGGGGGTCATGCCGAGCCCCAGCGCGATGAGCTGCTCGCGCGCGTTGCGCGCCAGCCCGGCGAAGGCGTCACGCTTGGCGGCATAGCGGTCGTTGAGCTGGTTGTAGTAAGCGTCGCGATAGACCATCTCGAGGGAATGAAAGGTATGCCAGTTTTTGAGTGTCGGCGTGACCACCACGCCGTGGAGACGCGCCGGCGGCTCGAGCCAAAAGGCCCAGGACTGATCGGCATAGCGCTGCCGCTCCAGCATGGAACGGAGGTCAAGCGCCAGTTCCTGGTGCGCCAGCGCGAGCTTGGCGGACACGTCGATGCCTTCGATGCTGGCCACCGTGAGGAGCTGCGAATCCTGCGCGGCGAGATCCTGAATGCTGGACGGGGGACCATCGGTAAATAGCATGGCGGCTCCTATTTCTTGGACTGAGCGGGCTGGTTGCCCGAACCGGTGATGGCCGACTTGAGCTTTTCCAGCTCGGCGGACGGCACCACGGTGAACGCCACCTTGGCCGCCTCGGCCACCTGCTCGGCGATTTTTTGGGCCTCGGCCTGCGCGGCGCGAAAGAGTCTGGCCTCTTCGGCGGTGGCGAGGTGCGCAATGCCGTCGACGATCATCTTGGCGGCGGTGCGCTTGGGCACTTCGGTCGGGACGCCGGCTTTGCCGCCCTCGGGAGTGGCGTGGCTCACCACCACGGCGAACGCATCGGCGATGGTGCTTTCGATTTCGCGAATTTTCTGGAAGTAGAGTCTGAGATCCATGGCGTTTTCTTCCTTTCTTATTCACCACGGAGACACAGAGGCACGGAGAACAAACATATGGTTTTCTCCGTGTCTCCGTGCCTCCGTGGTCAGTTGGATTTTTACGTTGTCACTTGGACGCCCGCGGCGTTGAGCAGGATGCCGCAGCCGTAGAGCACGTCCACGGTGAACTGCTGCGCCAGCGTGTTCGGCTGATAGCTCATGACCACGCGCATGCCGAAATTGCCCAACTCGGCGTACTCCGCGATGGCGCCGGTTCCGGGCAGGGGCTGCGGCAGGCGGCGGATCACCAGGCCGAGCGCGTTGCGGGTGAAGGCCAGGTTGTGGGTGGCCACCGGGCTGCTGCCGGTTTTCTGCACGAACTGCGAGCGGTGCACCTCGAAGCCCTTGATCATTCCGATGGTGCCCTTCATGATCGCGGGAAAGCCGGGGACGCCCACGGCTTCGAATTCGCTGAAGCGCGGGATCTGGCGCCAGGCGGAATAGGTGCCGGCATCGACCACCATGTAGCGCTTCTCGCTGGGCGGAATGTTGGCCAGGAAGAGGGTGGTTTCGGCGGCGTCCACGGTGGCTTCCGTGATGGCCGTGCCCGCGGTGCCGACCGGCGTGTTGGCGGTGAAACCGGCGTACAGGTTGAGGAGGTCGGTTTCGATTTTCTCGGCGATGGCGATCACGGCCGGCTGCATGTAGATCTTCAGCAGGTCGGGGACGGCCAGGACCTTGGTGACATCGGGGAGCTGGAAGGTTGCTTCCGCGTGCGTGTTGAGCACGATCTGCGCGTTCCCCAGGCTGGGGTTTTGCGGTGAGACCGTGCCACCTTCGAGGATGTTATTGGCCACCATCGTCGGCGGGATGGGAATGTTGATGGTATCGCCGGCCTGTGCCAGGACCGGTTCGTAATCGCGATTTACCAGGTTCCCCATGACGAGGTTCCCGACCAGGGCCGGCAGAGCGTCCGCCGCCACCAGTTTGACAATCGCGTTAGCGACGTTGGTTGAGGTGATAATAGCCACGTTGTTCTCCTTGTTGGTTGTGGGTTACTACAAACCCCGGAAGGTCTGCGACGCGACGCGCACGATTTCTTCTCGTACCCGCTGCATCTCTTCCGCGCTCATACCCGGGCGGATGCTGTGCAGCTCCACCGTTTCGCGGCCCGCGGCCGGGGCCTTGAGGGTAGCGGTCATGCCGGTGCCGCCGGCGATGCGCGCCGGCAGGAATTCCGGATTTTCGGCGACGAAGCCGGCGAGATAGTCCTTGAGGCACTGATCGCCGGCGTCGCCGTGCGCGACCATGCGGCCGTCATCTTCGCGATGGACGGCGTCCTGGACCGCTTTGAACGCGAGATCGATTTTGGCAACGCCGAGCCGTTGCAGCTCGGCGCGGATGGCCGAGCCGCGCTCGGCCTCCTCCGCCAGGCGGCGGCTGCGCTGGTTTTCCTCCACCAGATCGTGGACCTGGCGCTCCAGTTGTTCGCGGCGCTTGCGCTCCTCGAGCAATTCGGCTTGGTGGGCCGGTTCGCTCTTGGCCTGCTCGGCGGCGGCGTACTCCTGGATAGCCTGGCGGACGATGGCTTGGATATCGAGTGGTTCCATGGTTAGTTCCTGTCAATCTCCTCCGCGATTTGGTTCTTGATTTCCTGGCGGGCGTCGCAGAGGTATTTGAACGCCAGCCTTTTGAAAACCTGCTTCTTGAAGGTTTCCGACTGGATGCCGAGATCGAGGAGCTTTTTGGCGTCGTCGAGCTCGCTGGCGAAATCGTCGATGTCGAATTCGTCGAAGCCGGAAATGTCGATCGAAAGGTTGTCCTGGCGGGCGGCCGCGATGGCGCGGAGCACCTGCCGCATGGATTCCTTGACCGCGTCGCCATACGCTTTCAAAACTTCGTTGGTGACGGTGAAATCGCGCTGCTTGCTCAGGGCGCTAATCTGGTTGTTGGCCGGCGCGGCCTGGCTCATCAGGTAGCAGACGCGATAGATTTCGTCCTTGAGCTGGACGAGGTTGTCGGCGGCGATCTGGTAGACCTTGCCGTCGGGCTCGGTCCAGCCGAATTTGTCATTGGGGCCGAGCTGGATGTAATAAGACTCGCCGACGATCTGGTTAAATTCGCGGTCGGAGTAAATGACCGGCTGGGCGAATAAGCTCATGGTCAGTGCCCAGGCGAGGGCATTGGACTTATTGAAGTGCTCGAGTTGGAGGAGGGCGGCCTTGTTCATGAGCCAGAGGCCCTCGGAGAGCTTGAGCCGGAAGAGGGGCACGCGGCGAAGCGCGGCGAGGGCGTGGGGGCCCTCGTCGATCAGCTCGATGGGGCTGGATTCGCCGGCCTTGCGGAAGAGCTGGAACTTTTCGCGGTCGTAATAGATCCAGCGGGTTTCTTTTTCCCAGCGCGGGTCGTCGGCGGCGCCGGCCTGAAGGCAGGAGGTGCGGACCACCGCCCAATCGAGGCCGCCCGCGGCGTCGTGGCTCCAATTGATGACCTCTTCAGCGCTGTAATCCACGAGGTAGGCGCGGGAGCGGCCGGTGGCGTCCTCCTCGCCGCGGGTGGCGGCGGGGGCACCGGCGCGCGGAAACTCGACGGCGATGTAAGAGACGCCGCAGATCAACGCCTGGATGAAGCGCTGGCGGAAAAACTCGCTGAGCGCGGCGCCCTTGAGGTCGCAATCTTCGGCGAGCAGGCTGTAGAAGTTGCGTGCGGCGCTATCGGGGCCTTCGAGCAGAAGGACGGGTTCGCGGCGCAGGAGCGTGGCGGCATACCAATCGATGATGGAACCGATGTAGTTCTGGTAGAAAACGCGGCTGAGGCGCTCCTGGTAAACGTCGCCGGCTTCCCTGTGGCGGCGCACGAGGTATTCGAAGGCGTTGAGGCGCATGCGCTCGCCGCCGATGTAGAGGTCGTGGTACTGCTTCCACATCAGCTTGCTGGTAGCGTACTCGGGATGCTCGCGGTTGATGTTAGTCGGGTTCATACAACTCTCCCCTGGTTTTGTGGTCCGGCGGGCGGCTTGGGCTGGAACTTATGGAAGACCAGATAGCCAAGAGCGTCGGAGGTGTGGGTACGGAAACGGTCACTGTCCTTGTCGACGGTGGTGCTGTCGGCTTTGTAGGAGACCGTTTCGAAATCGAGAATCAGCTCCTTGCACTTGGGGTGTACGTACATGCGGACATCGCCGGCGGCGTTGCGCAGTTGGCGATTGACGGCGTGGACGCGTTCGCGAACATCCGGATTCGAGCGGCCGGCGTGATTGCGGATGGTCAGGTTGGAGATCGCTTTGAAGGTCTCCTGGAGCACGGCGTAATCGGAAGAACTGGTGGTGTGCTGGTGATGGCCGGAAGCGTCGCCGTAGATTTCGATGCTGTGCGGGTGCTTGCCGAAGCGGGCGACGAATTCCTCGACCGCGATCTGAATGGTGGACTCGCGGAGCACGATCTCATCGACCACATGGACTGTGCCATCGACCAACTGGGCGATGACCGAACTCATGGGATTGACGTTGAAATCGAGGCACCAGAACAGCGGCCGGTCCTTCAGGACGGGGAGGTCCTTGACGTGCACGGCGCGGTTGAAGGCGTAATACACGATGGTGCCGGACATGTTGAGGTATTCGCCCTCGACTTCCTGCTTGTAGAACTTCTCGTCGTAGCTGCCCTTCAGGTGGTTGTAATAGTCGGGGTTGTTCTCGAGGACGAAGCGGTTCTCCCTGGGCTGGGCTTTGATCACCTGGTAACCGGTGTGATCGCCTTCGATGAATTTACGGTAGACCCAGTCGAAACCCTTGGGGGTCCAGACGGCGAATCCACAGAGGCGTTTGGCGCGGGGGTCGCGGAGGCGGCCTTCCAGGCGCAGCCAGGCCTCTTCGGGGCAGTAAGTCAACTCGTCGAGGCCGAACCAGGCGAGATTGGTGCCGCGAAGGCGCTCGAACTCATCTACCGGACGGAAGATAAGTTTCGAGCGGGTATCGCGAAGGACGAGTGCGTTGTCGGTCTTATTATGGTCATACGAGATGCGGTTTTCGTCGAGGACCTGGAATAAGGTGGCCTGGGTGGCTTCGCGGAGCATGGGATAAGTGGGCGCGCCGAGGAGGCCGAGGCAGCCGGGATTGACATAGGCGAGGCGCAGGGCCTCCTGGCAGAGGGCCATGCTTTTGCCGCTGCCGATGGGGCCGGAAAAGCCCTTGAACGGGGCGGCGCAGGCATGGAACTCGCGCTGCGAAGGCAACGGGCTGTAGCTTATTCGGAGCTCTTTGGTTTCTCCGGCTCTTCCACCCATGTGACTTTGATCTCCTTAATGGCGGCGGTTTCGAGTTCCTTTTCGGCTTCGAGGAGCCGGAGGAAGTCGGCGACGGTGGGCTTGAACTTATCGTGTTCGAGGGCCTCCTTGATCTTGGCGACGGCGTTTTCGACGAGCTCTTTCACGCGGATATAGTCGCTGACGACGTCCCAGTTTCGGCAGTGGCGGCACTTGTCGATGGCTTTCTTGAGCTTCTCATCGAGGGGCGGCGGCAGGGCGGTATCGGGAGTAGTTTGTTCGGGCATGGCAGTTGTGAGTTATGAGTTGTGAGTTGTGAGGCCGGGATAACGGCGGGCAATGGCGGCGCGGATGCGCCTCCGGTCGGCCGGGCTGGCATTGTGCAACTCGCGAAGAGCCGCTTCGGCATGGCTGCGATCCGGGATGGGGTACTGGCGCGTCTTGGGCAGCGCGAAATCCTTGGATGGGAGTGCGCCGCGGGTGGCTTTGGTTAGTTTGGCCATATAAGTTCCTCTCTTGAGCAAAAAAAAGCGGGGCAGGCTTTTCGGGGCCGCCCCGCGAAGTTTCACAACAGAATGTCGACCGGCTTTGCGGAATCTCTTTCCGCAAACCTACTCTCAATTTCAAATTACCAAACGGGGGAATTAGTACAGCGCTCGGTGGTTTGTAAGTGGTTGGAAAGAAAGCGAAAAAAAAGTTCAAAAATGAGTGACAGCGATTTCGGGCGGGAAGAGGGGCTGGGCTTGCGAGGGGCCGGAATCGGATGTATATGTCTGAATGGCAAAGAGATATATGGGCGTGAGATATCGCGTGTGGGCGTTGCTTCTGGCGGCTGCCGGCTTGTTATGCGCAGTGGCCGGCGTTCGCTGCCGCTGCGATTACTGCTTCTTGAAGGGCGGCGGCTGGACGTAGGACGAGTCGTGCGACTGTTCGTTGGCGAACTGGTCGTCGTCCTTCACCTTTTTCTTGAGCCGGTAGAGTTCCTGTTTCAACATCGCGACGGTCTTCCGTGCCTTGGGGTCGTTGTAGATGTTGTGCAGGAACGGTGCAGCGGCGGCGCCGGCGCCGAAGGGGCGCGGGGAGTTGTTAAGAACCGGCCGGGGCGGCCGTCATACTGGAAGGGAGAAGTATGCCGATCCGACATATAGTGCTGGCAGCGCTGGCCGCGGCGGGACTGTACGCGCAGGGACTGACGTTCGAAGTGGCGTCGATCAAGCCGGCGGCGCCGATCAATCCGCACGAGTTGATGATGGGGCGGCTGCGCGTGGGGATGAAAGTGGATGCGGCGCAAGTGAATATCGCCTACCTGTCGGTAGCGGACATGATTCGCATCGCTTACGAGGTGAAGCCGTACCAGATCGTGGGGCCGGAATCGATGAAGGGGCAGCGCTGGGACGTGGTGGCGAAACTGCCGGAAGGGGCGTCCACGGACCAGGTACCGCAGATGCTTCAGGCGCTGCTGAAAGAGCGGTTCAAGCTGGCGGTGCACCGCGAGACGAAGGAGCACGCGGTCTATGCGCTGGTGGTGGGGAAGAACGGGCCGAAGCTGAAGCCGTCGGAAGATGCGCCGAAAGCCGAAGCAGCGCCGGCGGAAGCCGCGCCGGGGCGGGGGTCGATGACCGCGACGGTGGGGGCGGATGCCAAGGGGATGCTCATTTCGAGCGATAAGCTGGGCACCGTGCGGGTGGTGGCGGCGCCGGGAGTGGGGCTGCGGCTGGAAGCCTCGAAGGCCACGTCGGCGGCACTGGCGGATATGCTATCGCGCATGGTGGACCGGCCGGTGGTGGATATGACCGGGCTGAAGGGCACGTACCAGATTGCGGTGAACCTGACGCTCGAGGACATGCGCAACATGGCGGCGGCGGCGGGATTTGTGATGCCGAATGCGGCGCCGGGCAGCCGGATGGAGCAGAGGATGGAAGCGGCGGGGCTGGACCCGGAGGCGGGCGGCTCGATTTTCCAGAACGTGCAGCAGCTTGGGCTGAAGCTGGAAGGACGGAAGGAGCCGATGGAGATGCTGGTGGTGGATCACGTGGAGAAAGAGCCGACGGAGAATTAGCCGTGCACGGGTGTGCTTGCGCCAGGGCAAACAAAAAGCGAAAATGGGGCTTATGGAACTCCTGGCGCTTGGTTCTCCGAAGCTTTCGTTGGAACGCGTGGTAGCCCGGTTCGAGGGGGCGCCGGCGGTGCGGGCGGTGCATCACCAGGCGGCCAGCGAAGGAATTTTTGCGCCCATTCCGGAGGCTGTGGATGCGCGGTTGCGGGCGGCGCTGGAGCGGCGCGGGGTTGCGCGGCTGTATTCGCACCAGGCGGAGGCGTTCGAGCATACGCGCGCGGGGCGCAACGTGGTGGTGGTCACGCCGACGGCCAGCGGCAAGACCTTGTGCTACAACCTGCCGGTGCTCGACAGCCTGCTGCGCGACGGCGGCGCGAGCGCGCTGTACCTGTTTCCGACCAAGGCGCTGGCCGAGGACCAGCTCCACGAGTTTCACGGCGCGGTGGAGGAGATGGGCGCGGAGATCCGCGCGTTCACTTACGACGGCGATACGCCGCAGGACGCGCGCAAGGCCATCCGGCAGCGGGCCAACGTGGTGCTCACGAATCCGGACATGCTGCACAGCGGCATCCTGCCGCACCACACGCGATGGGCGCGGTATTTCGAAAACCTGAAGACGGTGGTCATTGACGAACTGCATTACTATCGCGGCGTGTACGGCAGCCATCTGGCAAACCTGCTGCGGCGGCTGGGGCGCATCGCGGAGTTTTATGGTTCGAAGCCGCGGTTCATCTGCTGCTCGGCGACGATTGCCAATCCGCGCGAACTGGCGGAGGCGCTGACGGGCGAGCCGTTCGATCTGGTGGAGAAGAACGGCGCGCCGCGGGGCGAGAAATTCTTCGTGTTTTACAATCCGCCGGTGGTGAACCGGCAGCTCGGCATCCGGCGGAGCTATATCCACGAATCGCGGCGGGTGGCGCTGGAATTCATGGAGCACGGGTTCCAGACGCTGGTGTTCGCCAACAACCGGCTGGCGACGGAGGTGCTGGTCAAGTACCTGAAAGACGCGGCCAGATCGGAA
>JAJYLS010000247.1:7812-9040 GCA_021787555.1 Acidobacteriota bacterium | reverse complement strand
ATTAAGGCGCGCAACGCGCGACGCCTAGACCCATGGCCCGACCGCCTTTGAGGCGGCCCAACTCATCAAGCCACCCGCTATGCGGGGGGTGTCTGACTTTGGAATGCGCAAGCTTCCCTCCTCGGCCGCCGAGGATCTGCTGGAGATCGTCATGCGCCGCTATGAGCGGTGCAGCACGCTGCTGACCTCGAACCGGCCTGTGGACGACTCGGGAAAGTTGTTGGGGGACACCGCGGCGGTCGGCTCCATGCTTGACCGCCTGCTGCACCACGGCCATGTTCTGAAATGTGGCCCGCGCAGTTGGCGCACCAAAACCGCCGTGACAGCCTGAGAGCGCGGCAGAAAAGGAAAGAGGCATTTTCAGATGCGAGGGCTCTGCCCTCGCGCTCCCGGGATTTACCGCTTTGGGCCAGAATGGTTACGGTGCAGGGCGGCGCTGAGCCGCCCTGCCATTCCGGCCCTGGGCCGGCGCTCCGGTCGCTTCCCAGCGTTGCCGTACCCTCCACTCAGGCAGTTAAGTATAAAACTTAGTAAGTGACAACGTGAAGAAACACTTGCCGAAAATCATTCCGGTGGAGTATAAAAAAGTGGACCATGCTGCATCAGATGAACGTGCCCACGGTTGCCGAGTGCCCGGACTTCTTCGAGATGCCGGTCGAGAACGAGCCCGGCAATTCGAAATGGGTCTGGACCGGAGCGAACAGCAGCTACCTCGTGGGAACATTCGATGGACGGCGCTTTGCTCCCGAAGTGATGACGCAACTGTTGAGTTACGGCACGAATTACTATGCCGTGCAGACCTTCAGCGATCTGCCCGGCAGCCGGCGTGTGCAGATTTCCTGGATGAAAGGAGGCAAATACCCGGCGATGCCGTTCAACCAGCAGATGAGCTGTCCGTACGAGTTGAAGCTCCGCAAGTACGGATACAACTCGTACCGGCTTTTCGCGCTGCCGATCCAGGAAATCGAGGCGCTTCGGGGAACGGCGCGGAGCTGGAAAAACCTGAGCGTCAAGCAAGGCGACAATCCGCTCGCGGGGACCAGCGGAGATCTGTGGGACGTGTTCGCAGAGATCGAACCCGGAACCGCCACGGAGGTCGGGTTCAAGGTTCGCGGCAGGACCGTCGCGTGGAACGTGAAGGAAGGCAAGCGTGACGGCACATTCCGCAGCGGGGACCTCAGCGCCCGGATGGGCCTCAAGGACGGTCGCATCAGGATGCGTATTTTGG
>JAJYLS010000247.1:0-7802 GCA_021787555.1 Acidobacteriota bacterium | reverse complement strand
TCGCACCTCGGTTAGGCTTTCGGCAATGACGGGGAGGTGGTGATCCCAAGCTGCTTCCTACCGGACGACAACAACAGGAGACTGGAACTGTTCGCGACAGGCGGTGTCGCGGAGGTGGTGGCGCTGGATATCTGGCCCCTGCATTCAGCGTGGCGCGTCGCATGAAAATTGTCAGCATCGGCGAAGTGGTGTGGGACGTCTTCGAGGACTCGGAGAGACTTGGAGGGGCGCCGTTCAATTTTTCGGTCCACGCCGGCCGTTTGGGTCACGATGTCGCTTTCGTGAGCGCGGTTGGCGACGACGACCGGGGCCGCGCAGCACTCGCTCTTGCCCAAGAGCTCGGGCTGAGCACCGAATTTATTCAGACGGCTCGCGGGACCGGCACCGGCATAGTCTCCGTTCGAGTCGACTCCGACGGGCAGCCGGATTTCACGATCCATCGGCCCGCGGCCTACGATGCTTTGCAGCTCAACAGTTCAATCCTCGATCGGCTAGGCGCCATGCAACCGGACTGGTTGTATTTCGGCACTCTCCATCAGGCAAACCCGGCGGCGCGCACGGAAACGCAGAAGCTTGCCGATGCGTTGCCCGGCGCAAAGAGGCTGTATGACATGAACCTGCGGCGGGACTCCTACACGCGCGAGTTAATCGCCGAACTGATGGCGGCATCCAACGTAGTGAAACTCAACGAAGACGAAGCCTCAGCGATCGGCTCGATGTTCGGATGCCGTCACGAGTCGCTTTCCGAATTCACGGAATTCTGGTGGGGGAAACTCGGTTGGGATGCGGTAGCGGTGACCAGCGGGTCGCGCGGATGCGCGATACGAATTGGCAACGACTACGCCGAGGCGGCGGGATATCCGGTTAGAGTGGCCGACACGGTTGGCGCGGGCGACGCGTTCGCGGCTGCATTCGTGCACGGCCTCTCACAAGGATGGGACGCTATGCGCACCGGAGATTTCGCGAACCGCGTTGGGGCCTCGGTGGTCTCTCGGCCAGGGGGCGTTCCAATGTGGTCGGCGAAAGACCTGTTTCCGGAAGCCGGATCTCCAAAATAGGAGCCCGCTACGCGGGTCCAGGCGGTGCTTCGAAGCTCCGCGGCCACTGCGCGCGGCAATCTTCCGGGTGCGAGGCCGGTGGCTGGCTACTGTAAATCCGGGATCTCACGTTGCATCTGCTATATCAGTTTGCTCCCTTATGTTCCGTGCCTATTTTGGCGCTGATGTTGACAGCGCGCACTCTCGCGATATAAAATCCCGCACAGGAATATCAGAGATGCACAACTTTCCGGTATGGGTGGCAGTTCTTCCGGCGCTCTTGATTGCGGCAGAAGCCGCTTCGCCTCTATTTGCCCAGAATATTTTCGGCACGATTCTGGGCACGGTACGGGATCCCCAGGGGGGCCCGATCGCCGGTGCCAAGGTCAGCGCGACCGACACCGCGACGGGCCAGACAGCCAACGTGTATGCGGACAACTCCGGCAATTACCAGTTCGTCTACCTGAAGCCCGGCCCGTATACGGTGACAGTGACGGCGCCGGGTTTTCAGTCGTCCCAGCGCCAGGGCGTGAATCTGAGGGTCGAGGACCGGATCCGGCTGGATTTCGCGCTGGCCGTCGGAGCGGTCTCGACAACCGTGACCGTGAGGTCGACGACGCCCCCGGTCGATTCGGCGAGCGCCTCTCTGGGACACGTGGTCAGTTCGCAGACCACGCAGGCGCTTCCGTTGCAAGGGCGCAATATTTTCGACCTCGTGGGGCTGAGCCCCGAGGTGTCGGTGAACCCGCAGTCGACCGGCGAAGAGGTGTTGACGGGTGGTTTTGAAATCGCCGATATCTCCGTGGCGGGAGGACGCTTCCGTACGAACGAGTACCTGCTGGACGGGGTGAGCATCATGATGCCCGACGAAAACGAATACGCGATTTCGCCTACGCCCGAGGGCACCCAGGAATTCAAAGTCATGACTACCGATTACAGCCCGCAGTTCGGACGCACGGGCGGCGGAGTGATCAACGTCATCACCCGCGGTGGAACCAACGACTTCCACGGCAGCGGCACGTATTTCTTCCGGAACGACCTGATGCGGGCGAACAATTACTTCGCCAACGCGAACGGGCAGCCGCGGGGCATTTACCAATCGCAGCAGTTCAGCGCGACCGCGGGCGGGCACATCATCCGCAACCGGACCTTCTTCTTCCTCGAATACCAGGGATACCGCGAGAACGATCAACTCGGCGGTCAGCTTCTCACGCTGCCGACGGCGGCGGAGCACGCGGGCGACTTTACCGGCGTGACGTCCTCGAACGGGCACCCGGTCACGATCTACAACCCGTTCACCACGCAACCCGCGGGCAACGCGTTCGTGCGCACGCCGTTTCCGGGGAACCAGATTCCGGCGAGCCTCATCAATCCGACGTCGGCGCGCCTGATGAGTTTCATCCCACTGCCGAACCGCCCCGGGGCGATCGACAACTGGGCGTACAGTCCCGCGAACCTTGTGGGGAGCGACCAGGGATCGATCCGGATCGACCACAAATTCAGCGACCGCCACAGCATCTTTGTGCGCTTCACCCATGCCGAAGGCGGGTCCACCACCGGGCAGGCGTTTCAGACCATCGCGGACCCGAACGGCGACAACGTCGACATCCGCACCACCAATGCCGTGGTCAACGGCACGTATGACATCAGCCCGACATTTCTGGTGAATTATCGCGCGGGGTTCACGCGCCGCTACCAGGACAGGGTGCCGGACTACTTCGGCAAGATCAGTCTGGCGGATCTCGGCTTTCCCCAGAACGTGGCGAGCGCGGCGGAACAACAACTATTCCCGGGATTGGCGTTCACCGGTTATTCCTCGGTGGGGACAGCACCCGGCCTGACGCGCGCCGACGACCTCACGAGCTGGGTGGCGGAAGCGACCAAGATTCACGGCGCTCACACCTTCACTTTCGGGGCGGACATCCGCGTCTATGACCAGGCGCCGTTCCGCGCCACGGCGGCATCCGGCAACTATTCATTCTCGCCGGGCTTCACGCAGGGCCCGAACCCGCTGGTGGCTTCGCTCGGCGCCGGCGACGGCTTCGCGTCCTTTCTTACGGGATACGGGGCCGGGAGCATCGAGTACTCGCCGGCTTTTGACATGCGCAACAGCTACTTCGGCCTGTACGCGAACGACGACATCCGGCTGGGAAGGCTGACGTTGAACCTGGGGCTCCGCTGGGACTACGAGCAGCCGCGGCTGGAGCGTTACAACCGGTTCGCGTCTTTCAATTTCACGGCTCCGCTGGCGGGGCCTGCCGGATTTCCGCAGGTGGACGGAACGCTGATCCATCCCGGGACGGATGGGTACGCGCGCGGGCAGTTTAACCCGGATTATAACGATTTCGGCCCGCGCATCGGCGCGGCCTACCGGCTCACCAACACCACGGCGCTCCGCGCGGGGTACGGAATTTTTTACCTCCCGCGCGTGGGTTACGTCAATTCGGACCAATACGGCGCTTCCGGGGCGGATCAGACCACGCAGTGGGTTTCGTCCGTAGACGGAGTGACGCCGCTCAATCCTATCAGCAACCCCTACCCCCAGGGGATTTTCCCGCCGCTCACCGGTCCCGTTCAGTCGCTGCTGGTGGGTCAGAACCTGAATATCACGCCACTCGACGCGTACAATAACAGCTACGTCCAGCAGTACAATTTCAGCATCCAGCAGGCGCTGCCAGATAACTGGATGCTCGAAGCGGCGTACGTGGGCAGCACCGGCGTGGATCTGCCGATAGCGTATCAATTCAATCAGGTCAACCCCATCTATCAATCGCTGGGCTCCGGTCTGAATAAGAAAGTGGCGAATCCGTTCTACGGCTACGTGGCGGAGGGCGTGCTGGCGCAGCCCACGGTGACGCAAGCGCAACTGCTGCGACCGTTTCCGCAATACCTGAATATTGCCACGGCGGAAGAGAACGTGGCATTTTCGCAGTACAACTCGCTGGAACTGATGGCGGAGAAGCGATTTTCCCATGGCTACAATCTGATGGTCGCCTACACGGCGAGCAAGATTATGGACAACAGCGACGGGCGCGTGATCGGCATTACGGCTTTCCAGCCGCCGATCCAGAATGCCTATGACCTGGCCGCTGAAAGATCGATCGGGGAGCAGGACGTTTCGCAGCGGCTGGTGATCAGCCATTCGTGGGACGTGCCGATCGGCAAGGGCCACAAACTGCTGGGCGACCTTCCGGGACCGGTGAACGCGTTGATCAGCGGATGGACGCTAAGCGGCCAAGCCACGTTCATGACGGGATTCCCGCTGGCGCTGACCTCGATCGGCAACAGCGGCGTGTTCTCGGCGGAACTGCGGCCGAACAGCACCGGCCAGTCGGCGGTCCTAAGCGGCACGCCGGAGACCCGCCTGAACCACTACTTCAATACCGCGGATTTCACGGTGCCGGATCCGTACACGTTCGGCAATGTGGCCCGCACGCTGCCGAATGTGCGCGGCCCGGGCGAGCGCGTGTATAACCTCTCGCTCTCGAAGATTGTTCACGTCAACGACCGGGTTAGCATGGAGTTTCGCGGCGAGGCGTATAACCTGACCAACACACCGTATTTCGGCATGCCCGGGATGACTCTCGGATCCAAGAACTTCGGCGTGATTTCCAGCGCTACGGGCGACCGGCAAATCCAGCTCGCGTTGAAGCTGTTGTGGTGATCCGCGGCTGACCGCAACGCCAAGGTCACCACGGCTCTTCCAGCCTGGGAACCACGCCCGCGAGACTATGGATGGGGCGTTTTCCGCGGCTGTTCGGGCGGCGCGCGTCGCGCGCTTGCGAATGCGTGAGTAATTACCGCGCGCAACGGCGGAACCGCTCCAATAAGCTGATATATGATGCGACTGCTGGTCTACGATCCTGCGTGGCCTTTTTACGTGCCGCTTTTGCGAGCGGCCCTGGATTCCCGTTGGGAGGTCCGGGCCGCGGCGAACGATCCCGCGTGGCTGCTTCGAGAACTGCCCGAGGCGGATGCGCTGCTTGCGCTGCGGCTGCCCGCCGAAGCCCGAGCGGCCGCGGTTCCCCGCCTGAAGGCGCTGTGTTTTCCCGGCGCCGGCGTCATGCACGAAGACGCCTCGGAACTGCCGGCCGGCTGCCGGCTGTGTAACGTCTACGAACACGAGATCCCGATTGCGGAATACGTCATGGCGAGCGTGCTCCTGCACGTCACCCGGCTGTGCCAGTACGACCAGAGCTTCCGGTCCGGGCGATGGGACGGTAACGGCAGAACCGGCGGCGAGCCGCACGGCGAAGCCCGCGGCAAGACTCTCGGGCTTCTGGGTTATGGGCACATTGGGCAGGCCATCGCCGTACGCGCGCGAAGCTTCGGCATGCGCGTCATGGCAGTCTGCCGCGACCCCCACCGGGACCTGGGCGCGGCCCCGGCTCCGGACTTTCTGGGCGGGCCCGCCGATCTGGGCGATTTGCTCGCAAATTCCGATTTCCTGGCGATCGCCTGCCCGCTGACATCCGCGACCCGCGGCCTGCTGGGCGCGCCGGAACTCGCGCGCCTGCGGCACGGTGCGTTCCTGATCAATGTCTCGCGCGCGGAAATCATCGATGAAGACGCGCTTTACGAAGTGCTGCGGGACGGCCGCATCGGCGGAGCCGCACTGGACGTGTGGTACCGCTATCCAGCCGCCAACAACGAGATCCTGCACGGATCGCGCCTGCCGTTCCATACCTTGCCGAACGTGCTGGTGACGCCTCATCTGGCGGCCTGGACGCATGCTCTGCTGGAGCGCCGCATGGCCCGCATCGCCGGGAATTTGAGCCGTCTGGCCCGGGGCGAGGAGTTGGAACGCGTGGTGCTTGTGGGGACGTGGCGCGGGGAAGCGCAGTAGGCCGGCACCGATCGGGACGGCTGAACCCGCGCCGCGCGCCCCAACGCTGTTACCGCTGCCGGATCCAGACCGGCGAGCTCCAGGCCAGGTTGCCGTCCTCCTGCGTGACGCGAATGTAATACCAGTTCTCGCCGGGGCGCGGCGACTGGTCCGTATAGATGAAATCGACGGCGGTTCCCCCGGGCCGCTGCGTATAAACGAATTCGTTGTCGCGAATCAGTTCGACCGAGGCGATGGGAGCGGTCCCCTGCACTTTTACGTGCAGCAGGGGGCGCCCCGTGCAGGTGAACTCTTCGCCCATCAGGTGTAGCGGGCCGCCATCCGGCCCCGCCTCGAAATCCACCACGATATTGTCGGTGGCGGCATAAGTGTGGCGTTGCCGCATGTTTTCCACGATCTCGGTGCGGCCGGTACCCGGCGTGTAGATCATGGCATAGCTGACATGCGTCGAAATGTGGTCGGAGCTGGCTTCCACGCCCAGCTTGAGCCCCTTCGCGAGCGCATTCCACCAGAAGCCCTTGGGCTCGTAGGGGCCGTGCAGCGCCAGGATGCGCGACGGGTTCTCCGCCCGCGGCGCGCCGGCGTATTCGTAGCTGGCGTGGTATCCCTGGTAGATCTCCACCAGCGGCTCCAACTCGGGATCGTTATCCCGGTAATCGGTGCCCTGCCCTGTCGCCATGGAGTGGTCCATGCAGATCCCGCGGTTCTGCCGCAGATAGGGAAACAGGATGGGGCCGCTGTTGACGCGCCCCTGGTTTTCCGCGGTCCCAACCGGAAGCGTCGGCACCCCGCGATGATCGAACACCACGTTACGATGGCCGTTGGGATATTTCACGCTGCGCTCGTAACCGAACAGCGGGGTGAATCGGTCGCGGATGTGAAACACGTCATAGGATGTTTCGGTACGCCACCAGTTGTATTCGACGTCGCCGCCCATGTTGTGATCCCCGATGATGCTGGTGTCCATGGCGGCCGCATCCAGCATGTAGCGATAGTAGTCGTTCAGCGAGCCGTCGCCCGCGCCGTCATAGGAGATCGCGGTGTGCCGGTGGAAGTCGCCTCGCAAAATGCGGTAGGTCACGCCGCCCACGGTGGTGCGGTAGCCGCGAATCCGTGCCACGTCCGCCTTTTCGTGCGGATGGATCATCTGGGGCCGGACCACCGGAAATTCCAGATCGGTCAGCACCGGGGTGCCGGCGGGCGGCGGCGAGGGCGCGTAGGCCGCGAACAGGTCGTAGTGCCGCATGCTGGGCAACTCGTGCGTGCCGGGGCGGCCGCGGAACACCATGCCGTCAGTGGACCAGACCATCCATACGCCGTTGCGCGCGCCGGCAATGCGAAAAGGGACCTCCGGCCGCGCATTGGAATGCGGCACGAATGCCGCGGGGCGCCAGCCCGCCGCATCGCACGTAGTGAGGTACAGGTCCCACAGACCGCCGGTAGCCCACACGTCATCGTGCGTGCTCTGCGTGCTCGTGCGCACCTGGAACAGCAACCACACCCGCCCCGCGCCATCCACGGCCAGGTGTGGCAACTCCGGGTATCGGCGGATGCGCTCCGGCACCGTGGCGGAGAACTCGCCGGCCTGTTTCCAGCCGCCGGAAGTCCGCACAGCCACTCGGATATTGCGGTCGGCGTACAGCGTGGTGCCGTGGTTCTGGTCCTGGTGGGTCCAGTCCTTGCCCCAGTTGGCGTTGGATTCGTCCCAGGCTAGCCACACTCGGTGGGCACATGCGCGGAGAGGTCTGTTCGAGGCCCATGCATTGGCGCCCACCGAGACCGTGGCCAAGGAGATAGTCGAACGCATTGACGATCTGTTTGCCATCGACCGCGTGGCGCGCGAGCGCGGATACGATTTGGCTGCACGTTATCAACTGCGCGCCGAAAACGCCCCGAAACTGCTGGGCACGATCAAGGAG
>JAJYLS010000246.1 GCA_021787555.1 Acidobacteriota bacterium | reverse complement strand
AGAGCCGACTCCACTCCAGGCCAAGGCCTATGCGCTACTCGACACGTTGCCAGTAGCCGGAAAGTGAGTTTTGAGCTATCCCTCGCCGAATCAGTGGAGTACTGCCCAGATTCCTTCGGAACTTCGGTTTAGAAGGATTGTATTCCATCGCCACGAACCCCGTGAACCCTGTGCCCTGAATCGCCTTGAAGACGTTTCCGTAATCGATCTCGCCGGTGCCCGGCTCGTGCCGCCCGGGTACATCGCCCACGTGAAAATGTCCGATCGCGGCGATGTTTTTGCGAATCGTGCTGATGAGGTTCCCTTCCATGATCTGCACATGGTAAATGTCGAAGAGAATCTTCAGGTTCGGGCTGCCCACGTCGCGCACGATATCGAAGGCTTCCGCCGTGCGGTTCAGGTAGTATCCCTTGTGGTCCACCAGCGTGTTCAGCACTTCCATGATCATGGTGACGCCCGCCGGCGCCACGATCTCTTGCGCCCGCTTCAGCCCTTCGACGATGCTGCGGTACTGCCGCTCACGGGGCACGTCCGGCACCTCGTTGCCCGTCAGCACCACGATCTTTGTGGTTTCGAACCGTTTGGCGGCTTCCGTGGAGGCCTTGATTTCCGCCAGAAAGCCTTCACGGTCTTCGGGCCGGGTGAGCGTCATGCCCTTGGGGTTCACACCTTTGTTCCCCACGATGCAGGCGCACTCGATCCCCAGCTTCTTCTGGAGCGCTACGATGGCCGTGGGATCGGCGGCGCGCCAATCGCCGAATTCGTAAGCGTGAAACCGCGCTTCGGCCACCTTGCGCATCTGCTCCGGGAGGGCCATGTGTTTGAACACCGGCTCCACGCGAACCGAAAGCTTATAGCCCGGAGCGCCGGCTGGCGGTGTGGCAGGGGCGGGCCGCGCGGCGGCCAAAGCGGGCAATGTCAAAAAAGTGCGGCGGATCATATATGTCACTCGCTGACCGGCGTTCCGTACGGCACCAGCGTTTTGATGCGCTCGGCGCTGTCCACGCGCGTAATCTTCCAGCGGCCATCCAGCTTTTGCAGGAACACGGTTTGCACTTCGTTGCGGTCCTGGTAAATGTATTCCAGGCGGATCTGCGCGTCGGTGGCGGTCGGCGGTTGCAAGTCGGAAACCGCCACGCCTTTGATCTCTCCATTCGAAGTCTTCAGGTAATTCGCGGTCACGGTCCGTTCGAGTGTCTGTTCGAGCGGCCCGGTGTATTGCGTCAGGTACGCTTTCACGTCCCCCGCGCGCGCGGCGTCCAGCATGCGATAGATCGTATCCTGCGGAGTGGGCTGGGCGGTGGGTGTCGAGTTGCGCCGCACGACCGCGAAGGCCAGAAGGCCTCCAACTACCACCACCGTGACGATGCGTTCCTTGCTCATGGTTTCTTGCCGATGATTGTCAGGTCGATATTGCTGTGCGAATCGACCACCAGCTTCTTGACTTTCGGCAGAATCGCTTCCATGGTTTCCAGATATAACCGCTCGCCGGTCACCTGTTTGGCCTTCTCGTATTCCGCCGAAATGGCGTTGAAGCGGGCGGCGTCGCCCATGGCGTCGTTGACTTTGGACTGCCGGTAGGCTTCCGCCGATTCGGTCAACTGCGTGGCTTCGCCGCGGGCGCGCGGAATCAGGTCGTTGGCGTAGCCGTAGGCTTCGTTGACGATGCGCTCGGTGTCGGCCCGCGCGCTGGTCACGTCGCGGAAGGCATCGGCGGCCTCGGCCGGCGGCGATGCGTTATCGATGTTGACGGTCGAAAGCTTGACGCCCGCACCGTAGGCGTCCAGCAGCCGCTGCGCCGCGGCGAGGACTTCATCCTGGATGGCTATGCGTTCGGTCGTGAGCACCTCGTCCACGCCGCGTCGCGCCACGCGTTGCGCCAGTTCGGTCTCCACGGCCGCCCCCGTCAGCTTGGCCACGTCCTGCGACCGGAACAGAAAATTCACCGGCACGCCCACGAAGTACTGCACCACCACCCGCATATTGATGATGTTCTCATCGCCGGTGAGGAATTGCGAAGCCAGCGGGTTGGTGCGGCCCAGGACGCTATCGGCGGGATCGCCGCCGATCACCAGCCGTTGGAGTTCGTTCACCTTCACTTTGGCTACACGGTCGATAGGCCACGGCAGCGCGTAGTGCAGCCCCGGATACACGCGCGGCTCGACTACCGCGCCGAAGCGCGTGATCACGGCCTGCTGCTCCGGGCGCACGATGTACGTGCCGGAGAGAATCCACAGCACCACGGCGCCGATGGCGATGCGCTTGCGCGTGAGCCCCGCGGGCAGGCGCGATGGCTCGGGCGCCCCCGGATCCAGGAGGCGCACCTCAGTTGCGATCGAACTCATTTTGCCCCGGCCTCGCCTTGCATCAGGATCTTCAGCAGCGCGGAATCGGAGCTGAGGATCGCGGTGGTCTTGTCGTCCAGAATTTTTTTGTACGAATCGAGCGTGCGCAGCAGCTTGTAGAAGTGCGGGTCCTTGGAATACGCCTGCCCGTAAATCCGCGTGGCTTGGCCATCGCCCTCGCCGCGAGTTTTCTCGGCCTGCTTGTACGCCACCGAAAGGATCTCTTCCTTCTGTCTATCCGCATCGGCGCGGATGCTCAGCGCCTGCTCTTCGCCTTCGGCGCGGTACTGGCGTGCGATGCGCTCGCGCTCGGCGCGCATGCGGGCGTAGACGCTCTGCTTGTTCTGCTCGGGCAGGTTCAGACGCATGATCCGCACGTCCACCACGTTAATGCCGTACTGGGTGAGCGCGGCGCGGTCGGTAAGGGCGGTGAGGCGATCCAGCAGATCGTTGGTCTGCAGATGATCCACCACCGGCGCCACCAGCGAATCCATACTGTGCGTGCCCAGCGCCGCCGAGAGCCCCGACCACACGATGTCGTGCAGCCGCATCTCCGCCGCTACCGGATCGCCCACCGTTTGCAGGAAGCGGTCGGGATCCTGAATCTTCCACGCGACATACGTGTTCACCACGATGTTCTTCTTATCGCTTGTCAGGAATTCGGACGGCCGCGGATTGTAGATGCGCAGGCGGCGGTCGAAATAGGTAGTCGATTGGTATGGCCATTTAACGTGCAGCCCCGCGTCCTTCACCGTGCGGACGGGCCGGCCGAATTGCGTGACCAGGACGAACTCCGTCTCTTTGACCGTGAAGAAGGTCAGCCAGAGGAGAACTACGGCCGCGAACGCGGCGGCGTAGGGGAAATATTTACGGTACGATTCCATTTCAATTCCTCAATACTAATCATCCGGAGGCAGCGCCGGGGGGGCCTGCGGGGCCACGACCGGAACGGCCGGCCCGCCGATCTCCACACCCTTGTCCAGCAGGAACAACCGCCGCGGCGACTTGGTGCGGTCGATGATCAGCTTTTGCCTGCCCGGCAGGATCTGTTCCATGGTTTCCAGGTACAAGCGCGTCTCGGTGGGACCGGGCGCGGTGCGATAGGCGGCCTCGCGGTCGGTGAAGCGAACCGCATCGCCTTCCGCGCGATTGGTGCGGTCTTCCGCGTAGGCCTGGGCCTGCTCCACCTGCGCCGCGGCGTTGCCCTTGGCCAGGGCCACCTGCTCGTTGCGGTAGCCTTCGGCTTCGTTGATCATGCGGTTCTTCTCTTCGTATGCGCCGGAGACGTCGCGGAAGGCGTCCACCACTTCCACCGAAGGATGGACGTCCTGAAGGCGGAAGCTCAGCACGCGCGCGCCGGCGTTGCAGCGGTCGAGGCGCTTTTGCAACTCGGCTTTCACCTTCTGCTCGATGGCCAGCCGCCCGGTGGTCAGCACGTCATCGAGCGGCGAGGCGGTGATCACCGATTGCAGCGCGCCCTGCGCCGCCGCACGCACCGTGGCTTCCCCATCCAACTGCCGGAACAGGTAATCTTCGGGGTGCGGAAGATCGTAGTGCACCGTGGCGTTCAGCTCGATGAGGTTCTGATCGCCGGTGAGTTGCAGCGATTCCTCCGGCACGCTCTGGTAGAGACCGGTGCGGTGCTGCACGTTCCATTCGTAGGCCGCGGGTTCGGCTGCGGGCGGCGCGTTGGGATTCGAGCGGAAGCCGATCTCGATTACCCGCACCTCGTGGCTCTTGATGCGCGTCAGCTTGTCGATGGGCCACGGCAATTTGTAGTGCAGGCCCGGCTGGCTGAACGGCATCTCATTCCTGCCAAAGCGCTGGATAATTCCGGTTTCGTCCGGCCGCACCAGGTAAAACCCGTTCAACACGATCAGCCCAACGACCGCCGGGATGCCCTGCCGGATCAGTTCGCGCTGGTGCTCCCTCAGCCAGTCGGCCACGGACGAAGCATCCACATGCGGAAATTTCGGCAGCCGCACCCGCAGCCGAACCCAGAGCTTCGACCAAAACGGCTTCCTGCCGCTGCGCAGCAGCCGCAGCGAATTCATCATCACCAGGAACGAGGAGGTCTGGTGCGTGACCGCCGCGCCGATCGGACCGAAGACTCCCGCAGCCGCGCAAATCACCGCGGCCAGGTTCAGCGCGCACGCGAACAGAATGATGTTCTGCCAGGCCGTGGCCAGCGCCTTCTGGCTGGTTTCGAAAAACTCCGGCAAGGTTTCGAGCGAGTGCGGCAGGAAGACCACGTCCGCGGCTTCCGCCGTGATATCCGTCGCTCCGGCCACCGCGATCCCAACCTCCGCCGCAGCCAGCGCCGGCGCGTCGTTGATGCCGTCGCCGATCATGGCGACCTTGCGCTTCTCGGCGGCCAGGCGCCGGATGGCCTCGACCTTTTGCTCCGGCAGCAGTTCGGCTTCGAATTCCGGAATGCCGGCGTGCCGCGCGATCACCTCGGCCGCGCGCTTGCGGTCGCCGGTGAGCATCAGCCGCCGCGAAATGCCCGCGCGTTCGAGCGCCGCAATGGCTTCCGTGACGCCCTCGCGCAGACGGTCGCGGAAGAGGATCGCGCCGGCCAGCGAATCGCCGGCCGAGACCAGCACCGCGGTGGCGCCCAGACGGTCGGCACGGTCGGCCAGCGCATCCGCGTTCACTCCGAATTCGGAGAGGAATGCCGCATTGCCCGCCCGCACCATCGCGCCCGCGATGTCGCATTCCACGCCGCGGCCGGGAAGCACGCGCGCGCCGCTGACCGCAGGCACGGCAATTCCGCGGCGCGCGGCCTCTTCCACGATGATGCGCGCCAGCGGATGGTCCGACGCCCGTTCCGCCGCCGCGGCCAGCGCCAGCAATTCGTTTTCGCTGCGGCCTTCACTGACGATGTCCACGATCTCGAACCGGCCTTCGGTGATGGTGCCGGTCTTATCGAAAACCGCGGTATCCACCTTGGCCGCGCGTTGCAGCACCGCCGCGCCGCGCACCAGAATGCCGCGCCGCGCCAGGCCGCCGATGGCCGCCACCATGGCCGTGGGCGTCGCCAGAATCAGAGCGCAGGGGCAGGCCACGATCAGCACCGCCACTGTGCGCATCCAGTCGCGCGTGAAAAAGAAGGTCAGGCCGGCGGCCAGCAGCACCGCCGGCAGAAAGTACTTGGCGACCTGGTCGGCCAGTTTCTCGACCGGCGCGCGCCGCGCCTGCGCCTCCTCCACCAGCCGCACTACCCGCGCCAGCGTGGTGTCGGCGCCGGCGCGCTCGACCCGCACGCGCAGCAGCCCCGCCCCGTTGATCGAGCCCGTGAAAACCTCGTCGCCCGCCTGCTTCTCCCGCGGCAGGGGCTCGCCAGTGATGGAACTCTCGTCGATGCTCGAGTAGCCTTCTTCGATGGCGCCATCGGCCGGAATGCGCTCGCCCGCGCGCACCGCAATCAAATCGCCCGGCTGGAGCGATTCGGCATCCACGTCTTCTTCCTGGGTCCCGCGGATCACGCGCGCCCGCCGCGGCATCTGCTCGACGAACTTCTGGATGGCGGCGGTGGTTCGCCCCGCGGCGTAGGATTCCAGCCCCTCGCCCACCAGAACGATGAACATGGCCTCCGCGGCGGCCAGGTACTGGCCGACCGCCAGCGCCGCGATCACCGCCACACATAGCGCGATATCCGCCGAGATGCGCCGCTCAAGCAGCGCCGAAATGGAGTTTTGAAATGTTTTGAAGCCGGCCAGCAGCGTGATCAGAATGGCGGTGTCGATTCCGAATATGGTCCTGAAGAGGCCCGACCAGTTAAGAAACAGCAGCATGCCGACAAACGCGGCAAATGCATAATACCGGATGCGTTCCCGACGATCTTCGTCCATGAAACTCTCTCTGAAGTGTAATGGCCATTGTACCGCGCGAATCCGCCGCCCCGCTGCGAAGGCGGCCAGAGACCCTCAATTCAAAATTCAATGCTCAGAACTCACAACTCAAAACTGAAAACTGAAAATTGATAACTTATTTCCATGAGCCACTACGACCTTGTTGCCGCGGCCCGCCAGGAAATGATCGAGCGCGGTTTCTCGCCCGATTTTTCTCGCGCCGAGCAGCGGCAACTCGATGGCATCGATACACCCGCCACTCCGGGCGGGCTGCGCGATCTCGCGAGCCTTCTCTGGTCCTCGATCGACAACGACGATTCCCGCGACCTCGACCAGATCGAATGGGCCGAGCGCACGCGGGATGGAATCCGGGTGCTCGTGGGCGTGGCGGATGTGGATGCGGAACTAACCAAGGCCACGCCGCTCGATTGCCACGCGCAGCGCGAAGCCACCGCTGTCTATGCCGGCGTCCACACGTTTCCCATGCTGCCGGAAAAGCTCTCCACGAATCTCACGTCCCTGAACGAGGACCAGGACCGGGCGGCGATCGTAATTGAGATGACGGTGAGCGCCGAGGGCGCCATTTCCGGCGGCAGCATCTACCGTGCCATGGTGCGCAACCGCGCGCAACTCGCCTACAACGGCGCCGGCGCCTGGCTGGAAGGCGGCGAGGCGCCGCCAAAAATCGCGGCTTCGACGGATTTGCAGGCCCAACTGAAACTTCAGGACGAAGCCGCGCGCGCATTGTATGAGGCGCGCCACCGCCTCGGCGCGCTCACCTTCGACCGCACGGAATCGCAGCCGGTGTTCGACAACAGCCACATCAAAGACATCACCACGCGCCGCACCAACCGCGCCTCCCACCTCATCGAGGACTTCATGATCGCCGCCAACGAGGTGATGGCGCAGACCCTGCGGGAAGCCGGCGTCTCTTCCATACGCCGCATCGTGCGGGAACCGGAGCGCTGGCCGCGCATCGTGGACCTGGCGCGGCAGCGTGGCGAGAACCTGCCGCCCGAGCCGGATTCCGGCGCGCTGAACGTTTTCCTCATGCGCCAGAAGCAGCGCGACCCCGACCACTACGCCGACATTTCGCTCGCCGTGCTGAAACTGATGGGCCCCGGCGAATACGTGGTGATGCGCCCCGGCGATCCGCCATTGGGCCACTTCGGCATCGCCGCGCACGACTACACGCATTCCACCGCGCCCAACCGCCGCTTCGCCGACCTGCTCACGCAGCGCCTGCTGAAAGCGCGGGCGGCGCCCGCGCCCTATAGCGACGGCGAACTCGCAGCCATCGCCCGCAACTGCACATTAAAGGAAGATGCCGCGCGCAAGATCCGCCGCGACATGGACAAGCGCATGGCGGCACTGGCGTTCCACGACCGCGCCGGCGAGATCTTCTCCGCGGTGGTCACCGGCGTGGTGCCGAAGGGCGTGTTCGTGCGCGCGCTCCACCCGCCGCTCGAAGGCCGCCTCATGCACGGCGAGCACGGACTGGACGTCGGCGACCGGCTGAAGGTGAAGCTCCTGAGCACCGATCCCTGGCGCGGGTTCATCGATTTCGGAAGGGTGTGAAGACGCAGTCAGCCGCGGCTATTTGCCTTCACCGCCACCAGCGATTTCGTCACGCCGCAGAACCGCTCGCGGATCAGCCGCGCGCCGGGGAACAGCGCGCGCAGTTGGCCGGCGCTCAGCAGCCGCACGTCCTTCAAAAAATGTTCGATGTAAAACCGGCGCCGGTCCGGCGTCACCCGCACCAGCGCGCTCCACAGATTGCATCGCGGAACCACCGCCCGCTGCCAGCCTCGCGGCAGCCAGTGGACGAAGGGCGTCAACAGGTGCTGCTCGACAGGAAACCAACGGTTGGGCGTCTGGATCCAATAGCCGCGGCCCACACGCGCCACTTCGGCCGCGAAGCGCTTCTGGCTGGCGGCATCGCCGACATGCTCGATCACGGAGTTGCTGAAGACCACGTCGAAAGCGGCGTCGCGGAACGGAAGGGCGCGGCCATCGCCCGCCACCCACGATGCCGCGCCGGCGAGATCGGCCTGCGCGCGCGGGGTGTTGAGCAGCGTGACGCGCGGGCGGACCCGAATCAGCTCCCAGCAATCCGGCGTACCGCCGATGTCCAGGATTCGCGTTTCCGCGGTGATGGCCAACTCGCGCGCGAAGCGCTGCATGCGCCGGCGGCGGAAGTGACGCGATATCCCTGCAAGCACCGCGCTACGCCGTGTACGGCGGCACCAGCGTCTTCAGATACTCGTGCGCCTCAACGAAGCCGCGCTTGAACGCCTCGGTGAAATTGTGATCGCTGTCGTAGGACGGGTAGTAGAACTGGTCTTCGTGCTCGATATTCATCGCTCCGGTGTAGCCCTTTTCCGCCAACACCGCGAACAGGCCCCTCCAATCCACCGATCCGTTCCCCGGCAGGCGGAAGCGCCACCAGCGCTCGTTGTCGGGCGGCTGGATGCCGGTGCGGTGCAGGACGTGCCACAGGATCTCGGTGTCCTTGAGGTGCACGTCGTAGATCTTGTCGACGAAGTCGCGCGCAGCCGCCACCGGATCCATGAACTGCCATTGCAAGTGCGAGGGGTCGAATTGCAGGCCCACGTTCGGGCTGTTGTTGAAGGCCTTAAACAGCGCCTCCCAGCCCACCGGCCCGGTGGCGATATTCGGCCCGCCGGCATACGGCTCCCAGAGGATGCGGACCTTGTTCTTCTCTAACGCCGGAAAGTACTTCTCGGTGTAGACCTTGACGATTTCATCCACCTGCTGGCCGAGCGGGGCGCCCTTGATGGTGCCGGACTGCCCGCCGATGGCGGGGACGCCCAGCTTGCCGCAAAGCTCGATCATCTTGACGGTGTACTGGTTCTGCCGCGCGCGCCGCGCCGGGTCCGGGTCGATGTGGTTGCCGTCGCAGCCCAGCGAGGAGACGTAGATG
>JAJYLS010000245.1 GCA_021787555.1 Acidobacteriota bacterium | reverse complement strand
CGGTGGACGACGAAATCGCGGTGGCGTTCGCGTAGGGGGCGCCCATGGACTATGAAAGCATCACGGTGATGGAATCGCGCGTGGCGCCGGGGGTTTGGTTCTCGGTGGCCAAGATGTCGTTCGGGCGCAGGCTGGAATTGATGCGCCAGGTGCGCGATCTGGCGCGCAAGGTCGAGTTCCTCGAAGCGGGAGGGGAACCGGGAGAGAAGATGGACGCCGGATTACTCCGCGCGGAAATCGACCGGGTGTTTCTCGCTTGGGGGCTGCGGGACGTGTCGGGGCTGGCCATCGACGGCGCCCCGGCCACTCCCGCGGCATTGGCCGATGCCGGGCCAGAGGAACTGTTTCGCGAAGCGGTGTCGGCGGTGCGCGCCGAAACCGGGCTGAGCGAGGACGAGCGAAAAAACTCCTAGTCGCCTTCCACTTTCAATTTTCCAACCAGGCCGGTTGGAAGTGCGACGCGTGCCGGAAATCCGGCCTGGAGGAGAAGCGGCGCTGCGCGTTCAGGGGCGGCGCGCGACCGGATGGGCCGATCGTGTGGGCGCGGAAAAATGTGGCGCTGCGCACCTGCCCGAAGTCGTTCATCACCGCCGAGAGCGAAGCGCTGGTGGAAGAGTTTTTCGCGCGGCGGAGGCTCGGCGCGGCGAACCTGGCCGAGCTCAGCGCGCGGCAGGTGGAAGCGTTCGTGATTCTGGAGAAAGCACTCGATGGCGAGCACAAGTCAAGAACAACTGTATGAGCTCTTCGCGGCGATCGCGGGAACGCAGAATGGAATGCCGGTGTCACCGGTGGACGTGGTGAACGAGCTCCAGCCTTCGGCGAGCAATGCTCCCAGCTACCGGCAGCCGCTGG
Source organism: Acidobacteriota bacterium (assembly GCA_021787555.1). Lineage (GTDB taxonomy): Bacteria > Acidobacteriota > Terriglobia > Bryobacterales > Bryobacteraceae > JAJYLS01. Next base: position 8,314 of record JAJYLS010000245.1, on the reverse strand, counting down.
GACCGGGCGGCGGTTCCGGGTCGGGCGGCGGGAGCGGCGGCGGCGGTGTGGGTTCGATCTTCTCGGATGTGTTCGGCACCGGGCTGGGAATCATGCCGATGGTCAGCGGGCTGATGTCGCTGTTCGGCGGCGGCGGACCGGCGCCCGAGCCGGTGCTCCAGCACTACCAGATGCCGGCGCCGATCGCGTTCGAGGGCGCGGACATGGGCGGCGCCATCGTTGCCGCGGACTACGGACAGGGCAACGTGGCGCGGCTGTTCGGCAATTACGGCGCGAGTGGCGTTTCGACATCCGCCGCCGCGCCGGAGGCAGGCGCGAGCAGCTTTTCGACACCATCGAGCGCGCCGGCGGGCGCGAGTAACGCAACGGCCGCCGCGGCGCCGCAGATCAACGTAACCGTGCAGGCGATGGATGCGCGGTCGTTTCTGGACCGTTCGAGCGATATCGCGGCGGCGGTGCGCGACGCCATGCTCAACATGAACTCGATTAACGACGTGGTGACCGACCTATGATTACCTTCCCTGCCCTGAAAACCAGCGCCGTGGCGCAGTATCCGGCGCGGCGCGCGCTGCGGTACCAGAACCAGGTGCTGCGCTTCGTGGACGGCAGCGAGCAGCGCTATCGCGATTCGGCCGGGCCGCTGCACCGCTGGGAGATCGCGCTCCACGAACTGGACGAGAGCGAGTTGGCTGCGATCGAGAGCTTCTTCGCCGAAGCGCAGGGCGCGTTCGCCAATTTCGCCTTCACCGATCCGTGGGATGGAACCGTGTATCAGAATTGCAGCCTGGAAGCCGGCGGCATGGAAGCCCGCTCGCTCGCGGAGATGCGCGGCGCAACCTTGCTGGCGGTAGTGGAGAACCGCGCATGACCGCCTATCCGCAGCTCGCGCAATTTCCCCTGGTGAAGCGGCACACGCTGCGCACGTTGGTGAACCGCTCGGCCGACGGGCACGCGGTCAAGCTGGCCGATCCCAATGCCGAGACGGTCGAGTGGCAATTGCAATACACGGACCTGACCGACCAGGAGCTCGCTACTCTGGAGACATTTTTCGCGGCGACGGAAGGAACGCTGAACTCGTTCACGTTTCTCGATCCCACGGACAACCTGCTGGCGTGGAGCGAAGACCTGAGCAACGCCGTGTGGCAGAAAGATCCGCTGCTGACGGTCACGCAGGGAAGCGGATGCTGGAACCTAAGCAACACCGGCGCCGGCGCGCAACAGCTCACGCAGACGCTTCAGGCGCCGGCGGGATATTGCTACTGCTTTAGCCTGTACGCGCGGGCGGACCAGCCGGTAACCGCTACGCTGCGGATTGGAGCGCAGCAAGCGCAGAGAGCGCTGACGAGCCTCTGGACGCGGCTGGTTTTCGCAGCGGAGGATGCGGCGGTGTTCGCGTTCGAGCTACCGGCGGGCGCGTCGGCGAGCGTGCACGGATTGCAGGTAGAGGCGCAGGCAGGGGCGTCGGTGTACAAGCCGAGCACGACCGGCGGAGTTTACCAGAACGCGCGCCTGGCGGACGACACCCTGGCGATTACGACCACCGGCGCGGGCCAGCACGCGGCGGCGGTCAAGGTCGTTTTCCTAAGGAGCAATTCATGAATCATCTGAGTTTGGCGGATTGAGGCGAATCGATGTCTAGCGTTTTCAGTTTAAAAGAACAAACCGTCACGGACACGCCGCTGCTGGTGTTCGATTGCACGCTGGCGAATGGCGAGACGGAACACTGGAGCACGCACCAGGTGACCGTAGGCGGGAACCAGTACGCGGCGCTGGTGATGAGCCACACGATTTTCGAGATCCAGACGGCATCGGACCAGGGCGTGGACGGGATTCCAAAGATCTCGATGGTGCTGGCCAACGCCGATTCGCATTTTTCGGAAATCGAGCGCGCCACCGGATGGAAGGGCGCGCGGCTGATGGTCGGATTCCTGTTCTACGACCTGCGCAACAACACGGCGCTGACGGACGTTTCGGTGATCTTCCAAGGAATCTGCAATCCGCCGGACGAGATCCGCGAAGCTACTATCCGGCTTTCGGCCACCAACCGGATGAGCCTGCAAAGGCTGTTCCTGCCGGAGGTGCGGATCGAGCGGCGGTGCCCGTGGAATTTTCCGGCCACGGCGGACCAGCGCGCCGAGGCCGTGGACGGCGGCACGAGCTGGCAATATTCGCGCTACTATCGCTGCGGGTATTCGGCGGACCAGCCAGGCGGATCCGGCAACCTGGACGGCACGGGCGCGCCGTTTACGTCGTGCGATGGCACGCGCGCGTCGTGCAAGGCGCGCGGGATGTTCACGAACTTCGGCGGCCTGGAATTCGTGCCGCCGGTGATCGCGGTGCGCAGCTACGGGGAGAAGGGACTGCACTATTCCTCGCTGGCGGTGAACGAAGCCCGGTACAACGATTTCGTTCCGATGCTGTACGGCACGGCGTGGCACAACCCGCCGGTGGTGTTCGCGCGCAACGACGGCAATTTGACGCGCATGGAAGTGCTGCTGGGAATCGGCGAGATGACCGGCGTGGTCACAGTGCTGGTGAACGATATCGAGATCCCGCAGGGCATCGCCGGCACGGACATGACTGGAACCGGCTGGTACAACGTGATGACGCTGGGGACGCGGAGTGGCGCGCTCGATCCGAATTTCACGGACGCGAGCGGCACGCCGCTGGGCGATCCCTACGGCAGCATGGCGTATCTCTCGGTGGTGGTGCCGAACCGGATCAACAACGGCAACAGCCTGCCGACGGTGCAGGTGCTGGCGCAGGGATTGAAGCTGCCGGTGTACGCGGCGGACGGGACCTTGCAAGGCACGGAGTTCACCAACAATCCGGCGTGGATCCTGCTGGACGTGCTGCGGCGGAGCGGATGGCAGCCGGAGGAAATCGACGTCACGAGTTTCGCGGCGGCGGCGGCGTATTGCGACCAACAGATCAGCGCGCTGGACATTTACGGCAACCCGGTGGCGCTGGCGCGGTTCGGATGCAACCTGCTGCTAACGAAACGGCGCAGCGCGGGCGATATGGCGCGGGGAGTGCGGAACACGGCGCGCATGCTGCTGACGTACGGGCCGGGCGGGGTGTTGCAGGTTCGCGTGGAGAATTCGATGGCGCTCGAAGCGCCGTCGAAGCCGGAATGGTCGAACGCCACGGAGCAGCTTAACGGCGGCTGGCCGAGCTACGAATTCGGCGACGGCAGCACGGGGATTTCGGGAATTCTGCGGAAGTCGACCGGCGAGCCGGCGGTGCGGCTGTATTCGCGCAGCACGGCGGACACGCCGAACAATTACACCGTGGAATTTCAGGACGCGCTGAACAATTATCAGCAGGACAGCTTTTCGTTGGTGGATCCGGACGATATCGCGCGGTGCGGGCAGGAAGTGACCGGGTCGGCGACGGCGCTGGGGCTGCCGAATTACGACCAGGCGGCGCGGATTCTGCGGCTGTTCCTGGACAAATCGATCCGCGGGAACGTTTACCTGGAATTCGAAACCAGCGTGAAGGCGTTCGGCGTGCGGCCGGGCGATTTGATCGCGGTGACTTATTTAAAGGAAGGGTTCACGCGGCAGCCGTTCCGGATTCTGAAAATCGCGCCGGGGATGAACCACCGGGTAACGACCATCACGGCGCAGGTTCACGACGATGCGTGGTACACGGATTCGAGTTCGAGCTCACCCCAGGGCCAGCGTGTCGGCGCCGCCGGCCTGGGGGTGCCGCGGCCGCTGCTGGGCTCGACGGTGGATGGTGGGGGCGCCATCCAGTTCGGGATCCAGGAATCGGCGGCTACGGCCACCGACGGCACGGTGGAGACGAGCCTCGACGTGCAGTTCGTCTCCCCGGCCGTCGCGAATCCCGCGGGCGCGGGCCCGGGGATTCCGCTGGTGAGCCTGGCGGCGCAGGTGGGGACGGGCGGCACGCTGAAGGGCGATCAGACGCTGTACTACGGCGTTTCGGCGGTGGACGCGGACGGGACGGAGAGCGCGCTGTCGTTCCTGGTGGCGGCGGCGATTGCGGCCGATGGGAGCAGCGTGACGCTGGGAGGCCTGAGCTTCGCGCCGGGGACGGCGGCGTTCGATGTTTACCGTGGGACTACGCCGATGCAGCTTTTCCGCATCGCGACCGGGCAGGCGGTGGCCGCGACGTTTACGGACAACGGCGCGGCGGATCAGCTTATCGGGCCGCCGGACGCGAATTACGACCACGCGAATTTTTACTGGCGGATGGAGCGAATGCCGGAGGTCGCAGCGACGGTGTTCGATGCGGCGACGGTGGGGAACGGCCAGCTTGAGATGCAGGCGGACCAGTACAAAGGGATGACAGTGCGGATCACGCGCGGGCGGGGCGCCGGGCAGGAGCGGGCGATTACAACAAACACGGCGACCGTGCTGACCGTGGCGCCGAAGTGGGACGTGGAACCGGACGCCACGAGCTTTTTCGCGGTGGCGGAGAACGCCTGGCACTTCGCGGCGCAGGCGCAGGCGAGCCCGGTGCAGTTTGCGGTGCCGAACCTGGCGGGCGAAGTCGTAGAGATTACGGGGAGGTCGGCGAATGCATACGACGTGGAATGCCCGCCGGAGATTTCGATCGTGACGCGGTGGCAGATCGGGGGGAGCGGGATGGGCGACAGCGCGGCGCCGCCCGAGCCCCAATTCGCGCTGGGGCTGGGTGCGCGCGAGGGAACGGTGGAGCTGAGCGGAATATCGTTCACCGGGCTGACGGACACGCGGTCGATTTCGGCGGCTACTTTGACCGTGTATTACTACGACGAATTGCTCGGCCTGCCGGGGGTAACGCTGTCGAACGCGGTGGCGGCGGGGGATACGGTGCTGGCGCTGTCCGCGGCGGGGAATGCCGTGGCGGGCGGGTACGTGCAGGTCGATGGGGAGATCATGCGCGTGGAATCGACCGCCAACAATGGCACGCAATACACCGTGACGCGAGCGATGGACGGGAGCACGGCGGCGGCGCACGCGGCGGCGGCGACGGTGTACGGCCTCGCGAGCAAAACGCTGATCGCGCCGTTTCCGCCGGAATTTTTCGGCAGCCCTTACGCGGGAAGCTGGGTCTTCCCTGTCACGCTGCCCAACGTGAGGGTGGCATGCGCGGAACTGTTCGTGACCAACGGCCAGGGAAACAGCCCGGTGGCGAGCTTATGCCTGACGGCGAACGACGACCGCGGGCTGCGGACCCTCGCGGGCGGGCAGTATTGCATTCAGGTGAACGGGTTCCTGGCGGTGGACAGCGCGGCTGCGCCGGCGCTGGTGATCGATGCCACACATGCCGTGGGCAGCGTGTTCGCGGTGCTGGGAACGCCGGCGGACGCGCCGGTGAACCTGCAAGTGAACGTGAACGGGAGCCCATGGTGCGAATTGAGCTTCGCTGCGGGAGCGATCAGCTCCAACAGCGCAGACGGGAAGAGCCTGGCCCCGCTGACGAAGGGGGCGAGCGTCACGCTCTCGGTGACGTCGGTGGGGCAGGCGATTCCCGGGGCGGATTTGACGGTGGTGATTCGGGTGTGAGTTATGAGTCGTGAGTTATGAGTTATGAATTAATAAAACTTCGGCCAGACCACGATTTACAGTGTTACTTTCTGGAGCCGTCGGCGGTGGCGGCGCTGAGCGGGACCGGGGCGGACGGGTTCACCGTTTCGGGGTCGTGGCGGCAACAGTTCGATTGGGCGGTGGTGGAGTGGGCGCGGGATAACGTGTTCGACCATCCGGCGCTGCGGAACCTGCCGGACGGGGACATGAGCGGGGTTACGCTGTCGTACGAAGAGACGCGGACGAATTGCATCGCGCTGGATTCGACGCTCTACCCGACCGTGGATTGGCCCTATTTGCGGGTTTGGGCGGAGGGGACGCCAGACCCTTATTATGTGGCGCTGAAGAATTATGCTACGGCGGTGGAGGGCGTTTATGTGCAGCCGACCGTGACTTTCGAGTTACAGGGAAGCATCACCGCGCTGGACTATATCGAGCTGGCCTGGCTGGATCAGCATTTCAATTACCAGGTTCAGGGCGGCGATACCTTGGAGAGCGCGGCAGCGGCGCTGGCAGAAATTATTACCGCAAACCAGGCGGCGGGGCTGGCGACGGCTACGGCTAGCGGCGCGAAGATCACCTTGACTTATCTGGGGCAGCCGGGAGCCAACGGAAACCGGATCGGGGTGTATGGGACGGTGCACGGTGCGGAAACGGAGTCGTGGGCGCCAGCATGGGGGATGTTTGCGGGCGGGTTGTCGCCATCGAAATGGCGGGTGACACTCGATTTCGCGAATTTGCTGGACCGGAACGGCGCTCAAGTGCCGATGGCGAATGTGCGCAAGATGCGCTGGACCTGGGCGGCGGACTATGCGGTCCCGTTTGGCAATTTCGAGCGCTGCGAATTTGCGGTCGTGGTGACGAATTGGGCAGTGAGCGGGACGAATTTGACGTACAGTGTCGCGGGACCGGGCAGCCGCAGAATCGAGGACGACGATACGTCGGTGAGTTACAGCGGGACCTGGACCGGGAGTCGCGGAAATTACTCGGGCGGATCTATCCACACGACGACCACCCCGGGCAATGCGGTTACCTGCACTTACACGGCGGCGGGGAATCATACTCTATATGTGGGGACGCGGCGGCTGGATGGAGGGGCGCGAGTTACGGCGGCGGTCGATGGGGGCGCCGGGGTGACGCTGGATCTGTCATTGCCGGGTGAGGATTTTCTGGTGCGGATTCCACTGGGGCAGTTGGCGGCCGGGAGCCATACGGTGACGGTGACGCATGCGGGGACGGCGGGGACGGCGTTCTGGTTCGACTTTTTGGAGGCCGCGGTACCGACGGCGAATCTGCCGGCTCTCGCCGCGGACCCGGTGACGACGCTGGCGACGGACTGGGACACGGACGCGGCACAGTTCGGGCTGGCGCCGGAGCGGGCGGCGTGGCTGATCGAGGCGCTGGGATTTCACGGGCGGTGCAACCATTACGCCGGGGCGCTGTGGTGGTACGAGCTGGTGAATCCGGGGAACGTGTACGCGACGTCGGCGGTGACGTTCGCGGGGGTGCCGGATTTCGGGCAGACGACGCAAGTTTCGCTGGGTGGAACGGTGATTTCGCATCTGAACCTGATCGGCGACACGGCCGAGAGTATAGCGGCGTGCTTCGCGCTGCTGATCAACGCGGGGTCGACGGGGGTGTGGGCCGCGGCGAACGGGGCGGTGCTGACGATCACGTCGCGAACCATGGGGACCGCAGGGGCAGTGACGGTGACGGCGACGACGACCGGCCCGGGATTCACCGCGACCGTGGCGGCGACGGCCGGGGTGGACGGGACATGGTTGACGGATTTGACGGTGGTGCCGCGGTTGAACCGGGCGGTGCGGGACTGGCACGCCAGCTTTTTCGCGGCGCTGAAAGGATATGGGTTGACGGCCGCGGCGGCGCTTTCGATGGAATTGGGCGCGGGCGACGCGAGCGCGGCGGCGGGGATCGCGCAGAGGTACTCGGACGGGACGGCGTGCGTTGTGAGCACGCCGGCGCTGCAAACGAATTTCGGGCCGCAGAGCTTGGCGTTCTGGCAGCAGGCGTACCTGGACCTTGCGAACCTGATGGCGGGCGCGGGGCTGGCTCCGTACCTGCAATTCGGCGAGGTGCAGTGGTGGTATTTCGCGGGGGGCGGCGGGCCGAGCATGCCGTTTTACGACGCCTATACGCAAGCGCAGTTTCAGGCGCAGTACGCGCAGCCGATGGCGGTGATTGCGAGCCAGAATGCGGACCCGGCGCAGTATCCGGATGAGTGCGCGTTTCTGCCGGGGCTGATCGGGGCCTTTACTAATGCGGTGATGGCATTTGTACGGCAAAGTTACCCGCAGGCTAAGTTCGAGGTGCTGTATCCGCCGGATACGAACGATACGGCGCTGAACCAGGTTATTAACTATCCGAAGGCGGCGTGGACGGCGGTGAACCTGGCGTGCCTCAAGACGGAAAACTTCACTTATACCGGAGACCGGGATTTGAACAAGGCGCGGCAATCGATCGCGCTGCCGGGGCAACTGGGATTTCCGGCGGCGCAGAGCTCGCACCTGGTGGGGATCGGGGATTATACGACGCCGTGGCTGAAGGAGCGGCAGCTTGCGGTGGCGAGCGGAGTGGAGTCGGTGGTGCTGTTCGCGCTGGACCAGTTCTGTCTGACGGGGTACGCGGCGCCGGTGGCGGACGCGCAGGGGACGGCGGGGTGGTGGGGAGCTTAGCTTAGGGATTGCCGCAAAATAAGTTTTACTATTCGGAGTATTCGGATTGACCGGGACGCGGGAGGAGCGAGGAATTCCATTCGG
>JAJYLS010000244.1 GCA_021787555.1 Acidobacteriota bacterium | reverse complement strand
ATGGAATAGCAGACCTGCGTGCCGTCGGGCGAGATGGCGTAATCGTCGGGGCCGCCGAGGGAGAAGGGCGGAACGTCGCGGTTGCCCGGGGTCAGGTCCTTGGGCGCCCCGCCGCTTACTGGCACGACGAGCAGATGGCTGCGGCGCCTGCTTTGCCATGCGGTCCAGTGGCGGTAGAGCAGTTCGGTATATTCGCGCGCGTGAACCTTGCTGTTCTTTTCGGCCTCGAGGTTCTTCTGGTTGCAGGCGTTATCGGCGCCGCAATCGGGAAAGACGGCGCTGGTGAAGAGCAGGTTCTTGCCGTCGGGGGAATAGAGCACGCCGTCGGCCTCGGCGGCGAAATTAGTGACCTGTTTCGCGTTGCCGCCGTCGGGATCCATGAGCCAGATCTGCGAACTGCCGGAACGGTCGGAGACGTAAGCGATGCGATGCGAATCGGGGGACCAGCGGGCGCGGAAGTTGTGCTGGCCGTCATGGGTGAGTTGGTGCGGCGTGCCTCCGGACAACGGCACGATCCAGATCTGCTCGGGCTTGATGTTGGCGGGGACATCTACGGTTTGCGCGGTGAAAGTGACCCAATGGCCATCGGGGGAAATCTGCGGATCGCCGAGGCGCTTTAGTTGCATCATGGCGCCGGCATCGAAGGGCGGCTTCTGGGCCAATGCAATCGCCGCGGAAGCTAGGAACAGAATCAGGCGGCGGTGCATACAATTCGATTCTAGCGCGCAGCCAGAACCGAAAGATGCGCCGCCTGCCGGTCGGCCGCCCCCCGGACTTCAGTTATTCTCGGGCTGCGCATTGGTCGCCAAACTAAGTACTCCACTTCAGAAGTTCACTAACGTGTTTTTGGATCATCGGGGCCGGCCGGTGTGGGCGAGGAGATCGGTGAGATCCTGTCGAGTGAACTTCCACTCGAAAGGCCGGGCGGTGGTTTCCCAGTAGTATTGAAAATCCAGGAGCCGTTCAGCGACGGCGTTGAGGCCCCGGTGAGCGGAGCAGTTGTCCACGATCCAAAAAACGCGACGAGCATCGTTGTAGGGCGGCCTCGTCATCACCTGCTCGACCCACCGATCAAAGGGGGCTATGCCATTCTTGGCTTCGCAGCGGCCGAAAATCCGGGCGTGGTGCACGTCGAGGGCGGCGAAATAGGTCCAGGCGCCGCAGCGGAAATACTCGTGTTCGACGTGCAGGGGAGTGCGCGGCCGGCAGTTTTGTGTCGCATGCGTGCGCCGGCGAGCCTGAATGCTTGTTTTTTCGTCGGCGGAGATGACGAACTCGTCTTCCTTAAGCGCGCTGCCTTGCCACTCGCGCGCGTACAAGTCGAGCAGGCGCCCCGCTTTAGCGGCGAGATCCGGATCCCGTGGAAAGATCCAACTGCGGTGATACCAAGGCCGGATGGCGTCTTCGTGGAGCCAACGCCACAGGGTGCTGCCGCTGACGGAGGCGACCAAGCCGCTCTGCTGAACTTGTTGAACCAAATCGGTGGTGCTCCAGCGAGACAGCGGTAGCCCGTGAACGGCTGGCAGTTCACAGGCCAAGGCCTTAACCTGAACGACGAGGTCTGGGGGAAAAAATCCGGGGACGACCCGGACGAGCATGCTCTTCCAACCCTGCAAGGCGGTCGGCAAAAAAGCGCTTCCGCCAAAGGCAGACCACTTCACGGCGAGTGTCCAAACGCGTGGCGATCTGGTCGTTGGTCAGCCCTTCGGCCGCATAGAGGATCATCTTGGCGCGCTGAACCTGAAAATACGACAACGTATATTTCGCTGCTCGCCTGCGCAACTCGGTTTCCTCGGCAATGGAGAGGGTAATGGTGTATGGGCTTGATCGTGGCACTATTGGACACCTCATCACCAGAATGCCACTGTCAGGCTGGCGATTTCAAGCCAGATCATACGTTATTGTATTTATAGAAGCGAGTACTAAGTCGCAGCCAAAGACGATTACATCGGCGCCGGAAGGCTTCACCTCAGTCTGGCCCAGTCTAGCCCCAATACTGTTCACTTAACAACATTTCTGTGCTATTCTGTTTTGGGCGGAGGCCTCCAGAATGGCTCGCACTACGATCGCAGAAGAGATCGCGGGGCACGGCATCGTGGTGACGCACGACGGCGCGATCTATGTCAGCGAACCGGGCGCGCACAGCGACAAGCCCAGCCGGGTGTGGCGCATCCGGAGCGGCGAGAAGCGGCTGCTCGACGGGACCATCTCGGGGACACCCCACGAAGCCACCCACCCCGCCGGGCTGCCCAGCGTGTTCCCGGAGAGCCTCAGCCCCCAGAAATTTTCCTGCAATCTTTTCCCTCCCCGCCGCACTAATCTCGCAGGAGGGGAGCATGGGGAAGCCACGTCATTTCACTCGCGCCGGTCAAAAACTCGCACCGCCGCCTGAAAACCGGCGGTCGACTGCCGGCCCCATGGCCGGAAGTCTTGTCTTTCCAACAAGAGTTCAGAAAAAACCGGCAGTGTACTGCCGGCTTTCCGGCAACCACCCCCGCTCTCGCCACCCCGCCTCTTTCGAGCCATACCCCCCGCCGCGTGCACGAAGCTATACTGGTGGCATTCCATCGTTTCGAAGGCGTGCCATGAATCTCCGGCGTTGGTTTACTCATTGGCTTTGTCTCTGCGCGTTGGCCGCGGTGGCGCATTCCCAGGCCATATCCGGCAGCAGCGTTTTCTCCCATAATTATTCGCGGTCGCCCGGATGGTTCCCCGAGGTCTGGCGGCCCTACCAGCAGACCACGATCGCGGCCCCGGTTTTCGAGAACTCGCCGCGCCTCAAACAGCTCATCCACAACGGCAAACTCGAAGTCACGCTGGCCGAGGCCCTAGCCCTGGCGCTCGAAAACAACCTCGATATCGAAGTGCAGCGCTACCTGCGGCCCATCGCGCAGGCCGACCTGTTGCGCTCGCAATCCGGCCAAGCGGCGCGCGGCATCCCCGGCGCAACCATGCCCGGCGGTCTGAATACCGGCGCCATCGGCTTGGGCGTCAACGCGGCGGCGGGCACCGGCGGCGTGGGATCCGCGGGCGGCATCACCGGCGGCGGCGGCGCCTTACAGATTCCCCAGGTCGGCACCTTCGATCCCGCCCTCAGCCTGAACTTCAGCGACGACCGCAACGTCTCCCCGCTGAATACCACCGTGGTGGCCGGCGTCCCCACGGTCACCACCAACTACATGGCGTGGAGCGCCAATTACACGCAAATGCTGCCGGAAGGCTCCAGCTACTTCGCCACGCTGAGCGTTGGCCGCCAGATTACCACCCAGGAGCACCTGCAATACAACCCCGCCTTCATCACGCGTTTCACCTCGGGATTCAACCAGCCCCTGTTGAGCGGCCGCGGCTTTGCCGCCAACATGCGTTTTATCTACGTCGCCGAAAACGACCTGAAGACCTCCGAGCAGCTCTTCCGTCTCCAGGTGACCACCACGCTGGTCGCGGTCGAGGATGCCTATTGGGACCTGGATGCTACCAGGGAAGCCGTCCGCGTGGCCCAGGAATCCGTCGCCGCGGCGCAGCAGCTCTACGACGACAACCAGCGGAAATATCGGTCGGGCGCCGCGTCCGGGATCGATGTGGTCACCGCCCAGGCGCAGTTGGCCGCCAGCCAACGCGATCTCGTGGTGGCGCAAACCAACTGGAAAATGGCCCAGACGCAGTTCAAGAGTATGCTGAGCAAGCGCATGGTGCCGGAGCTGGATGCCGCCGACGTCGTCACCACCGATCCCCTGCCCGCCCCCCAGCCGACCGACGTGCCGAGCCTTCAGACGGCCCTTGAGTCCGCCCTCACCCGCCGCCCCGACCTGCTCCAGGCGGAAACCGACGTGCAGAACCAGGTGATCTCCGGCCGTTTCACGCGCAACGCCATGCTGCCCGAGTTCAATACCTTCGGGCTGTGGGCCGGCTCCGGCCTCACCGGGAACGCGCTGCTGGGCGCGGAGAGCGGCGGCGGGTTCGGGTCGCTCAACCAAGCCTTTGGCGCGGACTTCCCGGAATATGGCGGCGGCATGAGCTACTTCATGTATCTGGGCAATCGCTCGGCCCAGGCCGACGGCTTGCGCGCGCAGCTCGAAGCCAACCAGACGCAGGTGAATTTGCAGCGCTCGCGCCAGCAGATCAACCTGGAAGTCCGCCAGGCCATGACCGGGCTGGTGCAGGGCCGGGCGCAGGTGGAAGCGGCGCACGAAGCTTCCGAGTTGGCGCTCCAGGTGCTGGATGCCGAGCGCAAGAAGCTCGAAGCCGGCATCTCGACCCCCTATGACGTGGTCCTTCGCGACCGCGACTTCGTTACCGCGCGCCAGGCGGAAATCGCCGCCCAGGCCACCTATGCCAGGGCGCTAGTGGAGATGGACCGGGCCTCCGGGGTGCTCCTGGACCGCAACAATATCGAGCTGGAAGAGGCACATCTTGGCATCGTCAATAAGATGCCCGCGCCGCCTCCGCGCAGCCCGCTGCCGCGCATCCCAGGAGGGCCGCAGATTCCGCAAACGCCTCAGGGAGGCCGCCGGTAGATGCGCCGTTGGGGCGTCCTCGTGCTCGCGGCGTTCCTCGCGCGTCCCTTCCGGGCCGCCGACCTGCCGGACTACAGCCGCGGCGTGAACTGGTTCCCCAAATTCTGGCGTGCGTACAGCATGCCGTCCGTGCCGCGCCCCAATCTGGCCAACAGCCGCATGCTACTCGACATGATCCAGGGTGGCAAGCTCGATCTTTCCATCGCGCGGCTCGACCAACTGGTGGAGCAGAACAGCCTCGACCTCATCGCCGCCCGCTATGACGTGGATATTGCCGAGACGGACATTCTGCGCGCCAAATCCGGCCAGGCCGCGCGCGGCGTTCCCGGCGCCGGGCTGCCGGTCGAGCTGTTCTCCTCCGCGGTCGGCGCGGGCGTGGGCGCGGCGTCCAGTTTTATCGGCGGGGGCACCGGGCCGGCCGCCATTTCCGGCTCGGGCCGGCAGGTGAACGTTTCGCCGCACGGCACTTTCGATCCCGACATCCAGGTAGTCTTCAGCTTCGACCATGCCAGCAGCCCGCTCAACACCCTCCAGGTCGCCGGTGTCAGCACCGTCACCACGCCTTCCACCGACGTCCTGACGCGCTTCGAGAAGCAATTCTCCGAAGGCTTCAGCTTCAGCGTCTCGTTCAACTCGCAGCGCCAGAGTTCCACGCAGCGCTTTCTGCTGTTCGATCCGGCCTACACTTCCCGCCTCTCCATCTCGGCCGTTCAGCCGCTGCTGAACGGCTTCGGCTTTGCCGTGAACCGCCGTTTCCTTAATATTGCCCACAACGATTTGAAGATCGCCCGTGAGGCCTTCCGCCAGTCGGTTTCCACCGCCCTGATCAATTCGCAGAACGCCTATTGGAACCTCGTGGCGGCACGCCAGAACGTGGAGTCCGTGCGCCACGCCCTGGAGACGGCGGAGAAGCTGTATGAGAACACGCGCGCGCAGGAAAAGTACGGGGCGGCGGCCTACCTCGATGTGATGCAGGCGCAGTCGGCCGTGGCGGCCAGCCGGCGCGACCTGGTGGCCGCTGAAGCCGCGGCCCGGACCCAGGAGCTCCAGTTGAAGTCGCTCATCTCCAAGCACATCGATGCGCTGGCGAATGTCGAGCTGGTCACCACCGACAGCCTGCCCGAGCCTTCCCCCACCGATATTCCGCCCCTGCCGCAGGCGCTGCAGACCGCGGCTGCCAACCGCTCCGAGCTGGTTCAGGCGGACTTGAACATCCGCAACCGGGAGATCGCCGAAAAGTTCACGCGCAGCGCGCTGAGGCCCACTTTGAACGTCTTCGCCAGCTACGCCAGTTCGGCGCTCGAAACCGGCATCTCGCCCATGCTGGGACAGGTCTGGTGGAACATCCCCTATCCCGAATACGCCGCGGGTATTTCGCTGACCATTCCACTGCGCAACCGCAGCGCGCAGGCGGACAACATCCGCGCCCGACTGGAACTCCGGCAGGAGCGCACCGCCCGCCTGAGGACCCTGAACCAGATCGATCTGAGTGTGCAGACGGCGGTGATTGCCCTGACCCAGGCGAAAGCGCAGGTGGAAGCGGCGCGGCTGGCCGTCGAGAGCAGCCGCACGGCTTTCCAGGCGGAGCAGCAGAAGCTGGCCGTGGGAGCTTCGACGCCCTACCTGGTGATCCAATTCGAGCGCGACCTGGTGGCCGCACAGGCGGCGCAGACAGTGGCGCAGGTGAATTACGCCAAGGCGCGCATCCAGCTCGACCAGGCGCGCGGCGTGGTTCTCCAGCGCAATCACATTTCCGTGGACGATGTCCTGCGCATCACCGCGCAGCGCTGAACCTACTTCTTCCCGGTTTCGATGTGCAGCCGCAGCGACGCCACCCACACCGGCCCGCGGTCGCGGTTATACGCCGGGTTGGTGATGTGCTGAAGGTCGGCGCTTACAAAAACCCCCGGCCACACTTCCGCCGAATAGTACGTCTCGGAAGCGTACTCGGGCCCGTAGCGCAGGGTGCCGTCGCCGATCATGAAGTCCAGCCCGCCGCGCTCGAGGTAAAGCGCGTGCACGCTGGAGATGCCACTCACCGTGATGGCGGTGGCCACCGTATCGTTGGGGCGCCGCCACCACGCGCCGTTCACCGAGACGCCGCCGCTGGCCAGCCGGTCGATCGGTGTGAACATGAAACTCTGCGTCTTGCCGTCGTTCCAGCCCAGCCGCGTGAAAACCCCGACGCCCTTCACCAGCTCCTGATCCGCGCTCAAACCGAAGCCGTACTTCACCGTGCCGGGGCGATCGGTCAAATTGATGTTGGGTTTCGTTCCGGTCTGTTCGGCCAGCCGAATGGCCTGCGCGTAGGTTCCCGAATCGGCGTGGTTGATATAGCTCAGCAGCCGGACGGTGCCGGCGCGGACGTTCACGTCTCCCTCGAAGACGTCGCCGCGGTCGCGGAAGATGCGGCGGTCGAAGTGCATGCCGTTGGCCACCGTCGGCACGCCTCCGCTGCCGTAGCGCACCGACCACCGCGGCGTGTGGAACTCGTGGACCCATCCCCACGTGTAGCCGCGCGTGTCGGCGGGGTAATCCCAGGCACCGTTGTACATCGCCGCCCATCCCATGAACTGCGTTCGAGGATCGTGGCTGTAGCGGTTGTCATCGAAAAAATCTTCCATGCTGAACCGACCCACGGTGACGGAATAGCGCGTCGCCGGGCGGCTGCCGGCAAGCTGGTTTATGCCGCTCTCGAAGTACGCCCGCGCCTCGCCGAACCCGAAGTCCTGCGTGATGTAAAGCCGCGCGATGTAGGGCGTGGGTGTGGCGCTGGCGACCCGCGGCATCTCGCCGTTCGGGAAATTGGCGATGCCGTCGGTGCCGCTGAATCCGCGGCCCCCGGCCAGTTCGGGGTTGAAGTAAAACTGCGTGTTGCGCGCCAGCCGGTAGCCGAAAAAGAAGGTGCTGGTCAGCGAGTCCTCCGCTTCGGGATGCGGAAACAGGCTGAGCGGCCCCTGGTAAGGCGAAGGGAAGCCGGGATGGTATTGCCCGATGGAAGTCGCCTGCCAATACAGGTTCCAGGTCTCCGGTGCGGGAGGGCTCTGCGCCCGGAGCCGCAGCGTGAACCAGAGTGTAATGAGCAGGATCTTCCGTGGCATCGGCCTCGGAACCATGGTCGCATGGATCACACCAGCGGCCGTGCGGCGGGTGTGTAATATAGGTAGTTCCATCAGCACATGAACGCCCAGGCTGCGTTTTGCTACCCCAACTTCCGCGATTACATGATGGCCCGCTTCCTCGCAGCGCTTTGCTCGGAGATGCAGGCGCTGGCCGTCGCCTGGCAGGTGTACGGCATCACCCGCCGCCCGGTGGACCTGGGGCTGGTGGGGCTGGCGCAATTCCTGCCGGCCGTTCCCCTGTTCCTGGTGGCCGGCGACACCGCCGACCGCGTTCCGCGCCAGCGCATTCTCCAGGCCACCTTCGCATCTTTCGCGTTGTGCTCGACCCTGCTCCTGGCGTTCACGCTGCACGGGCTGAGAAGCGTCTACCCGATTTACGCCGTGCTGCTACTGAACGGTGTGATTCGCGCGTTCAGCAATCCCGCCGCCCAGGCGTTTCTGCCCCTGCTGGTGCCGGAGGCCGATTTTCCGAACGCCGTGGCGTGGAGCTCTTCGATTTTCCAGGCGGCCATCATCGGCGGGCCGATGCTGGGGGGTGTGCTCTACGGCATCACGGGCCAGCCGGCGCCGGTCTACGCGGCGGCGGCGCTGGGGATGCTGTCCGCTCTGGTGCTGGTTTCCGTGCTGCGCGTGCCGCTTGGGCAACGCTCGCGCGGAACCGCCTCACTCGAAGCGGTGCTCGGCGGTCTGCGCTACATCTGGCGCAACAAGCTGCTCCTGGGAGCCATCAGCCTGGATATGTTCGCGGTGCTGCTGGGCGGTGCGGTGGCGCTTCTGCCGGTGTATGCCAAGGAGATCCTGAACGTGGGCGCTTTCGGGCTGGGGCTGCTGCGCAGCGCGCCCGGCGCCGGCGCCGTCCTGATGGCGATCCTGGTGGCGTACCGCCCGCTGCGGCGCCGCGCCGGAGCGACCATGCTGTGGTGCGTGTGCGGGTTCGGGGTGTTCACCATCGTGTTCGGCTTCTCGCGAAACATGGCGCTGGCGCTCGGCTCGCTCCTGCTGGTGGGCGCGTGCGACATGGTGAGCGTCATCGTCCGCCATACGCTGATCCAACTCGGAACCCCCGATGAAATGCGCGGGCGTGTGAGCGCGGTCAATACCATCTTTATCGGCACCTCCAACGAGGTGGGTCAGTTCGAATCGGGCATTACCGCGCAATGGATGGGCACGGTGCCGGCGGTGGTCGCCGGCGGCATCGGCACGATCGGGATCGTAGCGCTCTGGGCGTGCCTGTTTCCTGCGCTGCGCGAGGTGAACGAGCTGGCGGTGGTTTCGGTTCAGGACTCGATCCGCGCCTGACAGGTTAGCGCATGTTTGCCCTGGCCGAGGGGTCGATTCCTGCTAAGCCATTGAAAAGACAAGCTGGCATCCGGCGAGCGGCGCAAAATGTAGTGCCAAATGTTCTCTTTAATTCGCCCGCTTTCCACTTGAAATAATGCCTCTGTATATGTAGTCCGAAGTTCCGAAGGAATCTGGGCAGTACTCCACTGATTCGGCGAGGGATAGCTCAAAACTCACTTTCCGGCTACTGGCAACGTGTCGAGTAGCGCA
>JAJYLS010000243.1 GCA_021787555.1 Acidobacteriota bacterium | reverse complement strand
GCGGGGGCGGCGGAGGCGGCCTTCACGCCGCGGCCGGAGTTGAAGAAACTGCCGCGCGACGACACGGTGGTGTGCCGGTGCGAGGACGTGACGTTCGGGCGCATCCGGCGGTTCGCGAGTTGGCGCGAGGCCAAGCTGCAAACCCGCTGCGGGATGGGCGCGTGCCAGGGGCGGGTGTGCGGGGCCGTGCTGGAGTTTTTGCTCGGGTGGAAGATGGAATCCGTACGGCCGCCGGTGTTTCCGGCTAGAATGGGGAGCTTGGAATGAACGCCCGTTGACACGCGCAGTTGAGGGATGTCAAGCTTCAGGTAGCCGATGACCGATTCGCAGCTCTATCTCGCGATTGGATTGCCCACGCTGGTTGTGGCGCTGGGCATGATCGGGAATGGATTTCTCTTTAATGCTCTCTCTGCTCGAATGAACGCTCTGGAAATGCGCATGAACGCGCTGGAGGCACGTGTGCAGGCGTTCGAAATCAGCGTAAACCAACGCCTGGATCTGATCGTGGGAAAGATCAGCGAGATCGGTACCAGGTTGAGCATTTCTCGAGGACCGTCATAACCGATGAGATTTCTTCCTCTTTTCGCGCTTGCGGCGCTCGTGCCGTGGTGCTCCAGCGGGCAGTCCGCCGCCAAACCGAATATGGCTCCCACGCCGCCGATGGGGTGGAACAGTTGGGAGGCGTTCAGGAAGGATGTCAGCGAGGATGCCATCAAAGCGCAGGCCGATGCCATGGTTCGGCTGGGGCTGCGCGATGCGGGATACCGCTATGTGGTGATCGACGGCGGGTGGAAAACCAGCCAGCGCGACGCCAGCGGCAACATCGTGGCCGACCCGCAGAAGTTTCCCCACGGGATGAAGGCGCTGGCGGATTACGTGCACAGCCTCGGCATGAAATTCGGGGTGCACCAGCCGGCGGGCATCAAGGATTGCGGGCACGACGAACCGGGCAGCGAGGGTCACGAAGAGCGCGATGCGGCGCTGTTCGCGTCATGGGATTTCGATTTCGTCAAGCTGGACCAATGCGATTACGTTCACGACCCGAAGATGCTGCCGGGGGCACCGAACCTGGACAAGATCACGGTGCGCAACGCGGGCGGCGCGGTTTTCAGCGCGGAGGCGGAGGCGCCGGGGAACAAGCTCAAGGGGATGGCGCGCGTGGCGGAGTGCGAGCGCTGCTCCGGGGGAAAGGACGTGGCGGCGATCGGCTACGGCGGCGGCGCGGTGGAACTCGCGGCGCGCGTTCCGGAGGCGGGGCGCTACACCGTCGAGATCCAGTTCGAGTATCCCTACTACGGGCAGAACCGCGACCACTTCAGGCAGATGACCTTTTTCCTCAGCGCGAACGGGGGCGAGCGAAAACGCATCGATGTGCCTTACGAGATCGCCAAGCGGTACACCACGGGGACGGTTTCGTCTGAGATTGCATTGAAGCGGGGGAATAACACGATTCTTCTGGACAACCCGTTATCGCAGGAAGACGACGTGCGGATTTCGTATGAGAAGATGGGGCACGCGCTGGAGCAGCACGGGCGCGAGATCATGTTCAGCACGTCGGGCGCGCCGCGGCCGTGGCTGTGGGCGCAGCCGGTGGCGCAGATGTGCCGCACGGCAGGAGATATACAGAACCGCTGGAGCAGCATCATGACCACGCTCGACCGGCATGCCGATGTGGCCCGCTTCGCGGCGCCGAATTTCTGGCCCGATCCGGACATGCTGGAGGTGGGGGCGCCGCCGCGGGCGCAGCGGGGCAGCAAGGCGGCGACGGTGCTGACCCTGACCGAGCAGCGGACGCAATTCTCGCTGTGGGCCATCATGAACACGCCGCTGTTCATCAGCGCGGACCTGCGGCATCTCAGCGATGCGGCGAAGGCGATTCTGCTCAACCGCGAGGCGATCGCCATCGACCAGGATTTCGCATACGGGGCCGGGCGGCGAATCCGGAGCGAAGGCGGGATGGAGATGTTCGCCAAGCGATTGAAGGACGGAATGGCGGTGGCGCTGTTGAACCGCAACGAAAGCCCGGCGGAGATCCGGGTGACCGCGGCGGAGTTGGGGATGGGCAAATCCGCGTTCGAGAGCCGGGATGTGTGGACGGGCAAGTCGCAGCGGATCGCGAACGGCGTGGTCAGCGCGGTGGTGGAAGCGCACGGGGTGAAGATGTTCCGGCTGCGCCGGGATTGACTTCGGCCTTCGGTTGGCTTACAAATCAAAGCCAGGAAGTCCGATATGGACGAGGTCCGTGTGGACTCGGTTTCTCCCTACGATCCGGTTGCAGACCGGCAGGGAGAGGATTTGAGAAAGCGCAAGAGGAAGCCGAGACCCGACCCTGACGAGTCCGAGATAGAGGACGTTGTCAGTTTCTCCGAGCGGCTTGCGGAGGAAGAGGGTGCGGGCGGCGGGACTGATTCCTACTTCTTCACTTCGAGGCCGTATTCGCGGAGCAGTTTGCCCTGGGGCGAGTGCAGGCGGATGAAGTAGACACCCGGGGCCATGGGCGGGACGACGGCGCCGGCGGCACCTTCCCAGACGCGCTTACCCATGCGGTCGACCATCTCCAGACGGTAGGAGGGGAGGGGCGGCAAGGCCGACAGATCGGGTTGCAGCACCATCCGGTGGCCGGCCGGGGCGGTGGCGGCGGTGGCGCCGCGCATGGTCGTCAGGTGCACGGAGAGCGGCGGCGCGAGCGGGCGCGACATCCAGTGGCGCACTCCGGCCAGCACGATCACCACGGCCAGTGCCGCGGCGGCCAAAGCGCCCGCCCAGCGCGGCGGCAACCACCAGGACTGGGGGGCCTCGCGGGCGCGGATGCGGGCGGCGGCGGTCTGCATAGCCCGGTTATAGGCTTCGTGTTCCGTGAGGCGGCGGCGGCAGGCCGCGCAGACGAAGAGGTGCTCCTCGAGGCGGGCGGACTCCTCTTCGGAGCTATCCCCCAGGGAATACCGCTCAACCGCTTCGTCGTCTACGTGTCCGTTTTCCTGGCGCTGCATAACCAGCATTCCCATTGTGACCAATTCCTGTCTGTTATGAAAGTGGGGAGGGCAATCCGAAGCTCTCAAAGATTTCTGCCGGGATGTACTGTATGTCACATGCAATGGCTCACGGAGCAAGGGAGATTTCCCGATGGGGATCCGCGGGGTCCGCTTGCTGTTCGCGGTAGAGTTTGAGCTTACGGGTTAAAGTACGACGGGAGATGCCCAGCAGATCGGCGGCACGCTGGTGGTGGCCTTCGGTCCGATCGAGGGCGGTGAGGATGGCCTCGCGCTCCCTGCCGTCCAGGCGAAGGCCGCTGGTGGGGACCGCCCGGAGGCCGCCGCGATGGAGGCGGGCGGGCAAATCGCCGGGGCCGATCTCGTACTCCCTGGCGGAGATGACGGCGTTGACCACGGCATTGCGCAATTCGCGGATGTTGCCGGGCCAGGGATACTGGCGGAGGGCGGCTTTGGCGGCTCCGGAAAAGTGTGCCTGGTCGGAATGGTGGGCGAGGAAATATTCGGCGAGGGGGATGATGTCGTCGGGGCGCTCGCGGAGGGGCGGCACGCGGATTTCGAATTCGCCCAGGCGGTGGTAGAGGTCGGAGCGGAAACGGCCGGTACCGACGGCGCGGTCCAGGTCCTGATTGGTGGCGGCGATAACGCGCGCGTCCACCTGGATTTTTTTCTGCGCGCCGAGGCGGAAATAGGGCACGCCGTCGAGGACGCGCAGCAGTTTGACCTGCATGCGCGGATCGAGTTCGGCGACTTCATCGAGGAACAGGGTGCCGGTGTGGGCCAGTTCGAAGAGTCCGGCCTTGGCTGTATCGGCGCCGCTGAAGGCGCCCTTTTCGTGGCCGAAGATCTCGCTTTCCATCAACTGCTCGGGCAAGGCGGCGCAGTTGATATCGACCCAGGGGCGGGAGCAGCGGAGGGAGTAGTGGTGGATGGCGCGGGCGACGATTTCCTTGCCGCTGCCGGTCTCGCCGGTAATGAGGACAGCGATGGAAGCATGCGCCGCGCGCCGCGCGCGCTCGAGGACGTCGAGCATGGCGCTGCTGGCGACGACGGCAGGCATTCCACCGAACACCAGCCGCTCGATGGGCAATTTTGTGTTGGCTCCTTAATGGCCTTATCGGCCAGGAGCGAGGAGTCAGGAGTCAGGAGTCAGGAGTCAGGAGTCAGGAGCCAGGAGTCAGAAGAAGCGCGCGGCGCTCCTGGTTTCTGTCTTTTCTGCCGATAAGGAGCATGGGACACCCACGTGAGGCTCTACGCCAAACTCTATATCGGTTTCATCCTGGCGAGTGGATTCGTGTGTTTCGCCTATGCGATGGCCGGATGGCGCTGTGCCGAACCGTTCCATTTCATCTGCCAGCTCGCAATCGCGTTGTTGGCGGCGGCGCTCAAGGTGAGCCTGCCGGGGATCAGCGGCACCATGTCGGTGAGCTATGTTTTCGTGCTGTTGAGCATGATGGACTTCAGCTATCCGGAGACCATGCTGGTGGCGTGCCTGGCGATTCTGATGCAGTCGGTATCGAGCTTCAAGCGGCCGGTACGGCTGGTGCGGCTGGCGTTCAACTGGGCGGCTCTGGCGATTGCCGTGAGTGTGGGGTACGGCATTTATCATTTGGCCACCGCGCGGCTGCAATCCCTGCTGCTGAGCGTGGCGCTGGCGGCGACGGGGTATTTCGTGAGCAACACCGTTTCGATCGCCACGGTGATTGCGCTCACGGAGAGCAAAAAACTCCACAAGGTCTGGCGTGAATGCTACTTCTGGTCGTTTCCTTATTACCTGGTGGGTGCGGCGATCGCGGCACTGATCAGCGTATGCAATCACCGGCTGGGGTGGCAGGCGGTATTCCTCACGCTGCCGGTGGTGTACGTGATCTTCCGATCCTACCGGCTGTATCTGGGCCGGCTGGAATCGGAGAAGCTGCACGCGGAAGAAATTGCGGCCCTGCACCTGCGGACGATCGAAGCGCTGGCGCTGGCCATCGAGGCCAAGGACGAGACCACGCACGAGCACCTTCAGCGGGTACAGGTTTATGCGGTGGAGTTGGGCCGCAAGATCAACCTCGATGAGAACGAATTGCAGGCGCTGCGGGCGGCCTCCATTCTGCACGATATTGGGAAGCTGGCGGTCCCCGAGCACATCATCTCGAAACCGGGCAAGCTGACGCCGGAAGAATTCGAGAAGATGAAGATCCACCCGATCGTGGGGGCGGAGATTCTGGCGCGGGTGCAATTTCCTTACGGGGTGGTACCGATCGTGCGGGCGCACCACGAGCGCTGGGACGGCAGCGGCTATCCCGACGGACTCAAGGGCGCCCAGATTCCCATGGGCGCGCGCATCCTGTCGGTAGTGGATTGCCTGGACGCGCTGGCGTCGGACCGGCAGTACCGGCGGGCGCTGGCGGTGGATGCGGCCATGGCGGAAATCGAATCCGAGGCGGGGCGCAGCTTCGACCCGGAGATCGTCGGGATCCTGGCGCATAATTATAAGGACTGGGAAAAGCTGGCCTGGGCTAACGGGACCCATCCCAACCGCCTGTCCAAGGATGTGAAGGTTGCCAACGGCGGTGCGCCGGCTGCCGGTTTCCACGTGACGCCGGAATCGCGCCAGCCGGAGTTCCTTTCCTCGATTGCCGCGGCGCGGCAGGAAGCCCAGACGCTGTACGAGCTTACCCAGGACCTGGGCAATTCACTGAACCTGCACGAGACGCTCTCGGTGCTGGACAGCCGGCTGCACCGGCTGATTCCTTACGACGCCATTGCGGTGTACGTGGTGTGCGAGGGATGCCTGGTGCCGCGATACGTCAACGGCGAGAATTTCCGGCTATTTTCCTCGCTACAGATTCCGCTGGGAGAGGGACTGTCGGGCTGGGTGGCGGAAACCGGCAAGCCCATGGTCAACGGCAACCCGTCGGTGGAGCCGGGATACCTGAACGATCCGGCCAAGTTCAGCACGCTGCGCTCGGCGCTGGCGGTGCCGCTCGAAAACCCCACCGGGGTGATCGGGGTGCTCACGCTGTACAACCTTGGCGCGGAGGCATTTACCAAGGACCACCTGCGCGTGCTGCTGGCGGTGAACCCGAAAGTTTCGCTGGCCATCGAGAATGCCCTCAAGTACCAGCAGGTTTCCATCTCGGCGACAACGGATGCGCTGACCTCGCTGCCCAACGCCCGCTCGCTGTTTCTGCACCTGGACGCCGAACTCTCGCGCTGCAGGCGCCACAAGGAGGAACTGGCGGTGCTGGTCTGCGACCTGGACGGCTTCAAGCAGGTGAACGACCGGTTCGGGCACCTGGAAGGAAACAAGGTACTCAAGCTGGTGGCGGCGGGGCTGCGGGAGTGCTGCCGCGAGTACGACTATGTGGCCCGCATGGGCGGGGACGAATTCGTGCTGGTACTGCCGGGGCTTAAGCCCCAGGACTTGGGGGAAAAGCTGAAGCGCCTGGAGGGCGTGGTGGTCGAAGCCGGGGAGGCGGTGTGTGGTGAGCGGCTGTTGAACATCAGTGTAGGCGCGACGTTCTGGCCGGAGAACGGCTCGGACGCGGAAGGGCTGCTGGCCGAAGCGGATCGCCGCATGTACCTGGTAAAACAGGACCACCGCAATCTTCCGCGCTCGGCTACGGCGGAAGACCTGGCGGCGCTGGCGGCTTCGCTCGCGGTGGGAACCGGTACGCCCGCGGCGAGTCGCTAAAGCCACGGCATCGCGCACAGGAACCCGGGCGCGGCAGCGCGGTTTGGCAACTCATCTGCATGCTTGCTGCGGCATGAGGCCCAATTGTCATATCTCAGAGCGCGTTAAAGGCTGCTGCGACACTTGCGGAAACTGGCCCGATCGCCTCCACATGCCGGAAGATCTGCACGGCTGGTATTGCGCCCAATGCTGTCCGGCGTGTAAGCCGCAAGTGATGAACCGCCCGCCGGTGCAACCGGCCGAAGCTCCCCGGGCCGCTGCCTAGCAGCCCGGGGTAGAGGTAAGTGCCCTGGAAAACCGGGTACAGGCTCTGAAATTCCACGGGGAGGTGTGTTCTGTTTCCAGCGGGTCAGTGGCGCGGAATTTCGGAGCCAGTCCCCGCTTTTCCGACTCGACGAGTTTTGCCACGGGCTGCTGCCTAAGCCGCCCCAGACCGGCGCCTCATCTCCGGCGGGCCACCGAATTCGCGCGCCGCCAGCCGTCCACGGGTTACACTGGAGGAGGAGCCGGCAGGTGCATCCGCACGGGCATAACCATCAGCCGACGACCGGCAGCGTTCTCCGCTGGTCCCTGGCCGCCACTATAGTATTTGTCGCGATCGAAGCATTCGCGGGATTTCGAGCGCATTCTCTCGCCCTGCTCTCCGACGCCGGGCATAATTTTACCGATGCGCTGGCGTTGCTGCTGGCCTGGTTCGGCTTTTATCTTCAGTCCAAACCCGCAAACGAAGTGAAGACCTACGGTTATCACCGGGCGGGGGTGCTGGCGGCCTTCATCAATGCAGTGACTCTGCTGGCGCTCTCGGCGGTTATTTTTTACCAGAGCGTTTTGCGCCTCGAACACCCCGAAACGGTTGCGGAGGACATCATGCTGGGGGTGGCGGCCCTGGGCCTGGTGCTGAACGCCGGGATCATGTGGGCGCTGCGGAGGGCCAAGCGGCACGATATCAACATCCGCAGCGCCTTCGTCCACATGCTGGGGGATGCGCTGGGCTCGGTGGGCATCATTGCCGGCGCCATAGCCATCCAATACACCGGCTGGGTGCGAATCGACCCACTGCTATCGATCCTCATCGGCGCGCTGATCGTGTGGACGGCCTGGGATATCGTACGGGAATCGCTGAACATCCTGCTCGAAGGGCTGCCGCGGGGCATCCGGCTGCGGGACGTGACGCACTCCATGAAGGCGATCGAAGGGGTCCTGGATGTACACGACCTGCACATCTGGAGCCTCGGTTCCAACACCCATGCGCTAAGCTGCCATGTGCTGATCGAAGATATCCCGCCTTCGGAGAGCGACGTAGTGCTGCGGCACCTCAACAGAATGCTGGAGGACCACTTCCATATCTCCCACACCACGGTGCAATTCGAGCACGTGAGCTGCGCGATATCGGAAAACGGCTGCGCCATTCCGGTCGAGTTCGACGACCGGGAGCACGAGCATTGAGAAGCAGGAGCCAGGAGCCAGGAGCCAGGAGCCAGGAGTCAGGAGCCAGGAGCCGGAATGGCGCCGCTCACTGGTTGGCTTGGAAGAGTAACGGCGCGAATTGATTCAAATAGTGGCGCCAGTTGATCCAGGTGTGCGCGCCGGCGCTCTGGTGGAACTGGTGGCGGATGCCGTGCTGGTCGAGGATCGTCGAGAGATTTTTGGCGGCGGCGTTGGTGAGCGTATCGTCGGCGCCGACGCCAATCCAGAAGAGCTTCACCAGCTTGTTGGTGCGGTCGGGATTATTCAGGAATTCGGCGCAGCGGGATTCGAAGTCCGGCGCGATGCGCTCGCTGACGCCGGCGCTGAACACGCCGATATAGGCGAACTTGTCGAGATTGGGAGGCGCCACCCGCAGCGTCTGACCGCCGCCCATGGAGAGCCCGGCGATGGCGCGGCTTTCGCGGTCGGTGCGTACGCGGTAATTCGCCTCGACATAGGGGATGATGCTGCCCAGCAGGTCGCTGGCGAAGAGGTCCTGGGCGGAGGCGCGGGCCTGCTCGCTCATTCCCCGCCGCGGCATGCTGCCGTTGGGCATCACGACGATCATGGGCAGCGCCTTGCTGGCGGCTAGAAGGTTGTCCAGGATGAAGCCGGCGCGGCCGATGGTGCTCCAGCCGCGATCATCATCGCCCGCGCCGTGGAGCAGGTAGAGCACGGGGTATTTCGCGCCACCGCGGTCGTAGCCGGGAGGCGTGTAAATGTGCAGTTCGCGCTGGGCGTCGAGCGTCTTCGAGGTATACCACGCGATGCGGATATCGCCGTGCGGAACGGGCTGGTTGGCCTCGAACGCCGCCTCGTCGCCGGGCACGCTGAACATGCTGTCGTTGCTGGCAATGCCCGGCTTGATTTCAGCGTTTCGCGGATCGATGGTTTTGACGCCGTCCACCGAAAACGCGTAACTATACACATCCGGCATGAGCGGCCCGGCGGTGACCGACCAGACGCCCTGTTCGTCTTTTTCGAGCTTGAGGTTCGCGGGGCCGATCATCCAATCGCCGTGGAGCGTGACCTCGGAGGCTTTGGGCGCGTAGATGTGGAAGACGACGCGGTGATCCGGCAGGAC
>JAJYLS010000242.1 GCA_021787555.1 Acidobacteriota bacterium | reverse complement strand
TGGAACTCCGGTTTAGCCCGTCCCACTGACTCGCCCACGCGGGGGGTGGACGAACAGTCGCGTATGACTCAAGCCCGGAAGGGGCGCATCGCCCTTTTCGGTTTTCTCGGCCCCTCTGCGCCTCGGCGGTTGGCTATCTTGCGGCAGGCCTGAAACCTGCCCCATTCTTACATCGCCGGCTGCTTCTTCCGCGGCCGCGACACCCGCTTCTTGCCGCCCTCGCCGGCCTGCTTGCGCGGCGCGCGCGGGCGCTTCGCCGGCTTCGGCGGCGGCAGCGGCTCGGGAATCTCGCCGGTCGCCGTCGGCTGCCCCGGCACGATGGGTTGCGGCCCTTCCTCTTCTTCCTCCAGAGGCGTTTCCGGTTCCGGCTCCGGCGGCGGAGCCGGCGGGTGGAATTCGGCGCCGAGGTGCACGATCAGCCCCTTTTCCTCATCCGCCTGGTTCCGCACCACCCCCTTGTCCTGCGCGTAATTCAGCAACTCGCTGAATTCCTGGAAGCCGTATTCGTTCCAGTCGAACCCCGGGTGCTCCTCCTTCATCCACTCGGACAGTTCCTCCGCCAGTACGCCGTTGTCCACGTCCAGCCGATGCGTCTCCAGTACGTCGCGCAGCAGCGGAATGGCCGCCTCCGGCTTCGCCCCGGGCTTCTCCGGCGCCGCGCCCTTCAGCCGGATCATGTACCGGCCTTCGCCGCCCGTGACCTCCACGTAATCGGCCTTTTGCAGCTTCTCCACGAAATCCGTGAACGAATTCGCGCCGTATGCTTTCTCGTTGAAAGTCGAGTCGAGTTGCAGCATCGTGGACTTCAGCAGCCCCAGTTGGGGCCGCACTTCGCGCCGCTCCAGCACGCCCAGCGCGCGCTCCACCAGCGGCATGGCCTGCGCCAGGTCGAGCGCCTGCCGCCGGTGCTGCTGTTGCTGTTGCCGCTGCTGCTGCGGTTGCTGCTGCTGGCCCTGTTGCTGCTGGCCCTGCTGCTGCTGGCCCTGCTGCTGCTGGCCCTGCTGCTGCAGCCGCTCGTGCTGCTGCCCTCCGCGCGGCCGGTCCTCGATCACCGATTCGTACGCAATGAATTCATGACAGTTCTTTTGCAGAATCGTGCTCGTGAAGGCGCGACCGCCTACCACGAAAATGCGCTTGTCGTATTGCTTCAGCTTGTTCACCAGCGCGATGAAATCGCTGTCGCCGCTGACAATCGCAAACGCGTTGATGTGATCGTGCGTGAACGCCATTTCCAGGGCGTCCAGCGCCAGGTTGATGTCGGCGCCGTTCTTGTCGCCGCGCGGCGAGGGGTCGCGCTGCACCATCTGAACGGCGTGTTCGGAGAGGGCGCGGGTCGCCGACTCCTGTCTGCCCCAGTTCGCGTAAGCGAACTTGGTGACAATTTCGCCGCGTTCCTTCAGCGAGTCCAATACCGCAGCCACGTCGAATTCGCGGTGCAGTGTCGACTTCACGCCGATTTCGATGTTATCGAAATCGATGAACACGGCAATTTTCAGTTTTTGTTCCATTTGTAAATCCTTAAATCCGGCATTCAGGCGTGCGGACTGCCCGGAGGGGACCCCGTCCGCTGCGCCACCGTCGCCCGCCGGATCCACGTCCGGCGGCGCAAAAGCGTAGGCCAATGCCGAGGCCTAGCGTTAGTGTACCGTAAAACCGGCAACAACCGCTGGCATGCATGTTAACCTCGCCGTTATGCATCGCTACCTGCTCCTCCTCTGCGCCGCGTTCGTCTGCCGCGGGCAGGCGCCGGAGCCCGTCCAAGGCGACTGGACCATCCACAATTTTGTCTTTCAATCGGGAGAAAAGCTGGAAAATCCGCCGCTGCACTACACCACCTTGGGGAAACCCGCGCGCAATGCGGCCGGCCACGTCCGCAACGCCGTGCTCATCCTGCACGGAACCACCGGCAGCGGGCGCCCCTTTCTCGGGCCCAACTTCGGCGGCCAACTGTTCGGCCCCGGCCAGCCGCTCGACGCCGCCACGCACTGCATCATCCTTCCCGATGACATGGGCACGGTAAAATCAAAGCCCCACTCTACGCCGTGAACTCGGCGGACGACGAAATCAATCCGTCGGAATTAGGCATTCTGAAGCGCGAAACCTTCACTTAAAAATGCTCTTCGGAATCATCGCGTGCACCCCCTTAGTCCCGTCCACCGCCTGAGTAATCTCGAAATCCACCGCCACGCTGCAGAGCGCGTAAGCGTCCTCGCGCGAAAGGTGTTTTTCCGTCACCAGAAAATCGATCGCGTCCCGCACCGCCTTCACCGTCGCCTGATCCAGATCCGGATCGAGCCCCATGGCAATCCAATGCGTAGGCGTTTCGGCTCGCGGCCCCCGCAAGTGCATGTCCTTGCGCACCACGAACTGAAACGTGCCCACCAGCGACGTTTCCATCGCGGTGATATCCACTTCGCCGTCGCCCTGTCCGGCGTGCCCGTCGCCCGCTTCGAACAGCGCCCCTTTCACGTGCACGGGAATGAAAAGTTTCGTCCCCACTACCAACTCTTTGTTATCCAGATTCCCGGCGTGGTCTCCCGGAGGGCCGCTGTCGATGCGCCCCTTGGCCGGCTCCGGCGCCACCCCCATGCTCCCGAAAAACGGCCGCAGCGGAATTTCAATCCCCGGCGCAAATAGTGCCACGTTCCTCCGCAAATCGAGCGGAATGATCTTCGTCCGCCCGCGCTCGAAATCGGTCCCCGCCAGGACGCCCCGCCGCGGGCTGAAACCGTTGGAGGCATATGGCACGGAAATCCGGAGCTTCTGGATGCGCACCTCGAGCGTGTCGCCCGGTTCGGCTCCCTCGATGTAAATCGGACCGGTAAGGATGTGCCCGCCGGGACCTTTGTCTTTTACGTGCTCGTAAATGGCTTTCAACTCCGGCTGTAGCTCCCCGGGCTTCACGCCGGCATTGGCGAGCGACGTGGGGCTGGCGGTCGTGAGCGTCTGCATCTCCACCGTGTCGCCCGAACGAATCGTCAGCACGGGTTTCGCGACCGCCCAATAGTAGCCCCACACCACCGTTTGCGGCGAAGCTGCCAGGTGATATTCGGCGGCGGGCGCGGCCAAGGCCAGGCGTGCCGCGCCGTAGAGAATGAAGGCCCAGGTCCCCGCGCGCCACAAGCGGGCGCGGAAACGGCCGTTCCAGAACAGCGCAAACAGCATCGCGAACCCGACGGGCGTCAGCGCGTTGAACCGCAGCGCTGCGCTCCACTGCCCCTTCGCCAGCGCGAAAAGCCCGCGGGTCAGGCCGCACAGCGGGCACGGGAGTCCGGTGAGCCAGTGAAATCCGCACACCGAAAATCGCGGGTCGGCGGGCGGTGTGAAACAGCACAGAATCGCAAACACCGCGAGAGCGGCGGCCGCCCGGCCCCACTTCATAGCGCCTCCATCGTCGCCGGTTCGAACCCGACGATCTCCCTGTATGCGATGGTAATCGCCGCGATGGTGACCGGAATCGAAACTAACAGCCCGACAACGAAGCACAGGAAGCCGAGAACGTTTACCAGGAACATCCCCAGCAGAAACATCGTGAAGCCGAAGTAATCGTTCTTTACCACCGCGTGGCTGGCCTGCATAGCCTGCCAGAAATCCATGCGCTTATCCACGATGAACAGGTAAGTGAACTTATACATCGCGGCCACCACCAGCCCGGGGATCAGGCACGCCAGCATGCCGGCGAAAATGAACACCGAGATCACCAGCGAGGCCACCAGCGCGGGGATGAAGAAATTGAATCCGGCGATAAGATCCGCGAATTCCGCGCGTTTGTTCGCCAGTTTCTTCATGCAGACGATATGGAAACCCGCCATCAGCGGTCCGGTGAGGATCAGCGGCACGGCACTGTTGAGCAGAAAGAAGACCAGGGCCAGGAGGATGTAAATTCCAATATCGGCTTTCACCAGATCCCAACCCTGGCCGATCCAGTGCCACGTATTGCTGTGGATGCCCCTGGGCGGGTTCCAGGCGACCGCCGGCGTGGCGGCCAGACCAGGCGCCGCACCGAGCGCCTGGCCGCAATTCGTGCAGAACTGGTTTCCGGAGGCGACTTGCGTACCGCAACGATGACAAAACATCTCGACTCCTTCGCGTTATCTTGTAGAGGACGTCACGCCGCCCTGGAAAGTTCAGACCTACCTCATCCCCTGAATATACGCAATCGCCGCGCGCTTCACGTCCGTTTCCGCCTGCCCCGTGAACGGCGACGTCGTGGGCTCGTACCCGCCCTCTTCGAACGCCCTGGCCGTCGGCAGATACCCGAACCAGCCATCCGTGTACCCGAAATAATAGGTGTGCGCGAACGGCGAATGTGCCCGCACGTCCATGGCGATCTCGCAGAACATCTCCACCGGCGCCGACCAGATCAGCGTGTCGTCGATCCGCAGGAAGCGCAGCGGCAGCCGCACCATCGCCCGGCCCTCGTTCGCGGAGTAGGCGGCCAACTCTGCCGGCCAGCCGAGCCCCGCTTTCCGTGGTGTCGCCGCGATGGTTTCGCCGGCCGTCAGGCTCACGTCGCCCGTCGCCGGCCCCAGCGACTCCTCCGCCGCCAGAATTTTGTCCCCCAGCAAAACGCGGAATTGCGAAAGATGCCCGCTCCGCGGATCGGGGTAACCGCTGTAAATCGGCGCCAGGTTCCCCTCCGCCCCGTTGATATACAGCACCGGCGCCCCCAGTTTCTTCTCCAGGTAAGCCGTGACCGTGCCCGGCGCGTCGCCGCTGATCAGCAGGTTCTTGCCGCTGAGCACCGTCCCGTGCATCGCGTAATTGGCAATCAACGCAATCAATGACCCGTCCGGCCGCTCCAGCCGGATCAGCCCGATCTGCCGGTCCGCCGGTCCGTCCGGATTGAGTCCCAGCGAGACTTTGCCGTCCACATCTTTCGCGCGCCGGTTGATGTTCGCGAACGCGATGCCCTCGCCGAACGAGATGCGCGCCGGTTCCAGCTTTTCCCGTGCTCTGCGCACCGCATCGATCAGCGCCTTGGTGACGAAGGCGGTGTACTCCCGGTCCCATTCGTGGTCCGAGCGCCCGGCCAGGTTCGCGTAGATTTTATAGATATCCGGCGGTCCGACTTCGGGCGCGGAGTGGGTGTGGGTCACGCTCCACCACAGGCTCTTGGCATCGATTCCGGTCTCCTGCTGAAGCTCGCGCGCGGTGTCGTCGTACACCTTTGGTGAGAACAGGCAGAGGTCGCTCGAAACGAAATAGATCTGCCGCCCCCCGGCTTCCAGCGCGACCACGCGATGGTAGAGGTGGTCGTGCACCCCCGTCGACTGCCGCGCCTGATACCCCATCAGCCATTCGGATTTTTGCGGCGTGATATCCACGCGCACCGCCGACGCGCGCAGCGGCGCGGCGGCCAGGGAAAGGGGCAGGACAAAACCCAGCAAAACCAATCGCAGCATGGGTCTATCTTACGCCCTCACTGGTCCCCCGGCCCTGCCGTGGTATCATAAGCCCCCGGAGGTGTCCCATGGCACCGGTGAGCAGGCGTCATTTCTTCTTCGGAGCGTTGCTGGCGGGCGCCGTGCCCGCGGGCGGCTTCGGCAGCGCGAAATCTCTGCGGCATCTGGGCTTCAAATCGCCTTGTGAGAAGCTGAATATCGCCGCCATCGGCGCCGGCGGTAAGGGCGTCAGCGATATCGCCGGATGCCAAGGCGAAAACATCGTGGCCCTCGTCGATCCCGACGAGAAGCGCGCCGAAAAGACTTTCAAGGCTTATCCCCAGCTTCCCAAGTACAAAGATTTCCGCCGCATGTTCGACGCGGAGAAGTCCATCGATGCCGTGCTCGTGTCCTGCCCCGACCACGTGCACGCCACCGCGGCCATGTGGGCCATGGAGCGCGGCAAACACGTCTACTGCCAGAAGCCCCTCACCCGCACCGTCTGGGAAGCGCGCCAACTGGAGCTGGCCGCGGCCAAATACGGCGTCGCCACCCAGATGGGTAACCAGGGCTACTCGCAGCCTGGTGCGCGCGAAGCCTGCGAGATCGTTTGGAACGGCGATATCGGCAACGTCACCCAGGTGTACGCCTGGACCAATCGCCCCGATCCCTACTGGCCGCAAGGCCCCGAGGTGGTCCCCGAGGAGAAGCCCGTCCCCGCCACGCTCGATTGGGAAGCCTGGCAGGCGGGCACCGAACATCGTCCCTACTCGCCCGCCTACGTCCCGCACAACTGGCGCGCCTTTCCCGACTATGGCTGCGGCGCTATCGGCGACATGGCCTGCCACATCCTCGGCACGCCCAACATGGCGCTGCGCCTCGCCAATCCCACCGGCGTCGAGTGCATCAAGCTCGAAGGCAAAGCCAAATACACCTTCCCCTACCGCACGGCCATCCGCTTCGATTTCCCTGCGCGCGGCGCCTTCCCGCCGGTCCAGGTCTTCTGGTACGACCGCATGACGGCGCAGCCGAAAATCGAGGGCGTGCCCGAGGGCGAACTGCTCGGCGACAAGGACATCAACGGCAGCCTCTTCGTCGGCGACAAAGGCATGCTCACCACCGGCTGCTACGGCCAGCGCACGCGCCTCGTCCCGGCTTCGAAGATGCAGGATTACCAGCTCCCGCCGCCGCTCCTGACGCGCTCGCCCGGCTCGAACCACGATTGGGTCCGCGCCCACTACCGGGATTGGATCCGCGCCTGCAAAGGGGGCGACCCGGCCTGCTCGAATTTTTCCATCGCCGGCCCGTTCGTCCAATGGATGCAGCTCGGAACCATCGCCATGCGCGTCGAAGGCAAGCTGATGTGGGATGCGCAAGCCATGCGCTTCACCAACAGTGAGGCCGCCAACGCACTCCTTAAGCCCCGGTTCCGCAAGGGATGGAAATTCGCGTAGAACCGCCGCAAAAAGGGGACTGGCTCGAAATTCGCTTTTTGAATTTCGTGCCAGTCCCCTTTTTGCCTTTACGCATATGGCCACCATCGAACAAATCGGGACCATCGCTATCGCCAGGCTCGGCCTTGTTGCCGCGGGTGAGCCGGTGCGCCTCACGCCGCTTGCGGGTGGCGTCTCCTCCGACATCTTCAGGGTGGAGGCCGGCGGGCGCATCTTCGTGGTCAAGCGCGCGCTCGCCAAACTCAAGGTCACCGACGACTGGCGGGCCCCCACTTCGCGCAACCGCCACGAGGCCGACTGGTTCGAAACCGCCGCGCGCATCCTCCCCGCCGCCGCTCCCGCCGTGCTGGCGCGCGACGACGCTGCCGGCCTCTTCGCCATGGAGTACTTCGACCCCGCCGCCTTCCCCGTCTGGAAGGAACTCCTTCGCGACGGCCGCGTCGATCTGCCCTTTGCCGAAGAGGTGGGCCGCCGTCTCGCCGCTGTTCATCGCGGGACCGCCGGCGATGCCGCCATCGCCGCCCGCTTCGCCACCGGCGCGATCTTCCACGCCATCCGCCTGGAGCCGTATTTCGAGGCGACCGCCCGGCGCCATCCCGAAGTTGCGCAGCGCCTGCTGGCGCTTTCGGCCCGCACGCTCGCCATTAACCTGACACTCGTCCACGGCGACGTCAGCCCCAAAAACATCCTCGCCGGCCCGCGCGGCCCGGTGTTTCTCGACGCCGAGTGCGCCTGGTACGGCGATCCCGCATTCGACGCGGCGTTCTGTCTGAATCACCTGCTGCTGAAGTGCCTTTGGAATCGCCCGGCCGCGCCGCGCCTGCTCGAAGCCTTCGACTGCCTCGCGGCCACTTACCTCGGCGGAGTGGCCTGGGAACCACGCGCCGCCATCGAACGCCGCATCGCGGAGTTGCTCTCGGGAATGCTGCTGGCGCGCGTCGATGGCAAGAGCCCCGTCGAGTACCTGGACGACGCCAACCGCCATTTCGTGCGCGAGACCGCGCTCGCCCTGCTCGCCGCGCCGCCGCCGTCGCCGCAGGAAATCCGCCGCATCTGGGCGCGGAGGTTGGATCTCTGAAATGCCGGACACCGCCATTCGTAAAGTTCGCGGCCGTCGCGTGTGGGATTCCCGCGGCCGCCCCACCGTCGAAGCCGAAGTCGAACTCGAGTCCGGCGCCATCGGCCGCGCCATCGCTCCGGCCGGCGCTTCCACCGGATCGCTCGAAGCCGTCGACCTGCGCGACGAAGACGGCATCGACGTCCGCCGCGCCGTGGCCAACGTCAACGGCGCGATCGCGCAAGCGCTGGCCGGCGCCGACGCCGCGGACCAAAACGCCGTGGACCGCCGGCTGATCGAAATCGACGGCACGCCCAACAAGGCGCGCTTGGGTGGCAATGCCATGATCGCCGCGTCCATGGCCGTGCTCCACGCCGCCGCGGCGGCCCACGATCTGCCGCTGTGGCGCTACCTCGCGCCCGGCGCCGTGCGCCTCCCGCTCCCCGAGATCCAGATCTTCGGCGGTGGCGCCCACGCCGCGCGCCGCATCGACATTCAGGACCTCATGGTCGTCTGCCCCACGGCCGCCTCTTTCGCCGAAGCGCTCGACCGCACCGCCGCCATCTACCGCGCCGCGGGCCGCCTGATGGCCGAGAAGGGATCGCTGCAAGGCGTTGCCGACGAGGGCGGCTACTGGCCCGCATTCGCCTCGAACGAGGAGGCGCTCGATACCCTGGTGCGCGCCATCGAAGCCGCCGGCCTCGTCCCCGGCCGGGACGCGGCCCTCTCGCTCGATATCGCCGCCTCGCAGTTCGGCCGCGCCGGCCAATACCGCTTGGCCCGCGACAGTAAGTTGCTGGACAGCGACGGCCTCATCGACTTACTCGGCCGCTGGATCGGGCGCTACCCCATCGCCGCCGTCGAAGACCCGCTCGCCGAGGACGATCCCGAAGGCTTCCGCCGTTTCACCGCCGCGTTCGGCGGCAAGGTGCAGGTGATCGGCGACGATCTCCTGGCAACCAACGCCGCGCGCATCCGCCAGGCGGCATCCGCCCGCGAGTGCACGGCCGCGCTGATCAAGCCCAACCAGGCCGGCACCATCACCGAGACCCGCGCCGCCCTCGACGCCGCGCGCGAGGCCGGCTTCGACGCCATCGTCTCCGCGCGCTCCGGAGAAACCGAAGACGTCACCATCGTTCACCTGGCGGTCGGCTGGAGCGCCGCGCAGCTCAAGGTCGGCGCCTTCTCGCGCTCGGAGCGCATGGCCAAGTGGAACGAAGCGCTGCGCATCGAGGAAGCCCTCGGCCCCGCCGCCGCCCTGGCCCGCCCGTTCGCGAGCCGGTAGCGCGGGCATCCCGCCGTGAGATACTATCCACACTTCGTCCATGATATTTGTTAACATTAGTCTCCGGAAGGCCCGACTGCCTTGCTC
>JAJYLS010000241.1:8916-9277 GCA_021787555.1 Acidobacteriota bacterium | reverse complement strand
CTATGGAGATATCATGGGGCGCAAGGTCGCCAGCAAGGATCATAACATGGACACTCCCGGCCAAAAACTGAAGCGCGCCCGCGAGCGGCTGAAGCTGACTTTCCGCGATGTGGAGCGGGCCAGCCAGAGCATCGCCGCCCGCCGCGGCGGGGACGATTTTGCCATCCCGCTGAGCCGCCTGGCGGACATCGAAAACAAGGGCACGCTACCCACTGTCCACCGGCTGTACACGCTCAGCGCGATCTACCGGCTGGATCCCGACGCCCGCAGCCGCATCACAACGGCCTACATGAGCGCCTACTTCCTGGGCGGAATCGTCTGCTCGGCCTTCACGGGCGCGCTTTATGCCGCCGATGGCTGG
>JAJYLS010000241.1:0-8906 GCA_021787555.1 Acidobacteriota bacterium | reverse complement strand
GGTGCTGCGGTGGTACGGTGTGCCGCGCGAGCACCTCGGGGCCGATGCCGCGCGCGTGGGGCTGGCGGAGACGCACACCATCGAGTTCAGCGCCGGCGGACCGGTGGAGGTCCCGCTTTCCCTCGACCGCGAACTGGACCTCGGCCGCACCACGTTCCTCAGCCACCTCATCCAGCGCTGGGGAAAGCTGCCGCTGAGCCTGCTCGGCGCGCTCGATCTGCGGCACTTCCGGTACGGCTTCATCGGCCTGGAGGACTGGACCATGCACCCGCTGCTGCCGCCGGGATCGCTGGTGGCGATCGA
This sequence comes from Acidobacteriota bacterium, assembly GCA_021787555.1. Classification (GTDB taxonomy): domain Bacteria; phylum Acidobacteriota; class Terriglobia; order Bryobacterales; family Bryobacteraceae; genus JAJYLS01. The sequence continues at coordinate 8,603 of JAJYLS010000241.1, read as the reverse complement.
CGAGAGCCGCCGGAAGATCGTCGCGGGAGGCTGGACCAGCGAGCTCGACCGGCCGGTCTATTTTCTGGAACTCCGCGACGGCTACCGCTGCGGCTGGTGCAGCCTGGTGGATGGGCGACTGACACTGCAACCGCATCCGGCTTCGCAGCGGGCGCCGGAAGCGTTTGAATATCCCACAGGCATCGAGGTGATCGGGCAGGTGGTGGGGGCAGCCCTGGCGCTCGAGTGGCGGCGGAAGAGCGCGCGGGCGTGAGCTGCACATCCCCGGTGCGGCGCCAGGAGTAGTGGATTTCCCGCCCGGACCTTAGCACTTCGGCTTCAATCCGTTCCAGTTTCGGAAAATTTTCTGGGATAAACCCCTTATATCGGTCCTGTTCTGGATAGTATAGTACAGAGGTTACCTGCCGGAAGTTATCGGCATACAAGGAAAGGATATTCTGATGAAAAAGTTGTTCATGTTGGCATTTGTCGCGCTAACCCTGGCGGCGACTCCAATTCACGTCCGGCAAAACCCGTTCCCCGATTGCAACCCCTGTCCCTCGGTCCGCTAAGTAGCGATTTCTAGTGAATTTAAGCGGCAAGCGGTGCTAAAATTGGCGCAGCACCGATGCTGGGTATTAGCTTCCTTCGCTTTTTCGAAATCGTGGCGCTGTTAGGGTGTGGCCTGACAGCGCTTAAGCTATTTTATTCCGGTCTCTATCTCCGTTATCGCTTTTTCTTCGCTTATTTGGTTTTTCTGCTGCCCAACAGCCTTTGGCCTCTCTTCCTGGACACACGCTCGCGCGCCTATTTTCACTTGTGGACCTGGACCCAGCCGCTCGAGTGGCTTTTCTACCTGGCAGTCGTATTGGAGCTATACCGCCTGGTGCTGGAAAGCAACCGGGGCATCTACACCCTGGGCAAATGGTTGATGTATTTGGGGATGGCCGTTGCTGTCGCGGTCTCGGTACTGAGCCTGGTCCCGCACTTCAACCCCGCCATGCCGCAGCAGTCCCGAACGATGGCCTCTTACTACGCGATACACCGCGGGGTCACTTCGAGTTTGGCCCTTTTTCTTTTTCTGATGGTGATTCTGCTAGGCTTTTATAGCGTCCGGCTGAGCCGCAATGTCATCGTGCACACGGTCATCTACACGATATTCTTTCTCAGTAATACGCTCGCTGTGCTCGCCCGTAACCTGTTCGGGATGGGATTAGCGCAGGCCACCAATACGGTCCTGACTGCGTTCTCCGCCGCCTGCATGCTGGCGTGGTTCTTCCTCCTCAATCCGGCGGGGGAGAAGGTCCCCGCGCTGGCCGCAGATGTGGATCCCGCACATGAGGGCAAGATCCTATATCACCTGGAGTCGCTGAACTCAACCCTGTTGAAAATAGCGCAGAAATAAGGTGTTTTCCGCATAGAAATTAAGGCTGATTTTTGTGCGGAATTTCTTGCATTTTCCTTAGAATACGCGTATTCTAAGGATCGGAAGAAACGAAATTGAGCCCTGCGAGCGTAACGCTAACATTCGCGGCCACAGCGTGCCTTGGCCTGATCGGGGCGCTGATGGTGTTCGTCCGCCGGATATTTGCGGCTGGAGGGACACTGCCCGTGACGGCCGAATGGATCGGTGAGCTTTCGGTGGAGCGCTACCGACCGATGATGCACCTGCTGAACTCCGCGGACCTGGCATTCCTGCGGGCGCAGCCGGGATTTACGCGGGGAATGGAGGCGACGCTGCGGGCGCAGCGGTGCCAGATTTTCTCCGGCTATCTGCGGTCTCTGAACACGGATTTCAGCCGCATCTGCGCGGCGATCAAGGTGCTGATGCTGCAATCCCGCGACGACCGCCCGGACCTGGCGGGCATTCTGCTGAAGCATCAAGCGCTATTCGCCTGCGGCGTGGCAGCGGTGTATGGCCAGATGCTGCTGTACCGCGCGGGCCTTTGCGGTGTGGACGTGGCTCCCCTGATGCGCATCTTCGACGATATGCGGCGTGAACTGCGGGTGCTCATTCCACAAAACGCGGCGCTGGGCGCCTGACCGGGCATGCGGCCGGCACCGGCAGTTTGATATTCTATTCCCAAAGGAGGGGCTCCCAATGACATCCTTGCGGGTTCTTGCCTATGCGATTTCCGTCGTTCTGACATTTGCCGGTGCGCCGTCGGCGCGGGCGCAGAACGATCCGTTTGCGGCCATGCATCAATTTTCCGCCAGCCAGGTTGTTCAGTCCGGCGGGCACGAAATGACCGGCAAGGTCTATCACTCCGACAACAAGATCCGATCGGAGATGCAAATGCCCAACGACCGCGGCCAAGGCATGTACCATCTGATGTTTCTGGACACGGGCGATACTTACATGGTCATGCCCGGCGGCAACATGTGCATGCACATGAAGATGGACCCGGCCCGGATGAAATCGGCCATCCTCCAGGCAAGCAAGGATACCAAGGTGGAGCGGAGCGCCGCCGGCAGCGAGACGCTTGACGGGCACCCGTGCAAGATCGAGAACATCACGGTTACCGAGACCGGCAAGGAGCCGCTGAAATACAAGGTTTGGGAGGCGGAGGACCTGAAAGGCTTTCCAGTCAAAATGGTCATGGACACTGCTCGCGGGCCGGTAACCACGGAGTATAAAGACGTCAGCCTCGCGAAACCAGACGATTCACTCTTCACCAAACCCGAGAATTGCCGGGAGATGGGCATGGGAATGCCCCTGAGGCCCCGGCAGTAGACGGCTGGCGTTGGCGCCGGCGGGATGGCCCAGTGGCGGAGCGGTCCAGACCGGCGAGGGGTCCCCGTGAAAACGTCTACTTCCGGTTGGCTTCGGCTTGGATAGTTTCCAGTTCCTTGCCGGCTTCGGCCCAGCGGCCCTGTGCGGCCAACGACTGGTAGCGGCGCAAGTGGTCGCGGATGGCTTGCAGTCGCTGATCTGCACCGGGCAGCGCGGGTGACGGCGACCCGGACGGAGTTGCCGGCGCGGCGGTTTGCTGCACGGCGGCGGACTGCGCGACGGGTGCGCCTCCGCTGCTGCCGAGTTGCGCCAGGGCCTCCTCATAAGTGTCGGTATAGATCAGCCGGTTGCCGACCACCAGGACCACCTTCTTCAATTGCGGCATGCGCGCTTCGGTGGCCTGGATGTAGATGGGGTCCACGTAGAGGAAGGTATTGCCCATCGGCAGCACCAGCGTCTGGCCGCGCAGTACCTGCGAGCCTTGCTGGTTCCACAGGCTGAGGTCCTTGGAGATGTTCTGATCCTGGTTGATGCGCGCGGTGATCTGCATGGGACCGAAGATCAACTGCTGTTTGGAGAGCAGCAGCACCACCAGGTCGCCCAGATCGGGCCCGTCGCAGCGCGCCACCATCAGGCCGATGAGGTTGTCCTTGTTGCGCGGGGTGAACGGAACCAGCAGGAGGTATTCGGCTTTGGTTTCGCCAGGGAGAGTGGCAACCACGTACGTGGGCGTCACGTTCTCGGTGCCGCCGCCCTGGCCGGTCTCGCGGTGCGGCAGGTCCGAGAGGTCCTCCTTGTTGTAGAACGACTGCGGGTCGAGCATGTGGTAGGTGCGGTAGATCTCGGCCTGGATGCGGAACAGCGTCTCGGGATAACGGGCGTGGGCGCGCAGGTCGGCGGGCATGGCGGAAGCCGGAAGGAAAAGATCGGGGAACAGCCGCCGGTAGGCGGCGATGATGGGATCGTCGGGGGCGAAGATGTACAGGTGGGTCTCGCCGTCGTAAGCGTCCACCGTGGCTTTCACCGCGTTGCGGATGTAGTTGATGCGGCCCATCTGATCGAGATCGAGCGCGCGGGAGTAAGGATGGGCGTCCGAGGTGGTGTAGCCGTCCACCATCCAGACCAGGCGGCCGGAATTGGTGAGCACCAGATACGGGTCCTGGTCCCACTGGAGGAAGCTGGCGAGTTGCTGGAGGCGATCGAGCACATTGCGGTGAATCATCATGCGGCTGGCGGGCGTGAGGTAGTCGGTGAGGAGGATGTTGGCCTCACCTTCGGTGATGGCGGCGGCGCTGCGCATGAAGAAAGAGGAGATGGGGAAACCGCCGGTGCCTTCGTAGCGCGAGCGCACGTTCTGCTCGCCGGAGGGGTAGTTGAATTCCTCCTGGGCGGTATGGACGAACACGGGCTCGTGGGTGACCTCGCCGTAATAGATTTCGGGGCGGGTCAGCTTGAGGCTGGGGGTGTTGATCTCGGGCGGCGCATTTTGGATGAGCAACACCGGCAGGCCGTCGGACGTAATCTTGCTCACTGGCGCCATAACGAGACCGTAGCCGTGCGTGTAGATGAACGCCGGGTTGATCCAGTTGGCGTTGATGGAAGGAAGCTGGTTGACGTCGAGCTCGCGCGGCGTGAGCATCACCTGGCGGTATTGGCCGTCGATGGTGTAGCGGTCGACATCGGTGTCGTGGAAGACGTAGTAGGGGCGCAGGGCCTGGATCTGGGTAACGGTATCGTGGAAGGCGCGCCAATCCCACAGGCGGACGTTGTCGAGCGTTGGGCGGCTGGCCGCGACGTCGATGGGGGCGTCCGGCTGGACCTTGAAGTCCACCTCGCGCACATGCTGCTCGATGCCGTAAGCGCTGCGGGTGGCGTGGATGTGGGTGGCGATGTAGGGCCGCTCGAGGGAAATTTCGTTGGGCTTGACGTAGAGCGCGGAAACGGCGCGGGGGGCGACGAAGGCCACCACCAGGGCGACCGCCATAAATGCCGCCCACAGCCAGCGGCCCATGGAAATCAGGGCCGCGGCGGCCAGGCAGGCGAAGATGAGCAGCCACTGGAGGGGGAGGCCCACGTACTGGTCCACCCAATCGACGCCCACCAGAAACGAGCCATGCTCGTTATAAACCATCTGGTAGCGCCCCAGGAAGAACTGCGCGGCCAGCGCCAGCAGGAGGGTGATCGCGGCGCCGCGGAGGAAGCGGGATTCCAGGCCGCCTTCGAGGCGGAAGACGCCGGGATCCATCTCGCGCATCTCGCGCAGGTCCGGGATCTTATAGCGCAACTGCCAGGCGCGGGCGCCGATCCAGTAGATCAGGATGCAGAAGATGACCAGCGCGAGCGCGTAGCTGCGCACCAGAAGATAGAACGGCAGATCGAACAAATAGAACGAGAGCGGCTTCTGGAAGATAGCGTCCTGCCAGCCGGCGGCGGCGGCGGGCAAGCCGCGCGAGCCGGCGTAGCGCACCACGGTCCAGGTGTCGATGGAGGAGGCCGAGATCATGTACGCCAGGAAGAGGACGGCGACGGCCGAAATCCAGGCGTAGATGCGGTGCTCCTTCAGGCTGGTGCCGGCGAAGCGGAGGGCGCGGGCATGGGAAATCCACAGAGCGAGGAAGGCAATCAGCGTGGCCGCGGCAAGGGGCGCCACGTTGTAATACAGCATGCTCAGCCAGGTATGGAACTGGCCAAGCTCCCTCCACCAGGCGATATCGATGGCGTAGGACGCCATGGAGCGCGCACCGAGCAGCAGCAGGAGCAAGACCGCGAGGAGGCTGATGCGGGTGGCGGTCCAGCCGGACTTCGGCCGCCCGTAATCGATCTGATAACGGGGCATTTGCATTCAGCGTAGCATCTGCGGAGGAGGGGCGACGCGGAAGAATTTACCCCAGCACCTTGATTCCGATGTTGCGCCAGCGGCAGACGTTGCCGGGGGCCCAGCGATCCTTGCCGAGCGGGTCCTTCGGGCCGTTGCTGTGCACTTCGAGCGCGATATGGCCGGCGCGGCCGATTTTGGCGAGCGCCGCCTGCGGGTCCCACTTGGGCGCGTGCAGTCTGGCGACATCGAACTCGGCGATCTTTTCGCCGTTGATCCAGGTGGTGAGATGCGGGAGTTCGCCTACAGAACGTATGCGGAAGCGGTTCCAGCCACCCGGCTTCCAGACGCGCAGGAAGGTTTCCACGGGCGCGGCGTAATCGAGCGGCACGGTGGTATTGCCGCGGGTGGGCTCCTGCGCCGGACCGGGAATCAGGCGCACCACCTTGCCGTCCTTGTCCTTTTCGGCGGTGAAGCTGTAGGCCCAGGCGTGCCAATTGCCGAGGCCGTTGCCATAGAATCCGGCGAGGCCGCCGTGGGGCCGATGATCGATCAGGCACTGGAAGCCGATGTTGCCCTGGGCGTTGGTGCGCACCAGCACGCCGGTGTCGGCGGGCCAATCGGGGCGGGCTTCGATTTCAAGCTCGAAATCGGCGAAGGTGTCGTCGGTGACGAGATAGGAACCGATGCCGGAGCCGGGCGGGTCCTGGGCGCCGACGATGATGCCGTCTTGCACCACCCAGTGGCCGAGACTCGGCTGGGCCAGCGAGCGCGGATGGGGATGCCACCCCTTGAGATCCACGCCATCGAAGAGCGGACGGAAACCGGCGTCCAGCTTCGGGCGTTGTTGGGCGCGGGCCGCTCCGGCAAGGACGAGGCCGCCGCCCAGGGTCAACAGATCACGCCGTTTCATTTCCCTGTGGGTCATGTGGTTCACCAACCCAGTAAATCACCATACGAACCCGCGCCGCAATGCAACTTGCTTCAAGACCTTTAACCCTGTTAATCAATAAGGGCATGATGCGATTTCGGTTTTTGTTGGTAGTCGCCGCGACACTGGTGTTCGCGCAACCGTACGCCGGCCTCGGCGTATTCGAGAACCAAACGGACGTGGGCAATCCGGACTTGAAAGGCTCGGCCGCATACGACGCGGCCACGAAAGAATATAAACTGTCCGGCTCCGGCGTGAACATGTGGGCCAAGAGCGACCAATTCCATTTCCTCTGGAAGAAGCTTTCCGGCAATGTGCGGCTGACCGCCACGCTGCATTTTGTCGGAACCAGCCCAACGGCGCACCGAAAGGCCGGGCTGATGCTGCGCAAGACGCTGGATGCGGGCTCGCCGTACGTGGACGCGGTGGTGCATGGCGTGGGGCTCACCGAGTTGCAGGACCGCGAAACGCCGGACGACATTACGCGAGGCTTCGCCTTCCCGGTGGAAGGGCCGCAGCGCATCGCGCTGGAAAAGCGCGGCAACGTGTATTCGATGTGGTACGGGAATCCCGGGGAGCCGCTGAAGGAAGGCGGGTGGATTCAGGTGAATTTGGGGAACGATTTGTACGCCGGACTGTTCATTTGCTCGCACGACCCCAAGCTGATGGAATCGGCGGTGTTTTCGGATGTGACGATCGAGCCGCTGCCCGCGACGCCGAGGCCGGCCGGAAAGAAGGGCGGGAGGAAGAAATGAGAATCGCCGCCGCCGTTTTGGCTTTGCTCGCGGCCGGCCCGGTGTTCGCGGAGGATCTTCCGCTGCTGGGGCTGGCGCACGTGGGGATTCGGGTCACGGATTTGGCGAAGGCGCGCGCGTTTTACAGCGGCGTGATCGGGCTGGATGAGGCGTTTACTACCAATAACGATGACGGCAGCGTGTTTGTCGCCTATTTCAAGGTAAACGACCACCAGTTCATCGAAATTTTCCCGGGGCTCAAGCCGGACCAGATCGTGCCGATGACGCACATCGCCATGTACACGGACAATCTCCAGCACCTGCGCGAGATGATGCTGGCGCGGGGGTTGGAGCCGACGGCGATCCACAAGGGGCCCCGCGACCACAACCTGAGCTTCTCGCTGCGCAACCCGCCCGGGCAGGAGTTGACGTTTTTGGAGTTCGTCCAATACGCGCCGGACTCGCTGCACGTGAAAGATCTGGGCAGGCATCTCAGCCCGCGGCGCCTTTCGACGCACCTGGAACACGCCGGAATCATCACGCTGGACGTGGACGCGGCGTACAAATTCTACGTGGATAAGCTGGGCTTCCACGAGAGATGGCGGCGTTACCATGAAGGGCTCCAGCCGAACGCGCCGGCCGAAAAGCCGACGCTGATCCATTTGGGCCTGCCGGGGCCGAGCAAGGATTACATCGAGCTGTCGAACTTCAACGGCAAGCCGGCGGCGACGCAGGCGCGCGCGGGCATGGCGGCGCACTGCTCGCTGGAAGTGCCGGACATCAAGAAAGCCTTCCAGGAGAGCATCGATCGCGGCGAAACCAAGAATCGCCAACAGCCGCGCTTCGGCATGGACCAGAGGTGGCAGTTCAACCTTTTCGATCCGGACGGGACGCGGGTAGAGCTCATGCAGCCGAAGGCGCAGTAGGACACGCCGTTAGTCGCCGGCGATCTGGACGAAATCGCCGGTGGCCGCCGCTTCGGCTTCTTCCGGCGTGAAGCTCTCGATTTTGGCGGAGATATTCATGGAGCAGAACTTGGGTCCGCACATGGAGCAGAAGTGCGCGTCCTTGAAGCCCTCGTCGGGGAGGGTTTCGTCGTGCATGGCGCGGGCGGTTTCCGGATCGAGCGAGAGATCGAACTGGCGGTTCCAGTCGAAGCGGTAGCGGGCGCGGGAAAGTTCGTCGTCGCGGTCGCGCGCGCCGGGGCGGTGGCGCCCGATATCGGCGGCGTGGGCGGCGATTTTGTACGCGATGATGCCGGCTTTCACGTCCTCGCGATTGGGCAGCCCGAGGTGCTCCTTGGGGGTGACGTAGCACAGCATGGAAGCGCCGTGCCAGCCGATCATGGCCGCGCCGATGGCCGAGGTGATGTGGTCGTAGCCGGGAGCGATATCGGTGACCAGCGGGCCG
>JAJYLS010000240.1 GCA_021787555.1 Acidobacteriota bacterium | reverse complement strand
AATGATGTCCAAAGCGGTTCAGTCGCTGGCCGGCGAACCGAGCGACCGCCGGGCCTGGAATGCGCTGTTCCGCAATTTCAACCAGACGCATAGCGGAAGCAACGCCGGGTACAAGAAAGGCGAGAAGATCGCCATCAAGGTGAACTTCGTCGGCTGCATCTTCACCGAGGGCAACGTCGATCCGAAGACTTACGATCTTGGCGGGCGGCGGATGGACTACATGAACACGTCGCCGCAGATGATCTTGGCCCTGCTGCGGCAACTGGTGAGGAACGCGGGGGTGAATCAGGAGGACATCTCCGTGGGAGACCCGACAGCGCTGTTCCCCAACCAATACTACGACCTTCTGCATGGCGAGTTCCCCGGCGTTCACTACATCGACCGCAACGGCGGCAGCGAAGGCCATCCACGTACCAAGGTGGCACCCTCCAACGTCCCGCTCTACTGGAGTTCGCGGCCGAAAGGCGAAGCGCAGGATTACGTGCCGGCGCAATATGCCGAAGCGAAGTACCTGATCAACATGGCGAACCTCAAGAGCCATACCACGGCGGGGGTCACGCTCTGCGCCAAGAACCACTTCGGCTCGCTGATTCGCACGCCGCCCCAGCGGGGCTATTTCGATATGCACGCCTCCCTGGCGGGACGAAGTCCGGGAATGGGGAAATACCGCGATTTAGTGGACTTGATGGGGCACGCCGATCTCGGCGGCAAGACGCTGATCTATTTCATCGACGGTCTATACCCAGGTGTGCACCCGATCGAGAGCGCGCCGCGGAAATGGGCCTCGGCGCCGTTCAACGGAACTTGGGCGGCCAGTTTGCTGGCCTCGCAGGACCCCGTCGCCATCGATTCGGTGGCCTTCGATTTTCTCCGGACCGAGTGGGACGACTATCCACGGATGTCCGGCGCGGACGATTACCTGCACGAGGCGGCGCTGGCTGAGAATCCGCCTTCGGGGACGTTCTACGATCCTAATCACCCCGTTCCGACCGTGCGCCTCGCCAGCCTGGGGGTGCACGAGCATTGGAACAACGCCAGGGACAAACAGTACAGCCGCAATCTCGGCAAAGATCAGGGGATCGAGTTGGTGCCAGTCGAATTGGCGGCCGCCCGCCCCGCGAGCCGGTCATCACAGTAGCCAGGGTGGACTGTGCGTTCAGCGGCTGGCAGGAGGAGGAGTGGGTAAGCCCTCTCGGGAATTTCAAATCTTCGTCAAGCCGGCCGGAGCTGCCTGCAATCTCGATTGCCGATATTGCTACTACCACGATAAGCGGGATCTGTATCCCGATGCCGGCGGATTCCGCATGGCCGAGAGCCTGCTGGAAGAATATATAGTCCAGCACATCGAGGCCGCATCCGGACCGGACGTGGCCTTCTCGTGGCACGGGGGAGAACCGACCACGCTGTGCGTGAATTTCTTCCGCAAAGCCGTGGACCTCCAGCGCAAGCACAGGCCCGCGGGCTGGCGCATTCAGAACGGGATCCAGACGAACGGCATACTGCTGGACCAGGAATGGTGCCGCTTTCTGGCCTCCGAAGGCTTCAGCGTGGGTCTCAGTTTGGATGGTCCGGCGGAAATGCACGATCCCTATCGCGTGACCAGGGGCGGTCAACCGACTCACCAGCAGACGATGCGTGGTTACGAACTGCTGCGCAGATACGAGATCAACACCGACATCCTCTGCGTCGTGCACAATCTGAATGTCCGGTATCCGCTCACGGTCTACCGCTTCTTCCGGGAAATCGGCTGCCGCTACCTGGGTTTCCTGCCGGCCGTGGAACGCGCCCCGGAAGCCGCACACGGCGTGAGCCCGTATACGCCCTCCGCGGAAGATTATGGCGCGTTTCTCTCGAAGATCTTCGACGAATGGATCGGGCGGGATGCCGGCCGAATCATGGTGCAGGCTTTCGAGGAAGCGGCCAGGCCGGCGCTCGGCCTGGAACACTCGTTGTGCGTGTTCCGCGAGACCTGCGGGCAGATTCCGGTTCTCGAACATAACGGCGACTTCTTTCCCTGCGACCACTACGTGGACCGCGAGCACCGGCTGGGCAATATCCGCGAGACACCTCTCGGCGAGCTTTTGGACAGTCCGGCGCAACGAAGCTTCGGCGAGGCGAAGCGGGACAGCCTGCCGCGTTATTGCCGGGAGTGCGAAGTGCTGGCGATGTGCAACGGCGGATGCCCCAAGTACCGTTTCACATGGACGCCGGACGGCCAGCCGGGCCTCAACTACCTCTGTGCGGGATTGAAGCGCTTCTTCCTGCACAGCCGCGTGCCGCTGGCGAGATTGGCTGCCCGGCAACAGGAACCGGCGGCCAGACCTCCGAAGGTGACGGCAAAGGTGGGGCGCAACGACCCCTGCCCATGCGGCAGCGGTCTGAAGTACAAGAGGTGCTGCGGAGCCCGGTAGCGCCGCCCCAACCCCGTCGATTCGAGATTTTCAGACCTACAATTATCTTTTCTCTTGTGCGGACGATAGAGGCGGTGGAAAATACTGAAGGAGCGTAGAAAAATGTGGAACATGTCACGAAGGCGGTTTCTGGAAGCGAGCGCAACGAGCGTCGCGGCCACTGGCTCAGGGGCGCCCGCGTTGTGCGCGCAGGATTGGGCGCGGCAGGCAGTGGACAGGTCGCCGCGGCGCCGTGAGTGGGTCACCGTGAAACACGACGGGAGATCGGTGGAATCGGTGGTCGCTTATCCGCAGACGCGTGGCAAAGCGCCAGGGATCGTGGTCATTCACGAAATATTCGGAATGACCGACTGGGTGGAAGACGTTGCCGATCAGTTCGCGGAGGCGGGATATCTGGCGATCGCCCCCGACCTGTTGTCAGGCATGGCTCCGAAGGGCGGGCGCACCAAGGACTTTCAGGCCAACCAGGTGGGACAGGCCATCCGGGAACTGCCGCCCGACCAAATCACCGCCGATCTGAACGCCGCGGCGGATTACTGTAAGGGCCTCCCCGCCTGCAATGGGAAAGTCTGCGTGGTCGGCTTTTCATGGGGCGGCGGGCAAGCGTTCCGCTTCGCGACCAACCGCCGCGATCTAGCGGCGGCGTTCGTATTCTACGGCACTGGCCCCGCGCAGGACGCTATCGCGGGCATCCAGGCCCCGGTTTACGGTTTCTATGCGGGAAACGACGCACGCGTCGACGCCACTGTCCCGCAGACCCAGGAGCAAATGAAAGCAGCGGGCAAATTCCTCGAAACCGTGACGTACGAAGGCGCCACCCACGGGTTCATGCGGGCTGGAGAGCAGCCGGACGCGGCGGACGCGAACCAGAAGGCCCGCGCCGCCGCGTGGGTCAAGCTGAAAGCGCTCAAAGAAGAGATTGAATGAGTCGCTGCTTTCGCACCACGGATCTTTTGTCGAAAATTGGGTCTGAAAATACAGAACTACCTGTACAATCCTTTCGCCAAGATGAGTGTAAAATTTTGCCCAAAGGGTTGCTTTTTTGCGAAAGGGGTGAGCGATGAGTGTCCGCGGCATTTTCTTAGGATTGATCGCGGTTTGTGCGCTTTGGGCGCAGAATCAGTACGGGCGTATTATCGGGCGGATTGTCGATTCCGCCGGCGCCGTGGTCCCCGGTGTGGCGGTCCGCGTAACGAATATCCAAACCAACGTTGTTGCCAACGCTGCCAGCGACTCGCAGGGTAACTACGAGGCCCGTAACCTCATTCCGGGCCAGTATCGCGTTTTGGTGGAGGCCAAGGGATTCAAACGATATGAGCGCGGGCCGATTGAAGTGCGGGTCGGAGACGTGCTGACGGTGGATGTCGCCTTAGAGTTAGGCGCCATCACGCAAACGGTTCTGGTAAGCACGGAAGCGCCCCTGGTGGAAGCGGCCAGCGCCAGCGTGGGCCAAGTGGTTGACACGCGTCGTCTGGAAGACCTGCCCATGCCGAGCTCCGCCGCCATGTACCTGACACAACTCGTTCCCGGCATCACCCAAACTACCCCTCCGGATGGCAACTGGCAGATCAACCAGCCCGGGAATATGAGCAACTTCTCGACCTATGGCGCGGGCACCCAGACCAGCGCCTATACCCTCGATGGCGCGCCCGATGTCCAGCAGTATGGAATGATTCGCGTGCAGCCCATGCCCGAGATGTTGCAGGAGTTCCGGGTGGAGACAGCGCCCTTCGACGCCTCCGTCGGGCATTTCACCGGTTCCGTGGTCAACATGGTCCTCAAAAGCGGCACTAACAAAGTTCACGGCATGCTGACCTACGAAGGGAACTGGAGGCCGCTGATGACCCATACGTTCTTCGAAAACAAACAGATCTATGACCTCACGAGCGGCCCGGTCACGCAGGCCAAGATCGACAAAGCCTTCCCACCCACGAGCATGAACCGCTATCGCGGGTACATCAGCGGGCCGGTCTATATCCCCAAGGTCTACGACGGCCGCAACCGCATGTTTTTCACCTTCGGGGCGGACCTCTTCTCGCGTGTCTTTGTGCCGGGCGTGAATTCCAAGACCCTGCCCACTCTTGCCGAGCGCGCCGGCGATTTCTCGTCGCTACTGAACGTCGGCGCCAATTATCAGATCTACGATCCCGCCACGATCACTCCGGTGGCCAACGGCAGGTTGAGCCGGCAGCCGCTGCCCGGCAACATCATTCCCGCCAGCCGCATCAGCCCGACCGCGCTGGGCCTGCTGAACTACTATCCGCTGCCCAATACGGCCGGCACCGCCGACGGTCTCGCCAATTACATTGGTAGTCCGCTGAACCGACCTACCCACCACAACTACATTGGCCGGCTCGACTACGTCGTCAACCAGAACGACCATCTTTCCATTTCCGCCTGGCACGATCTGGAGGACACGTCGGTGGAGGCAGCGGGCGGCGATGGGTTCTCGGATTCCCCCCTGGCGCGTCTGCTCGGGGCAAGAAATGAGGAACCCGACGAAACCTTCGCCGTCGACAACGTAACCGTGCTACGCGCGGACATGGTCCTCGACGTTCGTGCATCTTTCTCCCGCCTCCTCCACGACGAGGGCATCTCAAATACCAAGGGGATGGATCTGAGCACGTTAGGCCTTCCGTCGTATCTGAACAACCTCATCGATCCGAGATTGACCACATTTCCAAACGTGGTGATTAACGGCTATGCCGCCATCGGCGGCAACAACGAAAACTCCTTCCAGAACAACCACTACTTTCTGGCAGGCGACCTGGCGTACAACCGCGGCAATCACAGCCTGCGATTCGGCGGCGAAGGCCGGGTGATTCAGTGGAACGCCATCACCTACGGAGACACCTCGCCTTCCATGACCTTCGGCCCGGCCTGGACAAAAGGACCGCTGGACAACTCTCCGGCCGCGCCGGTCGGGGACGGGCTGGCATCGTTTCTGTTCGGACTGCCCACCACCGGAGACATGAATATCAATTCCTCGATCGCACAAGAGTCGAAGTACTTTGGTGCGTTTTTCCAAGATGACTGGAAAGTCTCGCGCAAGCTCACCGTCAACCTGGGATTGCGCTACGAGCTCGAGGTGCCGACCACCGAACGCTACAACCGCATGAACCGCGGATTCGATTTCACCACGCCGAATCCCATCCAGGCGGCGGCGCAGGCTGCTTATGCGCTCAATCCCATTCCCCAGGTCCCGGTGGGCAGCTTTCAGACGCCCGGCGGCCTTCTGTTCGCCGGGGTGAACGGGGTGCCGAACACGCTGTGGAACATGGACGCGCACGAGTTCATGCCGCGCATCGGGCTGGCGTACCAGTTAGACAACAAGACTGTGATCCGCGGCGGCTACGGCATCTACTACGATTCTCTGGGTGCGGACAACATTGTCGCCGCGCAGCATGGCTTCAGCCAGAGCACCACGCTGACGCCCAGCCTGAACAACGGGCAGACGTTTATAGCCACGCTGGCGAACCCGTTTCCGAGCGGGCTGCTGGAACCCGCGGGCGCCTCGGGCGGGCTAGAGACCTTCCTGGGCCAAGGGGTGGGTTTCCAGTGGCCCTACCGGGAGCCGGACTACGTGCAGCGCTGGACTTTCAACATCCAGCACGAACTGCCCAGCCGGGTGCTGATCGAGGTCGGGTACGTGGGCAACCGCGGCACCGGCCTGGGTGCGTCGGAGGGGCTGGATTCCGTGCCGGCGCAGTATCTGAGCACGACGGGAGTGCGGAACCAGCCCGTCATCGACATGTTGACCCAGAAGGTGTCGAGTCCGTTCGCCACTCTGCCGCAATTCGCCGGCACCGCGTTGGCGGGCCAAACCGTGGGGCTTTCGGAGTTGTTGCGCCCCTACCCGGAGTTCAGTTCGGTGAGCACCACCATGGCCGACGGCTTTTCCTGGTACCACGCCCTGGAGGTGCGGGTCGAAAAGCGCATGACGCGCGACCTCTCGTTGCAGGCGAGCTATGCCTGGTCGAAGGACATGGTGGCCAACGACAAGCTGAACAACACCGATCCCTATCCCACGCACGCGATTGCGGCGCTGGACCGGGAGCAGCACCTGGTGGTGAGCGGCTTATATGACCTGCCGGTCGGAAGAGGGAAGCGTTTCCTCACAAACGCGCCGGGCTGGGTGAACGAGGCATTGGGCGGCTGGTCGGTGCAGGCCATCTATCAGGCGCAGAGCGGCCCCCCGATCGGTTTTGGCGACGTCATCTTCAATGGGGACCTGCACGACCTGGTGCTGCCGTCGAACCAACGCACGGTCGCGCAGTGGTTTAACACCAGCGCCGGCTTCAATCGCAACTCGACGCAGCAACTGGAGGACGACATTCGGACCTTCCCGCTGCGCCTGGCGGGCTTGCGGGCCAACGGATACAACAACTGGGACATGTCTCTCGAAAAACGGTTCAGCGTCCGCGAAGGGATGACGTTCGAGTTGCGTGCCGAGGCGCAGGACGCCCTGAATCACCCCATGTTCAGCGCACCCAACACCAATCCGGTGGCCACGGCGTTCGGCATGGTGACCAGCACGGTGAGTTCCCAGCAACGGGTGGTCACCATGGTGGGCCGGCTGATTTGGTAAGCGGCAACCGCGTCATCGAATCGATCACGGCCTGGGAATTTGTCTCACAGGCCTACCCGGCCTGTTTGCCAATCGCAGTTCCGCAATTTCCGCAGCGTAATACAGGATGACAGCAAGGTGCTAGAATGAGCGCCGAGAAGAACGGACGGACAGGGAACATGCCAGTCAAAGATTCGGGAGATAGATGCAGCCGGCGACAAGTGCTTGGAGCCGCGCTCGCGACGGGCTCGGTCGCCGCAGCAATGGGGATGCAGATGCCGCACGGGCCGGCGGGGAAGGCACCTCCATTGACACGAAGGCAAAGGCTGAGCACTCCTCTGCCGAAGCCCAACGGACTGAACCTGATTGTCATCATCGCCGACTCGACCCGGTGCGATCATCTTGGAGCATATGGGAACCAGCGGGTCAAGACGCCGAACCTGGACCGCCTCGCCGCCGAAGGCACCGTTTTTGAAAACAGCTATGCCGATGGCCTGCCTACAATCCCCTGCCGCCGCGTGTATCATAGCGGCCGCTCCCTTCTCGAGGAAAAGCGGCCATGGTGGCGTCAGCTCGACGAAGAGGACGTTACGCTGGCCGAAGTGCTGCAGAAGGCGGGTTTGACCACTGGCTTCATCGCCGACACGTATCACTACTTCAAGCCGGACATGAACTTCCATCGGGGCTTCGATTCCTGGCAGTGGATCCGCGGTCAGGAAACGGACCGCTGGATCAGCGGGCCGCGGGATGGAGTCGATCCCAGCCGGCACATACCGCCGCATCTCCAGAATCCGCGATACCTGCAAAACATGACCCAGTACATGCTGAACACCTCGCAACGAAAGGGAGAGGAGGACTATTTCTGCGCGCAGAGTTGCACCGCGGCGATGAAGTGGCTCGAACAAGATGCGCGGCAGAAGCCATTCCTGCTCTGGGTAGATATGTTCGATCCTCATGAGCCTTGGGACGCTCCTCCGCGTTTCCAGCAAATGTACCGGCGCGATTACGGCTACGAGCGCTATCTGTTCGGTTACGGGGTGCGGCTCCAAGACATCCGCGAGAGTGATTACCCCGTGCTCCGGGACCTGTACGCGGCCGAGGTTACCTTCAGCGATCATTGCATCGGACGATTGCTCGATCAGATTGACCGCCTGGGTCTCCGCGACAACACCGTCGTCGTATTCTCGACCGATCACGGGACGCACCTGGGAGAATTCGGCTGTGTCCAAAAGACGCCCGGTCTTCTGAATTCGGCTGTTGCGCACTTGCCTCTGATCGTGCGTCACCCGGACAGGAAACATGCCGGCAAACGCGTGAAGGGTTTTGTCAGCGCGGTGGATTACATGCCGAGTTTCCTTTCCCTGATGGGCATTCCGAATTTTCCGGGCCTGGTGGGGAAGAACTTCTGGGCGCTGGCGGACTCCCCTGAGAAGCAGAATTACGAGCGCGTTTTCAGCGGCTATGAGAACTTCGCCGCCGTGCGCGACCACAAGTGGCATTACTTCCAGAATTTCCGTGGAAACAACCCCGGGAAGGGACCCGCGCTGTACGATCTCGAAGCCGATCCAGGTGAAACCCGCAACGTCGCCGGCAGCCATCCGGACATCGTGACCGAGCGGCGGGCACTGCTGGCGGAGAGATTCAAAGCGCAGCTTCCGGCTCTCTGAAGAACAGGGAGGAACGCCGCCTCATCTGGACGTGCGCGCGCGGTGAGTTCCCAGCCTAGGTAAAGCTCCAGCCCTTGCGGAAATCGGGCGGTTGGAGGTGCTTGTTGGCTTCCTCGTTGTTGGTGAAGACGCCCTTCTCACTATCCCACTCGAGCTTGCCTTCGAAGTTGAGGGCCACGACCCCCAACAAGACCGTCTCGGTGAGCGGCGCGGCGTAGGCGAAGTCCGACATGGTCCGCGGAACAACTCCTTTGCAGGCCATGACCCATTCGGTGTAGTGCCCCGGCGACCGCCACATGACCGGAGGCGGCAGCTTGGCGTCCTTCATCTTCGCCGCCGGCAGCAGGGCCACGCCGCCTTCGGTTCCTTCGCCGCCCGCGGCCAGGTAGCCCTTGTCTCCTACAAAGACGACGCCCTGGTTCTGGTTGTTTCGGCGGATGTGGCCCCCTGCGCCACTCCCAGGCTTGGCCCTTCCGCCGCCTCCGCCGGCCCTTACGATTGGCGGTCCGCCGCCATCCGCCGCCGACTGTCTGGGGAATGTGTCCGCGGGCGCGGGAATCACCGGTTCATCCGCAGGCAGGCCGGGCGGCCGATACCTGGCGCCCGTCGAAGCGTCATACCAATACAGTTTCAGCGGGGGAGA
>JAJYLS010000239.1 GCA_021787555.1 Acidobacteriota bacterium | reverse complement strand
CAAAAGGACGGTTTTCGAACCGAGTCTCCAATTTGCAAGTAATTGAATCTAAAGTAAGTCTCGAAATGAGAGAAATGACATGCGGAATCGATGATGTTCCAGTTCATCCTTCATCCGGTCTGCCTCATCAACGCAGAGCACGCCAGAACGGATCGCGACCAAGAGGATGCCGGGCGTATTCATGATCCGGCCGGCACCGAGCCGGGATATTGCTTCCCGCCGAAACACCTTCTTCTCATCCGACGCGATCAGCCAACCACGAGTCTGCGCGAGGCTCAGACATGCGGCTTCGCCAGATCCCATGATCGCCAGCAATTCAGCAAACAGCTTGAGAGTGGCCACATCGTCAATCGTGATCGCGCGCAGTGCGCCGGCGTCAATCGCCGATTGCAGAGCCTCGCGCTGGATGGGGTCCGTTACCTCCCGAACCACCTCATCCGGGACCACAAACTCATAACCCTGCAGTTTGCCCAGGAGTCCAAGGGACCTAACGTGAATCAGATTGATGATGACGTTTGCATCGGTGAGGACGACGCGAACGACTGCCGACGCGAGATCCATTACGCTGGCGCCAGGGCTGCTTCGGGCTCGCTGTCGTCCAAGCCCGCACTCTCGATCAACATTTGAACGGTTTGGGCCGAGATGCCAACACGGCCGGCAAGCTGTTGCAGCTTGCTCTTGGTGATGCGATCCCGGCGGTACGCGTCGAGAGCCAGTCCCATAAATCGCCGAGAGAATTCGCCAGCATGCTCTGCGCCTTCGACTGGGGAAAGCCCGAGTGCCGCACGAACTTCGTCGCTTCGACGTTCCTGATCCTGTTCCTTCAGACGCTCAAATTCACCGTCTGACAGAAGCCGCAAATTCCGAAGGCGGTATAGGGCAGAAAGGACGCTGACGCCGAAGAAATGAGCCAGCGGAACTACATCATAGAGCTGGAGCGACTGCGACCCAGGCTCCGTCCGCGCATCCACCGGCACAACACCATCCTCGTCGAAGATCTCCGCATGGATGCGACTGGAAGCGCCCTTTCCCAAAGTCGCTACGTACTGACGCACTCCTTCCGTCGGCATCAGAAAGGCGGCCGCGAAGGCATTCGCCCGGACCTCTACTAGATCGGTCCGGTCACCGGTACGACTAATGCGGCCAGCAGCGCTACGGTCCAAGAGCACGTGCGCATACTCGTGAGACCATGAAAACCGCTGGCGGGCCGGAGCATGTCCGTGCTCGCTGTTTACAACCACGAACAAGCCGACGTGGGGATGAGCTATCGTAAGCCCGGAAATGTCGTCCGGCATCGGCACCACACCGGTGCGAACACCTTGGCTCTCAAGTAGCCTAACCAAATCGCTGACCGGCGCCGATCCCAGGCCAAGGCGGCGTCGCTCTTCCAATGCCACATGTTCGCCAGCTTGGATGGCTTCCCATCGGCTTCTGAGGGTGGGTATTGAATATGCGGCCGCAGTCGCAACTCCGCGAGTGATGCCAAGCAAGTCCTCAAGATTCGTCAGTTCGTGGCCCAGCGCAATGCAATCGCGCAATGCCTGCCTGACCCCCTCTTGATCGGCCTCGGAGTCGGACCGAAACAATGCGCGCACGACTTCGTCTTCAGTAAAATCGGCGGCGAGAAACTCACGAATGTCACGAGCGTAGAGATAAGCAAGACGATCCAGTTCAAAGCTGTTGATCGCACGCTTGCCAAGTTCCATTTGAGCCACGGTTGGCCGCGAAACCCCGAGGTGCTCGGCGATCTCGTCTTGCGTCAGCCCGCACGCTTCCCGTGCTTGCCGCAGCCGTCGGCCTAGTTCGACTTGATCAATAGCCATTCGCGCCTCCTAAGCGATAAACGGTAGGGACCTTGGCGTGAACGCGCCGAGGACCAAGTGCGATCCGTAACCAGCAGCCAGCCCGACGAGACAGCCGGATACAAATAGATAAAACCATTCACAGAAAGTATGCCAGAACCGAATAATTGGGTCGGTGGCCCATTGCGCCATTTGCGCGTGTGACGCAGCCTGCGTCCGCAGGTGCTGCTGGATGTCAGAGAGGCTCGCGCCGGCGACGGCCGTTCCTGCCACTGCCAGGCTGAGGCTGTGCGCCCAACTGCGGTGGTCCGGGCCGTTCGGCGGGTCCCACCAATCCGGAAGGCGAGCACCAAAGCTGGCACCGCAGCCGGCGCCGGCGGCCTCAACCATTCTGCCGAACAAGGGCTGCCCTGGCGTCTGGGACAGCGATATCCCGATTCCTGCCGGAACTGCTACCGCTTGGTGGATCCTGCCGTTCATGTGGCCTCCTGTTAGAAATCTTAACGCATTTTGCCAAAATCTGGAACTGTGATATAATCAACAATGAGGTGGGGTAGAGCTGAAGAAGGATGGTTTCGCATGGCAGTTCCTGCTATTTCATTGAATTCACGGGACTTTCTGATCGAACTCGACGACCTGCTATTTGAGGTTTGCGAAGAGCTGCAGCTCGCGCCATATCGGTATCGCCAAGCAGAGGAGCGCTACCAGGTGGTAGCAGCAGTGCTGGAAGACGACGGGAGTCCCTTTGCACCGTTTGCACCCAAAATATATCCCCAAGGCTCGATGCGTCTGGGAACCACGGTCAGGCCGCTCGAAGGGCCTCATGACCTCGATTTCGTTCTCGAACTCTCCACGCCGTATGAACACGTGGATCCGATGAAACTGATCCGGGCCTTATTTACCGTGCTTAAGGACCACGGCACGTACAAGGACATGGTGGATCTGAAGAATCGGTGTGTACGCATTACCTACGCCGACGAATTCTATATGGACATCCTGCCGGCCTGTGAAGATCACGCCGCAGGTACGACATGCGTACAGGTGCCTGACCGGCAGGTTAAATTCTGGAAGCCCAGCAACCCGATCGGGTACGCCAACTGGTTCAAGGTGAGAGCCGAGCTTGGACCCCGCCTTTTACTGGAGAAGGCAATGCCAATCCCGGCGCAGCAGCGGACCGAGGAAAAGAGGCCGCTTCAGCTTATCGTGCAACTCTTAAAACGCTGGCGCGATATTTACTACGATGGGGCCGAAGGGGCGCCAATCTCCGTCGTGCTGACGACGCTCGCGGCGGAGTACTATCGCGGCGAGCAATCCATCAGCGAAGGTCTGCTGTCCGTTCTTGATCGAATCGTAGCTGCGATCGACATCGCGGAGGAGCAGGATACTCGCATCGTGGTCTGTAATCCTTCGAACACCGCGGAGAATCTGAGCGAACGTTGGGACGAACAGCCTGAGGCCTACAGGATGTTTAACTCCGGCATCAGGGATTTCGCTTCGCAGTGGGGAACTTTGCTCACGCGCGGCGGGAACGTGAATGGAGAGTTGGATCGGCTATTCGGCGAGACGGTCCAGCAGGTGCGTGTCAAGAAAGCGCAGCGTTTGCAGGAAGCACGCAAAGCCGGATCTCTCGGCGTAACGTTCGCGGGAAGGATCACGGCCCTATCCACTGCAGCGACTCCGCTCCGGCCCAACACGTTCCACGGAGCATGAAGGGGACACGTGAAGATTAAACCGCTCACGCTCGAACTCCAGAAATATCACATGCGGCGCCTCTGGCCGCAATTCTCGGCGACCACCAATCGCGGAGACCGGGCGTGGTGGACTGGGACCTTGCAGCCGACCGCAATGAGCGACACCTACACGGTCGAGATCGCCTATACCGTCCCGCGCCGCCCGGAAGTCCGCGTGCTCTTCCCAGTGCTCAGGCTGCACCCGGGTTGCGCGCGTTTGCCCCACGTATTCCCAGACGGCACGCTGTGCGTGCATACCGCTTGGGAATGGCGTGCGGATGCGATAATCGCGCAAACGATCATACCGTGGATCTGCGCGTGGCTCTATTTTTATGAGGTTTGGTACCAGACCGGTTATTGGCTGGGCGAAGGCACGCATCCTGATTTTCCGGAACACAAAGTCAGAGACGAGGGATTGGCCGCATAAAAGGCGCGGCGCGGGCATGCACCTATGAGGCGTATTCTTTCAATCGATGGTGGCGGCATCAAGGGTGTGTTCCCGGCCTCGTTTCTTGCCGCAGTCGAAGATTCCGTGGGCCGGCCGTTGGCCGACTACTTCGATTTGGTCGTCGGTACCTCCACCGGCGGCATCATCGCCCTCGGCCTCGGGTTGGGCCTCAGTGCGAAACAAATCTTGGACTTCTATATTCGCTACGGCCCGAGCATTTTCTGCGGCAACCGCCTTCTACGGGTTATGCGAGGCATCGGCGTCAGCAAGTACAGCCCCGCTCCGCTGAAAAATGCGCTAACCGAAACCTTCGGCAATCGTAGGCTCGGCGAAAGCCAGAAGCGGCTGGTAATCCCCTCCTTTAACTTGGATTCCGGCGAGGTCCACGTTTGGAAGACATCTCATCATCCGCGGCTCGATCGAGATTACAAGGTTTCGGTCGTTGACGTTGCTCTCTCAACGGCGGCGGCGCCCACGTATTTTCCCACCCATCGAGGCGCGGCCGGTACGCCGTTGCTGGACGATGGCATGTGGGCCAACAATCCAGTTGCTGTTGCGGTCGTAGAGGCCATTGGAATCCTCGGCTGGAATCCCGCGGACCTGCGTGTGCTGAGTCTGGGCTGCACGACCACTCCATTGGATGTGGACTGGGGCCGGTCACGTCCGGTGGGCGCGCTGTACTGGGGCTTGAAAATCGCTGACGTCTTCATGACGGCTCAGGCCTCCTCCGCGATGGGCATGGCGCAGCATCTGATCGGTGACAGGGCAAACCTCGTCCGGATTAGCCCCATCGTTGGGAAACGCTTTGGGCTGGATACGGTTAAGGAGATGCCGTCACTCATGGGACTTGGCGACACGGAAGCGCGAAAAGCACTCCCGACGATCCGCTCCCTGTTCTTTGAATATCCGACCGCAGAACCGTTTGAGCCGTGCCATAGGTTGGAGGGACGCGGCTGCGGCGACAAGGGTTCTCGGTAGGCCCGGAACTCAAATCCGACGTCCGAATAAATAGCCATCTTCCTATTTAGTACGTTGGCCTGCTTCCGGCTTCTCGAATTTGGAGTGCTCGGCGAGCCCAAGCAGCGCCTCGACTTGGCCGGCGGCGCGCATCACCTGGTAAACATCGATATCGTTCACCGTCATGTTGTTGGAAACGTAATTCGCGAGGTACGTCTCCGAAGCCGGCGTGACGCCGTTCCGGCGACATACGATGTACGCCACCGATTCCGCCTCGATCTCCGCCTGATCATGGCGGCAGTCCCTGCGATCGGGAACGTGTAGCTTTTTATCGCGGCCGAGGTGCCCCAAGAATAGATGACCCAATTCGTGTGCGAGGGTAGTGAATTGGACGGGCGGCTTGTGGTTCCGATTGATGTGCACGCGGTAGCAGGTGGTGTCCCTCTCGCCGGATTCGCGGATCAGGACGCGAATCCGGCCGGCATTCTGGTCGCCCTGGTCCACCCAGCGGCATTCGACATTCTTGCGGCTCACCCGCGAGGCCAAAGAGGCCAGCCGCTCGGCAGTCATGTCGCCCTCAGCAGGGAAAGTGAACACGTCGCGAGGCAACTCCCGGCCCTCAGTATCCATCACGTCATACACGAGCGCGACCGGGCCGAACGGCCAGAGAATCAGGAGCGGGCGGGCGCCTTCGACCGGCTGCCGGCCGAAGCGGACCTGCCAGTCGCGCGCGGAAGCGGCGTAGCGCAGGCCCGGCTTCTGGACTTGCAGCAGCATGGCATTGAATGGCGCGAAATTGCGCATCCGGACCACGAAATCGAGCAACTGCTGGTAGTGCTTGCTTCGGGTATAGAGCCGGGAGTCCGCCAGTAGTTGATCGAGGAGCGACCGAGCGTACTGCGTTTCGATCGGGCCAAAGAGGTCGTAGCCGGTGCTCACACGAAAGCCCCCTGCGCATGGAGCCGTTCCCATCCTTCGAGGACCAGTCGGCGCGTGCGGAATTCGCCGTAGCGGGCGATCTCTTTCTCTTTCAGGACGCGGAAGGTTTCGCCGGGGAAGTCGGGACCGTAGACGTCCGCGGGATCGAGGACATAGCGGAGGTCGCGCTCGTCCAATCCGTAGAGCTTGGCGTAGTACGCATCGAGCTCGGCGCGGAGGCGGGCGCGTCGGTCGTCGTTCCACTTGAACGGCGGTAGCGGGCAGCGTTCCTCTGGCGGCGTGTACCACTCCGGTGGGTCGTAGGCGTGTCCGCCAGTTGCCTCCCGGTTCTCGCACCACTGGCGCTCGATGGCGGCGCGGAGGTCGGCATCAGAATCGCGCCAGACATCGTCGAGGAAAGGCTGAATATCCCAAGCTGTGCATGCGAGCTCAATGGCGCGCGCTACAACAAACGCGAGTTGTTCGCGTCCGTAAACCGAAGGCGGCAGGACCGGAAGTTGTTTGAGAATGAAATAGCTCAGCGAAACACCGCCGAGTTTCTGGCGCGTCACATAGTCAAAAATAATGCTATCAACGTTTGCAAGAAAGCCGAGGTGAGCAGCCACAGAGCAATTCGTAAGAAACGTAAGAGGTATTTTGTGGCCGACCGCAGCGCGCGGAAGCAGACTAAAAGTAGCTGTTCGTTCGAGGTTGTTATTTCCAATCTCGCGGAATCCGAGGAACCAATCTGGCGTCGTTTTTTGAAGCAACTGGTCCACGACAGCCGAAATGGAATCGTTCTCAACCGGTCCAGCCGGTAAGTTGAACTTGTAGATTGCCATAGCCTTCAGGTATGAGTCGACGAGCTGCGGATCAGGGGAGTACCAGGCAGTCGCATCGCGGGAGCCGGTGCTGACTTTGTCAATAGCTTCAGCGGGAAGGTCATCCGGCGATTCCGGCCGGAGCAGCGGCGGATTATTGCCGCAAAGACCCATCTGCGAGGGGGCCAATGCTCGCGCGAACCCGAAGCGTTCGACAAATTCGCACCAACTCCTGTAAAGGCCGCTGCCGCGACCGCTCGTTACCAGCCATTGCGCAAAGAACAGATGCGCAAGCCCGAGCCGGATCAATTCAAAATCCCCGGCTCGAATCGCTTTCCGCAACCCGTCCGGAATCGCGGCGCAGCGGAGATACACGTCTCGCGGCTCGACCCAGTAGCGGGGCAGAACTGTAGCCTTGGGATCTTGCTTCTGCTGCTCGGAGAGCCGCGGCGGCAATTCGGATAACATCAGACGGAACTCCTTTGAGGCACTTATGAATACACAGAAGCGAACCCTAATTGTTTTGGCGGGCCTGCTGGCCCTACTGGCGGCTCCGGCAGCTGCGCAAATAACTCTCAAGACGTGCACGGTTACGAGCAACGCCGACAGCGGCGAAGGCACGCTGCGGGAAGCGATCGCCAATTGCAACATCATCTTGTTTGACAAAGATTACGACGGGGCGAACACGATCCGGCTGGCGTCGCCGCTGATTATCGAGAAGGGCCCTATGAATATCATCGGCCCTGCGTATATCACCGGCAAAGACCAAAATGGCACAAACCACAACGTCGTCATCAGCGGCGATACGGATGGCGACGGGGTCGGCAATGTGCAACTGATGCAGGTATACAGCACTGTGAACCTGAGAAACCTGACTCTCACGAAAGGCTACTGCGGGCAAAATTGCTTTGGGCCGGGCGGAACCGAACTCCTGCACGGCGGCGCGATCTATGTGGCCCCGCTCGCTACGCTCTATCTCGAGGATTGCACTTTCTCGGACAACGTCGCATCCTACGGTGGCGCGATCTACCTGGATCGGACAACCCAAAGGGATAGTATCTACGCGTATCGGGTCAACTTCCTGCGAAACAGCGCCCAGTTCGGTGGAGCCATCGGGCAAGAACCGAACGCGACGGTGCTCAACCGGGACGGACAGATACTCTTGATACAAAGCAGGTTCGTCGATAACGAGGCTGCCGCAGGCGGAGCGATCTTCCTAATACGATTGAACCGGAATCTTGTGATCGACTCCAGCTCGTTTCTGCGCAACAAAGCAAAGGCTGGCAGCGCAGTATACATAGTGGAATCGCCTTGGGTGCCCGCCGTCACGATTAGCGTTTGGCCGAGCGGATGTGTATGCCACGCTGTCCGCGCGCCGGGCTCGAATGTGACGGAAGCACCCGCGACCCGTGCTGGAGCGGGTGCCTGGAAAAGATGGTCAATGCGTACGTTCCCGGTGAACCAATCGGCCGGGCCTTTCGCCGATGCTTGCGAGCCTGCTTGTTTGATTTCCATATTTCCGTCCCTTACTGCGAACGTTTCTCGAAGACATCTTTTGTGGCCGCCACCGCAGAGAAGGCATTTGGCCATCCAGCGTAAAACGCCAGGTGCGTGATCACCTCTCCTGCTTCGGTCTCTGTCAGTCCGTTGTCCATGGCTCGATTGAGGTGGTACGGAATCTGTGCCGACTGTCCGGCCGCGATGAGTGCAGCGACGGTCACGAGACTCCGGTCCCGAGGTGCCAAACCAGGGCGGAGCCACAGATCACGGAACAGAACATCAGTGGTGTACTGAACCTGTCCAGAAGAGACTTTTCCGAACTGATTCTCCACGCTCGTCGCGCGCGTCGCTTCAGCTTCCTTGTTCAGTGGAAGAAGGGCCGGCGAGGCCTCTGAAAGCTGATTCGTTCCGATCTTCCGCGCGGCGAAGACACCTTTCGCGGCCGCCACCGCGGACACGGAATTCGCCCATCCGGAGTAAAACGCGAGATGGGTAATGATCTCGGACAGTTCGCGAGGCTTCACGCCGTTCTCAAGCGCGAGATTCATTTGATCCGCCATCTCGCTGGTCAGGTTGCGGGCGATTAAGGCCGAGACGGTAACGATGCTGCGGTCCCGTGGTGTGAGGCCGGGGCGCTTCCAAAGCTCGGCGATGGGCCCTCGAGCGTACTTATCGAGCGCCGGCGCGACCGTGCTGATGTCGTCTGGGATGTGCATTGGTTTCGATTCTCTCCCTTTCGTTGCAGGCTTATTCTGAGCCCAAGCGAACACTGGCAGTAAGGCGAGCACGGCAGCGATTCTCATTTCGGGAGATCCTCCACGCGATATCCGGGCTTCTTGTACAGTTGCTCGCTATTCCTCTGGATCTCGCGCCTGTATACTTGCTCTGCCCAATCCTGAGGCTTCACTTCTTCCATCGCGACTGAGATCGATTCTTCCCCGTAGTTCAGAATCTCCATCACGTCTTTGGTGATCGCGTCGGCCAGGCTCTGTTTCTGCTTTTCGGACTTGCCGGGCCATAGTTTCACGATTACGTGAGGCATCAGCCTTGCTCCTTTCGAGCGTCTGGCTCCCGTGGCGTCACCTTGACCGTTGCCGACCTCGCGCGTGCGCTAACCATTGGCGGAAGATATTCGCTGT
>JAJYLS010000238.1 GCA_021787555.1 Acidobacteriota bacterium | reverse complement strand
ATAAACGAATACCTGGCTGCGAACAACCGTCAGCCCAAGCCATTTGTCTGGACGGCCAGCGTCGAGCAGATCCTGGCCAAGGTCAACCATTGTAAATCTATTTTAGAAACACTACACTAGTGCCATGACTGGGAGATTTGTTTCGGTTTCCCAGCAGGACCGCTCCCTTTGGTCGCATGCGAACAAGATCATGCGGTCACGGTCATGATTACCGGGCAATTCGCGGACGTGGGAAAGTTCAAGGGGCCGATCCTGCGCGGCCTGGCCGCGCGCGCGCCGTACCTGCACAACGGCAGCGCGCAAACCTTGACGGACGTTGTGGACTTCTACGACTCCCGCTTCCATATCGGCTTCACGGCGCAGGAGAAATCGGACTTGGTGGCGTTTCTGAGCTCGTTGTGAGCCGGCGCGCGGTTTCGAGGCGCCGCGCGCTTACTGGATCCAGACCGGCAGCGCGTTGCTGCCCGCATCCGGAAAGCCTACCTTCACCAGCACGCTTCCCGAGGGCGAATCGTCCGGAATGGTCACGTTCACCTGGTACAGCCCGATCGATCCAGGCGTCAGCCCGGCATAGAACGGCGTCACCACCGGCGCCCCGACCGTCCCGCCGAAGCTGACGTCGGGCGCGGGCACGGCTTGCGCCAGCGGGCTCGAAGGCGCAAGTTGATTGGTGCCCACCGCCGGGCTGGTGGCTCCCAGGCCGATGGCGTAAATCGTAATCGTATCGCCATGCTTCGCCTGATGCGCCGCCGAGTTGATGCTGCCATCCTGGTTCACCGTCACCAGCAGCCGCGGCGCGCGCGGCCCCACCGGGACCGTGACCGTGTTGCTCGTCGAGCCGTCGCTGCGCTGCACCTGCACCTGTGCCGTCCCCACCGCCGTCTCTACCGGCATCTGAAACGCGATCTGCCCATACGAGGTGTAGAACAGCGGTGTGGCCACGCCGTTCACCAGCACCGACGTGTCGCCAAGCTGTGTCGCCAGCGGCGCGGATTGCGCCGGCGCGAAGGGGTCCAGCGAAAGCTGCTCGCCCTTCACCACCATCACGTCGCCCTGCGCCACCGTGTCGCCGGGCACGAAGGTTCCGTTGTCCAGCACGCCCTGGAAATAAACCAGCGGTGGCCCCTGCGGCACGATATCCAACTCCACCGGCACGGTCACCGTGCTGTTGGCCGCGTTGGAGGTGAAGGTGACCGTCGCGTTGTAAGTCCCCGTCGAGAGCCCCGTCGGATCGATAGCGAAAAACGGCGCCACCGTGTCCTGCTTGATCCACGATCCGCCGCTGATGCTCACGTTCGGCGCCGCCAGGGTCCCTTCGCCGATATTGCTCAGCGAAATCGTGGGCGAAAAAGGATAGACCAGCGGCGGCGCGCCCTGTGCCAGCCGGATCGCGAGCGACGACGGCGTGGCCTGCGCGATGGGCTGCGCGGTCACCCGCATGGTCACCGGGATGGTTTGGTTGTCCGATGCCGCCTTCGATCCGCTGATCGCCACCGCGCCGCTATACGTGCCCGGCGCCAGGCCGGCTGGCGGCGCCAGGTGAATGTCATACGGGAAGCTGAACCGGAAGCTGCCCGTGCCCTGGAGCGCCACCGTCATCCACTCGCCGCCGCTCTGCGTATTGGCCGCGGGGGTCACCATGCTGCCCAGCGCAAACTGCGCGTCCGCCGTCGATCCCGGCGCCACGTATACGTCGATGCCGCCCACCCGCACGGTCACGGTGACGGTCTGCGGCGCGTCGATGGCGTTCGGATCGCTCACCGTCACGATGCCGGTGTAGACCCCGGCGGCCAGGCTGGACGCGTTCAGATTGATCGCAATGGGAATGCACGTGCTGGCATCTCTCGTCGAGACGCACGCCTGCGGCGAGCCCACCGACGCCGCGATCCACGGAACCGACGAAGTTACCGAAAGTGCCAGCGAGCCATCGCCCGCGTTATAAGCTTCCACGGTCTGCGGCGTGCCCGCGGCGCCCGGTGCCACCTGCACCGGTCCTACCGTGCTGGAGGCCAGGCGCAGCATCGGCGCCGCCTCGAGAACACCCGCGAAAAGAACTGCGAGGGGGAAAAGCCGGAAATTTTTCAGACCCACTCAAGTGCGCCCTTTTTGTAAGCCCAAATGTAACCAACGATGAGAATAGCCAGGAACACCGCGACTTCCGCCACCCCGAACCAGCCCAGTTCGCGATACCGCACCACCCAGGGAAACAGGAAAATGGTCTCCACGTCGAAAATCACGAACAGGATGGCCACGATATAGAACCGCACCGTATAGCGCCCGCGCGAATCCGAAGCGGCTTTGATGCCGCATTCATACGCCTCCAGCTTGGTCAGAAACGGCGCGGACGGCCGGATCAACTTGCAGATTATGATAGTTACGACGGGAAACAGGATGGCAATCGCCAGAAAAATAAAAATAGGCAGATAGCCGCTCGGCATGGCCACAATATAACACGCCGAGGACCCCAAATGTGCGGAATCGTCCCGCCTCCGCCACCGCTGGCGCCGCCTCGAACCGAGGCACAATGATAAATATGACCGAGCCGCTTTCCCCCCGCCTGGTGGTCGGCATGACCGGCGCCACCGGAGCCATCTACGGAATCCGCCTGCTCCAGGCGCTGCGCGTCTCCGGGTTCGAGAGCCACCTGATCGTCAGCAAGTGGGGCGCCCGCACCTTGAAGCATGAAACTTCCTACACCTTGGAGCAGGTGCAGGCCATGGCCACGCACTGCTACCAGCCGGGCGACCAGGGCGCCGCGGTTTCGAGCGGCTCGTTCCTCACCAGCGGGATGGTGGTGGCTCCGTGCAGCATGCGCACCCTGGCCGCCATCGCCGACGGACACGGCGACCACCTGGTCCATCGCGCCGCCGACGTCATCCTCAAGGAGTGCCGTAAGCTCGTGCTGCTGGTGCGCGAGGCGCCGCTCCACGAAATCCATCTCGAAAACATGCTCAAGCTGGCGCGCATGGGCGTGGTGATTTTCCCGCCCGTGCCGGCGTTCTACAACCGCCCCCAATCGCTCGATGAGATCGTGGACCACACGGTCATGCGCGTCCTCGACCAGTTCGGCATCCACACCGCGCTCGCCCCGCGCTGGGACGGCGAAATGACCGCGCCCCTTCCCGCCGCGCCGCTCACTCGACCCTAAACGGGTACTTGCCCTCGAATTCTTTCCCGCCAATCGTGTCCTTCACGTGCACCACGATCGTGTATTCGCCGGTGTGCATGTTGGGCTGGAGGCTGATGCCGAAATCCGCCGGTACATAGCGCTTTGGGTAAAACGATTCCGTCTGCTCGGCCACCGGGTTCGGCTGTGTCCACAGCAGCTTGCCGCCGGGCGCCAGCACGGAGGTCACGTAGCTCACGTCGATCTTGTTCTTCGGGCCGTACTTGAACCCGGCAATATCGAACCTGGCCCACACCCCGTCGCCCGGTTTGAAGGCAGCCTTCTCCGCCGGCGCGGTGTCGTCTTCGCGGCGGAAGAACCGGAAGTTGCGCACCACCACGCAATCGCTCGGCGGCACCTCGTGCCCGCGCACCTGGAACGGCACCGTAACTTCCGCCGAGGTCTTGCCGATGAGGTCCTCGGCTTTCACGACAATTTTGTAGATGCCCGTCGCCACCAGCGGCGGAATCGCCACCTGTGTCGCAATCTTAGGCATCCAGCCTTTATCGTGCGGCCCGACCTCTTCGGTCATTTCGTTTTGATAAATTTCGCTCAGCGGTGCGCCTTGCGAATCGAACGGCTGCACCGAATAGGCGAGGTGAATCTGTTCATCGGGGTTCTTGGTGTATCCCGCGATACGGCAGGAAAAGTACAGGGTCTCGCCGGGAACATGCACGGTCCCAGGGGGATCCGACGCGCCGCCGTCCATCTGGCTGATGATCGGCCGGACGATCTGGAGCGCCGGTGCGGCACCCAGCAGGGCGGGCAGAAGCGCGACAAAGAGAATCCGTCGCATGCTTCCACTGTACGCCGTTTTGCGGGAGTAGTCGGTGAGTCTCAAGCCTCCGGTTGGCACAGGCGCAGCAGCGCGGTCCATCCGTCCCGCGGCGCCATCTCCTGCGCGATTTCTAACACTGGCACTTCACGTGCTGCTTCTCTTCACTCGGACATGACAATCTCATGAGACGCCTCGGTTTCTTCATCCTCGGCCTGATCGCCGGCGCGGCCATCCTTGCCCCGGCCGGCGCCTACCTCTTCGTCAGGTTCGGCGGCCTGCCTATGGCCACCAGCGGCAAGCCGTTTCCGTTCGAAAAGACCTTCGCCCATGCGGCCTTGCACGCCAGCATCGGCAGCGCTTCCAATACCCCGGATCCGCTCCCCCTCACCGACGCCAACCTGTTGGCCGGCGCACAGGTCTATCGCCAGAATTGCGACATGTGCCACGGATTGCCCGCCCATCCGAAGCCCGCCATCGCCAAAGGCGAGTACCCGCCTCCGCCGCAGCTCTTCGAGCCGAAGGAAATGGTCACCGACGATCCGCAGGGCACCACCTACTGGAAAGTCTCAAACGGAATCCGTTTAACCGGCATGCCCGGTTTCTCCGACACCCTTTCCTCCACCGAACGCTGGCAGGTCAGCATGCTGCTCACGAATGCCGACAAGCTGCCCCCCACCGTCAAAGCCGCTCTCACCGAAAACGGACAACCGCAGCCCTGACCTCTGCCGCGGCTGGCTGCCTTGGTCCAAAAACTGCACCACCCACCTTGGGAACATCCGTTATGCCGAACACGAGTATGCCGGAAACGACACGGTCTCGCCGCCCGTTCATTGCTCGCGCCGTAAGTATCTTCGTGGCGGTCGTGGTGGCTTTCGGCGTCTTCGCGTACTTTGTCGGCTGGCCCCACCTGCGCGAGACCCGCATGCCTCCTGGACCCAATCCCACCGTTCCGGGGCAAGGAACTCCCTTGGGCCGGATGGAGCAGGCCGGCGTTCCCTATACCGCTCCGTATAACGACTGGCTGGTGACCCTCGACCCGCGTTCCCCCGGGGCGCGGCAGCGTGCGGGCGCCAGCATTGTCCTCATGGATACAGCCGTGAAGGAGCTCGCCGGAGATCAGGCTTTCTGGATCGGCGCCGTGCTTCCTAAACACGCGACAGAGCACCCCGAAACCTGGATGCTGGTGGTTCGCAACAACCTGGCCGCCGGCCACACCGCCGCCATGCCGGTCACGCCAGGAATGCAGGTTCGCGTGGCGGGCATCCTGGAAATCATGCCGTCCAACGCCGCACAACTCTGGAACCTTACCGGCGCGTCCGTAAATCGTGCCGTCGCGGATAAAATCTACATCCTCGCCAACAAAATCGAGCCCGGAACCAAGCCCGCGCGCTGACCCCGCCTTGCCCGCCCCCGGAATTTGCTACTAGTGGAGATATGACCTCGCGTCGAGAATTTCTGGCGGCCGCCGCCGCGGCGCTTCCCCTGCGCGCGGCGCGCTACGAGCCCCGGCTGATGTTGCAGCCGTACGTCTGGACCCAATGGTTCCACCAGCAGAACATCGCGCTGCCCGATGGACTCGAGCGTATGTTCGCCGCCTCCCAGCGCGCCGGTTACCGGCGCATCGAGCTGATCGACAGCTTTCTCGCCCCCGAACTGCGCGCGCGCACCGCCGCGCTGGTCCAGCGCTACGATTTCGAAACGCCGGTGGTCTACCACGGCGGCTCGTTCCACGACCCCGAAACCGCCGAGCGCAGCATCGCCTCCATCCTCGCCACCGCCGACGCCGCCCGCGACCTCCACGCCGCATGGATCAACACCAATTGCAATCCCAAACAAGGCCGCGCCCGGAAGACCGATGAAGAGCTCGCCACCGAAGCCGCCAATCTCAATCGCCTCGGCCGCCATCTCCAACAGCGCGGCATGCGCCTCATGCTCCACCAGCACGATCCCGACATGGCCGATGGCGCGCGCGAATGGCGCAGCAACCTCCACCGCACCGATCCCAAGCTGGTCTGGATCTGCCTGGATGTGCATTGGGTCTACCGCGGCAAGCAGGATCCCATGCAACTGCTGCGCGAAGCCGGCCACCGCATCGCCAGCCTGCACGTGCGCAATTCCGTCAACGGCATCTGGAGCGAGAGCTTCGGCGACGGCGACGTGGACTACCGCGCCGTAGCCGGGTTCCTCAAGCACATCAAGTACGATGGCCTGATCGGCATCGAGCTCGCCTATGAGAAAGGCACCCGTCCCACGCGCCCCCTGGAAGAAGATTTAAGGCTCAGCCGCGAGTACGCCGAAAAAGTCTTCCAGTTGACCTGACGCTCAGCGCCAGCTTCCGCAGAACACCCGCGTGTCGTACCGCACCGTCACCTCGCCCTCGCGCCGATACCGCTCGAAGAGCGTATCGAGCGCCTGCATCAGCGCGCCGGATTCCGCCGTTCCCGTCTGCGGCGCATAGGACGACGATGCCACCCGTCCCCGCAGGCCAGCCTTATCCAATTGCTGCGCGTTCGGAAATCTCGTCTCGTGCCACGCCGCTCCGCGAAAAAAACCGGCGATCGTCTCCCGGTCGATCCGGCTCGTCTCCGGAGCGTATTGCGCGATGGTCCGCTCGTACTCTTGCATGAACCCCGGCTCCGGCCGCCGCTCGTTCCACACCAGCATCACCCAACCGCCGGGTTTGAGAATGCGCCGGAACTCCGCCCGCGCCGCCTCCGGCTCGAACCAATGGAACGCCTGCCCGGCGGCGATCAGGTCCACCGACCCGTCCGCCAGTCCGGTCGCCTCCGCCCGCCCCGCCACGCTGTGAAACCGCGCGTACGCACCCATCATCCGTTCACCCGCCTGGCGCATCTGGGCATTCGGTTCGACGCCGAAAACTTCGCATCCGGCATCCAGGAACAGCCGCGCCAGGAATCCCGGCCCGCAGCCGATATCGGCAACCGCCGACGCCGCCGTAACTCCGCACTCGCGCGCCGCCAGCGCCGTCACCTCGCGCGGGTACGACGGCCGATAGCGCTCGTAGTCTGCCACGCGGCTGGAAAAACGGGTGGTGGGGTCGCTGTGCATGTCCCTACCATTTTCCTATACCCCGCCCCAAGAGCCGTTTTCTCCCGCGCCCAAAAAAGGCGGAAAATGTGGTCATGACATGCAAGCTTCCGCAGTGGCTGGGGATCGCTGTCGTCCTCGCGGCCGCGCTCAATGCCTCGGCACAATCCACGCGGGTCGAAGACCTCGCAATCGGCAAACTGCTCGTCGCCCCCCGCGACTCGCCCGACCCCATCTTCGCTAAAACCGTTATCCTCCTGGTCCAGCACGACGACAACGGCGCCCTCGGGCTGATCGTCAATCGCCGCATGAAACTGCCGATCTCGCGCGCGCTGGGACAATGGAAATCGGCCAAGGACGATTCCGACCCCGTCTACATGGGCGGACCGGTCGAGCTTGACGGCGTCATGGCCCTGCTCCGCTCCGCCAAAGCCGGCGATGCCACGCACGTCTTCGGCGATGTCTATTTCGCCGGGAGCCGCAAGACCATGGAGAACGCCCTCGCTTCCGGCGCCGGCCCGCACGACTTCCGCATTTATCTCGGCTACTGCGGCTGGGGCGCCGGCCAGTTGGAGCATGAAGTCGACGTGGGCGCCTGGTACATCTTCAAGGCCAATTCCGCCCTCGTCTTCGATTCCGACCCCGGCTCGCTCTGGTCCCGCCTCATCGCCCGCATCGAGCAGCAGGTCGTTCTCCTCCACCGTTAATACTTGCTAACCGGGTCCGAATTTGTTAAACCGGAGCCATGCATACGCGCAGAGGCTTCCTCGAATCCGCCGCCCTGGCCGCGGCGGCCGCGGCGCGTTCCACGGCCGCGCCGGAAATCCAGGTGCCGATAGTCAAGTTCGGCGGCGTCGAGATCGGCCGCCTGGTGGCCGGCTGCAACCAGTTCTACGGCTTTTCGCATTTCAACAGCATTCTCAGCGGGCTCATGAAGGAGTATTACACGCCCCAGCGCATCTCGGAGGTCCTGCTCCGCTGCAACCGATTCGGCATCAACGCCTACAATTGGGTGGATGTCCCCCGCGCCCGCCCGGACCTGGCGCAATTCCAGGCCGCCGGCGGCAAGATGCACCTGATCGTGCAAGGCGTCGGCGACCCCGCCGAGGTCTGCCGCTCGCTCAAGCCGCTGGCCATCTACCATCACGGCGAGCACACCGACCGCGCCTGGCACGAAGGCCGCATGGCGGACGTCAAGGAGTGGTGCAAGAAGGCGCGCCAGACCGGCGCGCGTGTGGGCGTCGGCAGCCACAATCCCGAAGTCCTCGCCCAGGTCGAACACGAAGGTTGGGACGTCGATTTCTACGCCGGTTGTGTGTACTACCGCACGCGCAGCGCGGAGGAGTGGAAGAAAGCGCTCAGCGGCGAAGCCATGGAATCGCCCAGCGACACGTACTTGAAGAGCGATCCTCCGCGTATGTACCGCTTCATGCGCCAGACCGCCAAGCCCTGCTTCGCGTTCAAGATCCTGGCGGCGGGCAGAATCGCCGGCGGCGGCGTCGGACAGGCGTTCCGTACCGCGTTCGAAAGCATCAAGCCCAGCGATGCCATCTTCGTCGGCATGTTCCCCAAGTTCAAAGACGAGGTCCGGGAAAACGCCGAACTGGTCCACCGCATCCTGACCCGCGCCTGATCGCGCCTCCGCTCCGGGTGGCGCGGGCTTCCTGCCCGCCATGCCGGCATGCTGCCGGCATTCGCCGGGTTTTGCAACCGGCGCGGTGCTCCGGCACGCCGCGCTGCCACCCGACACGCTACACTGAATTCGATGGTTTCTGCGGCTGCCCAGCAACGGATCGCCGCGCTCCTTGGGCCGCGCGGCTATCTCGACCGGCCCGAAGACCTGGCGCTCTACGAGTACGACGGTGGCGTCGATAAGCACCGCCCCGACCTTGTCGTCTTCCCGCGTACCACCGACGAAGTCTCGGCCATCGCCAAAATCGCCCACGACTTCGAAATTCCCGTCGTGGGCCGCGGCGCCGGAACCGGACTCTCCGGCGGCGCCATCCCCATCGAGGGTGGAATCGTAGTGGCGTTCGCGCGCATGAACCGCATCCTGGAGATCGACTTCGAAAACGAACGGGCCGTGCTCCAGCCCGGCGTGGTGAACCTGGATGTCACGCTGGCCGTCCAGAAGCACGGCTTCTTCTACGCGCCGGACCCGTCCAGCCAGCGCGCCTGCACCATCGGCGGCAACGTGTCGGAAAACGCCGGCGGTCCTCACACCCTTGCTTACGGCGTCACCACCAATCACGTCCTCGGCCTGGAATTCGTGCTGCCCGACGGAACCATCGTGGAAACCGGCGGCAAGGAAACCGATCTGCCGGGCTACGATCTCACCGGCCT
>JAJYLS010000237.1 GCA_021787555.1 Acidobacteriota bacterium | reverse complement strand
GAGCGTGACCGGCACGGTGGGGGCGCGCCGGCCCAATTCACCGGCGATGGCGGTGTTGCGGTCCTGGTCGATGGTGCCCATCCATTCGCGTCCGGCAGTGACTTTGAAGGAGGAGTTGAGATTGGGAACCAGGGCGATGACTTCCGAGCGCGCGAAGGGCAGCGCCGTGGCGCCGATATCCAGGAAGCGGTGGCCGAAGGCGTAGATTTTGCGGCCGTCGATCCAGGTGACGGTGCCGTCGGCGGCCACGCTCATATCGCCGGACATGAGTTGCACGCTGATCATGGAACCGGGCTTCAGGTCGGCCGGATTGCCCATGGGGGGGGCGATTTTGGAGCCGGCGGTAATGCCCTGGCGCGGTTCGAGGCCGATACCGCGCAATTGGGGCGCGAAGGCTTCGATGGATTCCGGGGTGAAGCCGCCGAAGGAGATGGGCGTGGCGATATCGACCATGCGCATGCCGCCGGCGAGCACGGAGCGCGGCGGCGGAATGGCATGCGTGAGATCGCCGCCGGCCAGCACCGGGTTGAGGAGGCGCGCGGAGCGCCGGGACGGGGGAGGAGGAGGCGGGGCCATTCCCTGGCGGATCATATCCTCGATGGGCCGCACGCCGGCGATGGGATCTTTGGCGAAGGGAAACGCCATGGCCACGGCGCCCGCCAGTTTACCGCCGATGAATACCGGACTGCCGCTCATGCCCTGGAGGACGCCGGCATGTTCGAGCGGGCCTCCGGAGAGCCGCGCGATGATGAGCGACTCCTTAGGGCCGAAATTATCCAGGACGCCGAGGATTTCGACCTGAAACTCATCCACGCGATTGCCGGAGAAGACGGTGCGGCCCACGCCGCGCATTCCGGGCCGGATATCCTTGAGCGGGAAAAACGGAGTTTGCGCCGCCGCCGCAAAAGCAGCGGCCAACGCGACAACCGCCGAGAGCACAAAGCGGGGCACGTATCCATTGTACCCAGTGAAACGCGGTTAGCCGCGGGCGCGGCTGCGGCGGCTACAGCTTCTTAAAAAGCTTGTCAAAGGCGCTGCGGGCGTCGTCGGCGTTGCGGGGGGCGGGCGGCCCCATGGGGACCGGCGGGGCGACCGTGGGGCCGTTGTTGGTGCCTTCTCGCGCAACGGTGACGCGGGGAGAAAACAGCCCGCAGGTGTTGGCTTTATCCTTTACCGCGATGCGCACCGGGATGGGTTTGAGGCACTGGAAACGGGTGGAGGGCTCGAAATGTGCGCATTGCTTGCAGCAGTGCAACTCCGCGTTGCATTTCGGGCAAGTGCCGTTGAAATCGGTGTTGGGAGGCAGGGTCGTGGAGCAGTTGAAACAGCGTGCCGCCGCCACGTGCTGCACCAGCCGCGGCAGGCGCGGCCCGGTCACATCGATGGGGGGGCGGGGTCCCTGCGGCTTGGGCCGCTCCTCGCGATAGCCTCGGCCATCGTGGTCCGGGCGGTCCGAGTCCATGTACCCGTGTTGTCTGTATTTGCGGTCGCTGTCCATGGGGAATGGTGGCTCCTGTTAGCGGGACGAAAGAGAACTTTGTTTCGCGAATTCTATGAAATCAATAAGCCCAGGCGCTGAGCGAAACCGATCGATATCCCCGCCTCCCGCACGGGAACTTGGGCGGGAAGTATTCTTACCGGAGGGGTTCAGCGGGAGCATCCGATAGAACCAGCATACACCAATCGGAGCCCGCCAAGTGCTTCAAATCCATGTGTACCACAAAATAAGTCCGGTTTGCACGCCCTTTGAGTATCTTTCGGATATCGTACGGCCGGTCACATTCGGCTAGACGACCGAACTCCACTTCAGCAAACTAGTGCAGGGCCGGGTCAGGGGGTCGTCGAAATGATTGGGGCTGACCCGCAGGGCATACCCCAGGCGGCCGGTCCGTTCGGGAACGATATCCTTCCCGAAGATTGCCACCGATCCCTGCTGCTCGATAACCGGCAACACCATGACTTCGGTGTCCTCCAGGTGGCCATTGCTGTCCACCGGCCCCATCACCACTTCGACCCGCACGTCTTCCGCGGACAATCCGGCCAGGTCGATGGCGGCGCGCACCGGCACGGGCTTACCGCTGATCACAGAGCCGGACGGCGCTTCCCCTGCTTCGACGAAGCGCACCCGGTCCCAGACCTCGCGGATGCGCGAATTCCACTGCGCCTTTTCGCGGATCATATCGTAATTGTTCTCCACGATGCGGAGATGCTGCTGGTGCGCGGGCTCGTATAATTCCGTCATGTATTCCCGCACCATGCGGCGGCAATCGAAAATCGGGCTCACATAAGTAAGGGACTGCTTGACCCGCCGCATCCATTCGCGCGGGGTTTGTTCGCGTCCCTCATAAAACATCGGCACAATTTCGTTTTCCAGTAGATAGTAAATGGCGCTGGCGTGCAGCGCATCCTGGTCTTCCGAATAGGGCTCGCGCTCGCCGATGGCCCAGCCGCCGATGTGCTCGTAGGCTTCGTCGAACCAGCCATCCAGGATGCTGATGTTCAGGATGCCGTTCATGGCCGCCTTCATGCCGCTGGTGCCGCAGGCTTCCTCGCCGCGGCGCGGATTGTTCAGCCACAGGTCCACGCCCTGAACCATTTCGCGCGCCACCTTCATGTCGTAATCCTCAACAAAGACCACATGCTTCCAGAGATCGGGGTCGCGCGAAAGTTGGACCACTTCGCGGATATAGCTTTTACCGGGCTGGTCTTTGGGATGGGCTTTGCCGGCGATGACGATCTGCACCGGCATGTCCTTATGCAATAGGATGCGCTTGAGCCGCTCCACGTCGCGGAAAATCAGGGTGGCGCGTTTATAGGTGGCGAAGCGCCGGGCGAAACCGATGGTGAGGGCGTTGGGGTCGAGCACTTCGCCCGCGCGGCGCACCTCGCCCGCCGACGCCTGTCGCCGCACCGCCGTGTCGTGCTGGCGTGCGCGCACGAAGCTGACCAGGCGCCGCTTGCGGCGGCGGTGGACCTCGAGCAGTTCCTCGTCCGGGATGTCCTTAATCTGCTCCCAGATGGCCTGATCGTTGAAGCGCTCGCGCCAGTCCGGCTGGAGGTACTGATCGTAGAGCGCGGCGAGGTCGCCGTTAAGCCAGCTCGGCAGGTGGACGCCGTTGGTGATGGAGGTGATGGGCACTTCCCAAACCGGCAACTGCGGCCACAACTCGTGGAACATCTCCTGCGAAACCTGGCGGTGCAGGCGGCTCACGGTGTTGCGGTAGCAGGACGTGTTCAGGGCGAGCACGGCCATGGAGAAGCGCTCGTCGCGGTCCCACGGATTGCGCCGGCCGAGCGCCATAAACTGCTGGAAATCGATGCCGACTTCCGCGCAGTATTCCGAGAAATAGTGGTACATCAGGCCGGGATCGAAGACGTCGATGCCCGCCGGAACGGGGGTGTGGGTGGTAAAGATATTGCTGGTGCGCGCGGCCGAGAGCGCCTCTTCGAAATTCAGTTGCTCCTCGCGGATGAACACGCGGATCTGCTCCAGCGAGAGGAAGGCCGAATGGCCCTCGTTCATGTGGAACACGGTGGGCTTGAGGCCCATGGCGCGCAGCGCCCGTATGCCGCCGATGCCCAGCACGATCTCCTGCCGGATGCGGGTATCGATATCGCCGCCATAGAGCTGATCGGTGATGTCGCGGTCCTGCGGCAGCACGTTTTCGGGGATGTTGGTGTCCAACAGATAGAGGGTGATGCGGCCGACGTCCAGTTTCCAGACCTGGATGCAGACGTTTCCCGTGGGCAGCTTGATCGAGACTTTGAGGTCCTCGCCGGCGGCATTCTTCACCGACCGCAGCGGCAGGGTGTAGAAGTCGTTGGTGGGATAGCGTTCCTGCTGCCAGCCATCGGGATTCAGCACCTGGCGGAAGTAGCCCTGCTGATAGAGCAGGCCGAGGCCGATCAAGGGGTAATCCTGATCGGCGCACGATTTCAGGTGGTCTCCCGAGAGAATGCCTAAGCCACCGGAGTAGACCGGCAGACATTCGGTCAGGCCGTATTCGGCGGAAAAGTAGGCGATGAGCTTGCCGTCGGGGGGAAGGGGCGCTTTGCGGACGCGCAGATCGTAGGCTTCGCATGCCATGCGATACAGGGCCAGATACCGAGGATCGCTTCCCGCCCGCTGGAGCGTGGCCTGGGACACGCGTCCCAGCATGAGAACCGGGTTATAGCCGGAATCTCTCCATAACGCCGGATCCAGCCTGCGGAACAGGGCCCGAATGAGAGGCTCCCAACTCCAAATGAGGTTGTAGGCCAAATCGGCCATGCGGGAGAGGGATGCGGGCAACGCGGGACGCACCAGGAATTCACGAAGCGGCTGGATATGAAAGGGCATACGCCTAGAAAACTCTCTTCAATTTAGCAGATCGGCAAATGAGCGTACGGCGATCCGTGGTGGCCGTGCACCGGTGGCCCGTCCCTAAGGCGTTGACCCGAACAAAAGAGGCAGGATATCCGCTTGAGCAAGTGCTTCTCCAGGTTGCGGCGGGAGGCGGCAGCATTGGCGCTAGACTGGAAGCGTTATGCCGCCCGTGGCTCTGACGATCGCCGGTTCGGACCCCAGCGGCGGCGCGGGCATTCAGGCGGACCTGAAGACTTTCCATCAGTTCGGGGTTTACGGCGAAGCGGTGATCACGCTGCTGACCGTCCAGAACAGTGTGCGGGTATCGCGATGCGAGGTGGTCGCGGCCGAACTGGTGGCCGAACAATTGGAAGCCGTGCTGGAAGATATCCCGCCGGTCGCGGTGAAGACCGGTGCGTTGGGGTCCGCCGACGTGGTGCGGTTGGTGGCGCGCGCGGCCGTGCAGTTCGGGTTCGCGCTGGTGGTGGACCCGGTCATTTCCAGCACGCACGGGCTTGCCCTGCTCGACGAGACCGGCGTGCGCGCGCTGCGGGAGGAATTGCTGCCGGTGGCGGCGTTGGTCACGCCCAATATTCCCGAAGCCTGCGCGCTGGCCGGAACCGCGGACGTGCGTGAAGCCGCCCGGCGCCTGCGGCAACTGGGCGCGCGCGCGGTCCTGATCAAGGGCGGCCACAGCAGCGGAGACGCCACGGATGTTCTGTTCGACGGCGCAGAATGGCGTGAGTTTTCCGCACCGCGCCTGGAGACCGCCCATACCCATGGCACGGGCTGCGCGTATTCCGCCGCGATCACCGCCGGCCTGGCGTGCGGCCTGCCGCCCGGCGAAGCGGTGGCGCGGGCCAAGCGATTCATCCACGAGGCCATCCGCACCAGCCCGGCGCTGGGCCGCGGGCGCGGGCCGCTGAATTACCATGTGGGGGTGGCATGAGGTTGCCCTGCCGGGATTGACGGCACGGCCGGCCTGCCGAATCGAATATGACCAAAGTACAAATCCATTTCCGCCTGCAAAAACCCCTCGACAACCTGCTGCGGGAGCGCTTGTCCGACGCGTCCTCGCTCTACGGCGTTCACAAGGTGCAAATCGCCGCGCCGGACGCGCTGATGGTGGAGTACGATGCCTCGCGCCTGCGTCCGGCAGACGTGGAAGCCGCCCTGCTGGGAGCGGGGATACCGGTGGCGGCGGTATAGGGCTCGGTAACAGGCATTACTGCGACGGGGCGTAATAGCCGCGGCGCCAGTAGGCTTTGAGCGGCGGAAGGCCGCGCGGGGGCACGATCTTCACCTGCACGGGATGGTAGCGGCCGTCGCGCTGCTGGCTGGTCGGCGAGTAGCCGAGCACGTAGCGGTTGCGCAGTTCGATGCCGATTTTCGCGGCGATATCCGGCAGGTCGGAGGGGCTCGCGGGGAACTCGCGGCCGCCGCTCTGCTCGGCGAGTTCGCTGAGCAGGTCGGGGCCGGCCATCTCCTCGGGCGTGCGGCTGCGTGAGCCGTAGGGCTCGTAAACGCCGATGGCGTAGATGAGCACGTCGCTTTCGCGAATCAGGCGGCGCACTTCCCCGGTGGTGTAGCGGCTGCAATTATCGCCGCCGTCGGAGACGATGATCAGCGCTTTGCGGCCCTTTTGCGATCTCTTCATCTCGTGCATGGCCAGCATCAGGGCGTCGAGCAGCGCCGTGCGGCCGTTGGATTGGGCGAACATGAGCTGGCTTTCGATCTCCACGGTGCCCGGGGTGAGCGGGACCACCAGTCTGGGCCGGTCGTTGAACTCGACCAGGAAGAATTCGTCGTCGGGATTGGCGGTTTTGAAAAACTCGGCGGCGGCCCTGCGCGCCATGCGCAGCTTATAGCCCATGCTGCCGCTGACATCGAAGACCAGGCCGACGGCGATGGGCGCATCGTCCATGGAGAATTGCGTGATGGTCTGCTGGACACCGCCGTCGAAGATCCGGAAGTGCTCTTTATCGAGGCCGGTGACCGGCCGGTTCATGGGATCGCACACCGTCACCGGGACCAGCACCAGGTCGGAATCCACGCGGATATTCGGCTTGGGGATATTGGGGTCGGGAGCCTCGGCCGGCGGGCGCATCGCCACCGCAACCTGGCCATAGGCGGCCACAGCGAGCCAGACAACACCCGCCAAACATCCCGCGATTCGCCGCGCGCGCATACGGGGACGACCCTTCTGGAGAGCATTGTACTGCCGCCCGGGGCCGGGCGCCAATCTTTTCGAGCGCTTTTTACAGGTCGCGGACCGCCTGCCCGGGTTGTGGAATTTCGGGTACAATA
Organism: Acidobacteriota bacterium; assembly: GCA_021787555.1. Classification (GTDB taxonomy): domain Bacteria; phylum Acidobacteriota; class Terriglobia; order Bryobacterales; family Bryobacteraceae; genus JAJYLS01. The sequence continues at coordinate 2,689 of JAJYLS010000237.1, read as the reverse complement.
AAATTCAGAGCCGCTCGCGGCCCGTAGCGGTTCGTCGCGGAGGTGGGTCTTCTCGAGTAGCAGCCGAGCAACTGTAGCCAACGCCGGTCCCTCAGTAATCCGAACAGCCTACCGCGCCCTTTTTAACCTCTTCTTCCCCGGTGATTGCAGGATCTGCCAGCGCCCGCTGGAGGAGATCAGCCGCATCCCCGTGTGCGGGCACTGCCTGACGCAGCCGGCACCGCTCGAAGCGGAATTCTTCTGCTCGAGTTGCCGCGCGCCCTTCCTGAATCGTTTTCCGCTGGATTTTGAGGGCCGGTGCGCGCTGTGCCGCAGCGGTCTGCGGGGCTTCGACGCGGCCTATTGCTACGGTTCCTACGAAGGCGTGCTGCGCGAGCTGATTCATCAGTACAAGTTTCGCCGGGTGAAGACGCTGGCGCGGCCATTGGCGGATTTGCTGATAGCGGCGCTGCCGCGCGACGAACGGTTCGATGCCATCGCCCCAGTGCCGCTCCACTGGCGCCGGCAGTGGCAGCGAGGGTTTAATCAGTCCGGCCTGATGGCGGCCATCATTTCGCGGCGCACCGGGATTCCGGTGGTGCGGGTGCTGCGGCGCGCGCGGGCCACCGCGGCGCAGGCGGGCCTGAGCAACACAGAGCGGCGCGAGAACGTAGGCCGTGCATTCCGCTGCCGGGGGCGGGTGACGGGCAAACGCATTCTGCTGATCGACGACGTGCTGACGACCGGCTCGACGGCCGCGGCCTGCGCGCTAGCGCTCAAGCAGGGCGGCGCGGCGCGCGTAGCGCTGCTGGCGGTGGCGCGCGCGGACCGGCGCCTGGACGCGGCACGAATCCATTCCAATTTGGGGGTACTGAGCTAATGGCGAGCGATCGACTGCAAAAGCCGGTCCTGGTGCTGAATGCCAGCTATGAGCCGATTAACATCTGCGGGGCGCGGCGCGCCCTGGTGCTGGTGCTCAAGGGCGTGGCGTCGGCGGAAGAGGAGAGCATGCACGCGGTGCATTCCACGCGGGCGTCGATGCGGCTGCCTTCGGTGATCCGGCTGCTCGAATACCGGCGTATCCCCCACCAGACGCGCGCGTTGTCGCGCAAGAATATCCTGATGCGCGACCGCTACACCTGCCAGTATTGCCACCGCACGCTGCCCTCGGCGGAGCTGACGCTGGACCACGTGGTGCCGCGCTCGCGGGCCGGCGAATCGGCGTGGGAGAACCTGGTAGCGTGCTGCCACCACTGCAACAACCGCAAGGGCAACCGCACGCCGGAGGAAGCGGGGATGAAGCTGGTGCGCCAGCCGCGGCCCTTCAGCCTGCACACCAGCCGCCACCTGATGCGCATGCTCGGCAAGGGCGATGCGCAGTGGCGGAAGTATTTGTTTTATTAGCCGCAATGTGGTTCAGTTGACGCGCTGGGGTGTGAATCGGCAGGCGGAATTCCCCTGCCGCTTACCGCATGAGATCCGGGAGTGGATGGACTGAGCGACGCACCTCCGTGAACAGGACCTTGGCACCGTGCCGGTCGACCCATCCGCGGAGTTACGCAGCCAAGCGAAGGCGCCCAGCCTCAGGCGAAAGGGCTTCGTGTGCCTGCTAGACTTGAGGTATGGATCGGGTTGAAGAAATCGAATCAGCGATCACGAACCTGCCGCCGGAAGACTACCGGCGTTTCGTTGACTGGTTCCGTGTGCGCGAGCAAACCCGTTGGGATGAGCAGATCGATGCGGATTCCGCCGCTGGCAAACTGGATTTTCTGTTCGGCGAGGCTGAAACCGAATCCGGCCAAGGGCTCGCCCGCCCCTGGCCGCCGTCCAAGTGACTTCGCTTGCGACCCGCCGTTTCTGGAGCCTGTTCTATGCGCTGCCCGGTGAGGTTCAGGAACTTGCTCTCAAGTCGTATCAGGTGTGGCGGCGTGATCCTCATCATCCGTCGCTCCATTTCCGCCGGCTGGGAGGCAGCGCGGATCGATTTACGATTCGCATTGGTGAACGCCATCGCGCTCTCGGGACATTAAGGGAAGATACGATCACCTGGGCGTGGATCGGCACGCATGCCGAGTACGACCGGCTTGTCGGTTCCTGATCTGTTGCCTCGGTGAGACGCTCAAGCGTTCTGAGAGGCCAAGCCTTGCTAAAGACGGGTATGCAATTCAGTTTTCGGTTTGGGCGTTTTACGTCAACGTGACGCTCGAGAGCGCAATTTTCCGATAGCCCCGCCCAACGCCAAAACAGAACACTCTGCATAAGGGAATATTCGGCGTATTCGCGCCTAATCGTTCGCTATTTCAAGCCACTCTTGTCCAAAGCAGGTTTTGGCAACCGTCGTTTTGGACAGGGGAGCGGCCCGACGGCCCGACCCTGGCAGCCTGAAACCCTCTTGGCGAGCCCGTAAACAGCCGGTTTGACCGCTGGTTGAAGCATTTGCCGCCCAAGGGTCCGCTTCCTCTGCGTTTTGAACAGGATCGTGACGATCTCGAAGACCTCCCCCGAGGCCGAAATGGGCCGTGCTCAAAAAAAAGGAGTTACAGGTCCAAAACAGCGAATTCCCGGCTGTCTTGGACAGTAGTGATTTCAAGCTCGTATTGATATGGAGATCTACTGAATCTCGCATAATACAGTGACAATCTGGTCAAAAAGAAACGCCTGCATGGTGCAAGAAGCCAAAAGGTAGCGAGGAGTGCCGGACTCGCTCCAT
>JAJYLS010000236.1 GCA_021787555.1 Acidobacteriota bacterium | reverse complement strand
CAGGCGCAACCGTTCCTCGGTCCGCTCGAGGCGGAGTTCCAGCTCTTTGGCTTTCGGCACACTTTTATTATAAGGAGTCAGGAGACAGGAGTCAGGAGACAGGAGTCAGGAGACAGGAGTCAGGAGACAGGAGTCAGGAGACAGGAGTCAGGAGACAGGAGTTGAGGAGTTGCCAATTCGGCGGACGGCACGCAGCAGGTCGAGCGCTTCCGGCAGCGCGAACTGCTCGCCGATAAACGATTCGACGAACCTGCCGCCGCGGATTTCGCCGCGCGATTCCAAGCGGCGCAGGACCACCAGGAGATCGCGCCAGGCGGGAGCCAGGGGTTCGCGCACGGCGGCGTCGCGGAAGAGGACGCCCCAGCGGGCCAGAAGCTGGCGGGCGAAGATTTCGGCGTTGGCCTCGGCCGGCGATTCGGTGCGGCGCAGGAGCGCCCAGCGGCCGGGTGCGTGGCGCGGGCGCGCGGTGCGGCCCCGGCCTTCGCCGCGGCGGCGCTTGGGATCGAGCAGCGCGCGCAGGTTCTCGAAGCCGTCGGCGGTCACGAGGCCGGCGGCGACCAATTCCCAAAGACCGTCCTCCACTTCGCTGGCGAGGCGGCCGGTGGCGCGGGCGAGGTCGGAGAAGAACGATGCGCCGCGGGCTTCGAGCACGGCCAGCAGCTCGCGCGCCGGGTGCGAGAGCGCGGATGCGGGCGAGGGCTGCGGGCCGGCCAGCAGCCAGCCGGCATCGTCGCGCAGGAAGATCGCCAGCGGCGCGACGCGGGTGGGGCGCACCCGCCGGGTTGCGTCCTCGCGCTCAAAGGCCGGATGGGGCGAGAGGCGGCCCCAGCTCACTTCGCCCGAAAGACAGAGCTGGTCGAGGTAGTCGGGCTTGTAGTCCGCAATGCGCGCCGGGAGGACCTCGGATTCCCAGGCCGCGGCGGCGAACTCCGAGCCCTGCAACTGCCGGACGATTTGCAGCGCGCCGTCCACGCCGTGCAACTGCGTACCGGGCGCGAGGTGCTGCCAGCGGTTCAGGAAGGCGTGGAATTCGGCCGTGGTGACGGGCTCGATCTCGCGGCGCAGGCGGCCGATGGTGAGGCGGTGAATGCGCGCCAGCAGGCGGCGATGGCACCATTCGAGCTCCGGCGATCCCGTGAAGTGGCCGCGCAGAATCTGGCCTTCGGATTCGAGCTGCGCCAGCGCCTGGTCGACCAGCTCGCGCGGCATGGCAAGTTCCGCGGCGATTTGCGAGGCGCGCTGCGGACCGGAGCATTCGAAACGGCCGCGCAGAATTTCCGCGGCGCAGGCTTCGCGCGATTCGGGGATCGGCTTTCCAACCGCGGCGATTTCGGGATGGATGGCGGCATCCGAGTAAACGCGGAGGATCAGGCTCAGGCGCTCGGCGGGCACCCAGAAATCGCGGCCGGCGATGGTGGCGGTGGTGGCGCGGCCCGCGGCTTCCAGTTGGGTGTAGAGGGCGGCCAGGTCCGGAACGCAGGCGAGAATGCCCGGGCCGCACAAGGCTTCGTGCAATTCGTCCGCATCGCGCATGGGAGGCGCGGCTTCCGCGGCCACCTGCGCGATGGCCGCGGGATCGAGCGCGCCGGCGGCGGAGGCCTCCCCCGGCAGCCCGCGGCGCATCTGCACGGCGCGGGCGCGGCGCTCCTCGATCGGGGCATCGTCCAGAAAGGCGTACGGGTTGGCGTTCAGGATCTCGTGCGAGAAGGGCGATGGCTCGGGGGTGTCGATGGCTACGGTGCGGATTTCGCCCGCATGGATCGCGGCGAGAAGCGCGGTGAGGCCGTTCAGGTCCATGGCCTCGTGCAGGCAATTGCGGATGGTTTCGTTCACCAGCGGGTGATCGGGGATGCGGATATCGCCGGCCAGGTTTTCGGGGCAGGCGGCCTGGTCGGGGAAAACCGCGGCCATGAGGTCGTCGGCGCGCATGCGCTGGATGGGCGGCGGCACCTTGCGCCCGCCGCGGTAGCGCGGGATGGCGAGCGCGCGCGAGGCATTCCAGCGCCATCGGGCGGTGAACATGGGAGAAGCCAGCAGCGCCTGCGTCAGCACCTCTTCCACGGTGGCTGGGCGCAGGAATTCGAAGACGATGTCCAGGGGGAAAGAGTGCTGCTCGCCGAGAGAGATGAGGATGCCGTTGTCCGTGGCGGCGGCCTGGAGCTCGAAATTGAAGGAGCGGCAGAAGCGCTTGCGCAGGGCCAGGCCCCAGGCGCGGTTGATGCGCGCGCCGAAGGGGGCGTGGATGACAAGCTGCATGCCGCCGCCTTCGTCGAAGAACCGCTCGGCCACGACGGTGCGAGTGGTCGGCATGACGCCGAGCGCGGCTTGGCCGGCGCGGACGTATTCGAGAAGCTGCTCGGCGCCGCGGCGGTCGAGACCGAGCGCGGCGCAGTCCAGAGGGCCTTTAGCGCATAGCTCGCGAAGCTCGGATACGGCTTGCGAGAGCTCGAAGGTTCGGCCGGGGGCTTCGCCGCGCCAGAAGGGGACCGAGGGCGCGGCCCCGGGGGCCATCTCGACGCGCAATCGTCCGGCTTCGATACGGCGGATGCGCCATGAGGTGGTGCCCAGCAAAAAAACATCGCCGGCCATGCTCTCGGTGGCGAAATCCTCGTCCACCGTGCCCACGGTGGCGCCTTCCGGCTCGGCGACGACCAGGTATTGCGCGGTGTCGGGAATAGCGCCGCCGGAGGTGATGGCGGTCAGGCGCGCGCCGCGCCGGCCGCGGATGCGGCGGTTCACGGCGTCGCGATGCAGGTACGCGCCCGCCCTGCCGCGGGCGGTGGAGATGCCTTCGGAAAGGATCTCCAGCACGGCGTCGAATTCCGCGCGGTCCAGCGTGCGGTACGGCCAGGCGCGGCGCACCAGGGCGAACAGTTCGTCTTCGCTCCAGTCTTCGGCCGCGCAGGCGGCCACCATCTGCTGCGCGAGGATATCAAGCGCATTGCGCGGGATCTCGAGGCGATCCAATTCGCCGCGGTGGATGGCGCGCACCACCGCGGCGCATTCGATCAGCTCATCGCGCGTGGTGGCGAAGAGGCGGCCTTTGGGCAGCGCGCCGACCCAATGCCCGGCGCGGCCGATGCGCTGGAGCGCCACGGCGATGGAGCGCGGCGAGCCGACCTGGCAGACCAGGTCCACCGTGCCGATATCGATGCCGAGCTCGAGCGACGCCGTGGCCACTACGGCGCGCAGTTCGCCATTGCGGAGGCGGCGCTCGGCATCCAGACGCAGCTTGCGCGCGAGGCTGCCATGGTGCGGCAGGACGGCGTTTTCGCCGAGGCGCCCGGCGAGATGGTGCGCCACGCGCTCGGCCAGGCGGCGCGTGTTGACGAAGACCAGGGTGGTGCGGTTCTGGCGGATCAACTCGGCGAGGCGGTCGTAGATTTCGCCCCACATCTCGTTGCTGGCCACGGGACCGAGCTCGTCGCGCGGCACTTCCACGGCGAGCTCCATTTCGCGGCGGTGGCCGATGTCGATGACGCGCGCGCGATCGCTGAGGAAGGCCGCCACCTCCTCGATGGGCCGGACGGTGGCGGAAAGCCCGATGCGCTGCGGAGGGCCCAGGGGGCACCCGCCGCCGTGCTGCTCGACCAGGCGGTCGAGGCGCGCGAGGGTGAGGGCGAGGTGGGAGCCGCGCTTATCGTCGGCCACGGCGTGGATTTCGTCCACGATCACCGTGCGCACGGTGGAGAGCACCTCGCGCGGGCGCGCGGCGGTGAGCAGGATGAAAAGCGATTCGGGCGTGGTGACGAGGATGTGCGGCCGTTCGCGGGTGAGCTTCTGGCGCTCCCATTGGGGCGTATCGCCGGTGCGCAGGGCGGCGCGGATGGGCGCGAGCGCGATGCCCCGTGCGGCGGCCAGGGCGGAGATTTCGGCGAGCGGAATCTCCAGATTTTTGTGAACGTCGTTGCTCAGCGCCTTGAGCGGCGAAACGTAGACCACCTCGGTCCGGTCGGGCAAGGGGCCGAGCCGGGCGCGGCGCACCAGCGCATCGATGGCCGTGAGAAATGCGGCGAGCGTTTTGCCGGAGCCCGTGGGCGCGGAAATGAGCACGTCTTCACCCCCGCGGATCGGGGGCCAGCCCTGAAGCTGCGGTTCGGTCGGGGAGCCGAAGCGCGCGGCGAACCATTCGGCGACCAGGGGGTCGAAGGTAGGCAACACTACTTTGATTTTAGTAATGCCGGCTGGAAACCGGCATGGCCGGCTGAACGCCTGCGCTACAATCAAGCATATTGGGCCAGCCGCTGAGGGTTCTGTTTATTGGTGAGAACGGTGCAAATGCCATTCAAGCCGAACTGCTGCGCGGCGGCTACCTTCCCGTTTACCAGCGCATCTCCTCCGAAGCCGAGCTGATCGAGGCGCTACCCGGAAACTGGGACATTGCCATCAGCGATTTCACGGCCGGCCAGTTCGGGGCATTGGCCGCGCTGCGGATCATCCAGGAAAAAGGAGTCGATCTGCCGCTCATCGTGGTTTCGGGCCGCATCCGCCAGTCCGAGGTGCTGGCGGTGCTGAAAGCCGGCGCGGCGGATCACCTGACGCGGGGCAACCTGATGCGGCTGAACGCCGCGGTGGAGCGCGAGGTCCGCGGGGCGAAAATGCGGCGCGAGCGCGGCCGCCTGGAGGAACAATTCCGGCAGGTGCAGAAGATGGAAGCGGTGGGGCGCCTGGCGGGCGGCATGGCGCACGACTTCAACAACCTGCTGACGGTCATCACCGGCTACAGCGATCTGCTGCTGGCGAGCCGCGATCTCAAGGACTCGCAGCGCACGGCGGTGGAAGAGATTCGCCGCTCGGCGGAGCGCGGCGGCGCGCTGACCCACCAGTTGCTGGCCTTCAGCCGCCGCCAGCCGATGCAATCACGAGGGATCCACGTAAACGACCTGGCGCTGCAAATGGAGAAAATGCTCCGGCCGCTGATCGGGGAAGATATCGAGCTGGTGACCATTCCCGCCGCGGCGGAAGACGCCGTGGAGGCGGATCCCGGGCGGATCGAGCAGGTCGTCATGAACCTGGTGGTGAATGCGCGCGATGCCATGCCCGAGGGCGGCAAGCTCACCATTGAAACCGCCACCGTGCGGGTGGGCGAAGGTTTCACCGCGATGCAGATCGGGGTGAAGCCGGGCCGTTATGTAATGCTTTCGATTACCGATACCGGGACGGGAATGGACGAGGAAACCCAGAACCACCTGTTCGAGCCGTTCTTCACCACCAAGAATCCGGGGCGGGGAACCGGGTTGGGGCTGGCGACGGCCTACGGAATCATTCGCCAGAGCGGCGGCGCCATTCGGATCTTCAGCGAAAAGGGAAAAGGGACCACGGCGAGGATCTATCTGCCGCTGGTGGAGGCGGCGGCCGAATCGGCCGCGGAAACGGCGGTACCCGGTGTGCCGATGACCGGCGCCGAGACGATTCTGCTGGTGGAAGATGAAGCGCCCGTGCGCAAGCTGATCGCGGACGTGCTGGCGGGGCGCGGTTACCACGTGCTGGAGGCTACGCGCGGCGAGGAAGCCATCCGGCTCTGCCGCACGCGCCAGGGGCGCATCGACCTGGCGGTGGTGGATGTGGTGATGCCCGAGATGAGCGGGCCGGAACTGGTGCGCGAACTGATGCCGCTGCGGCCCGGGATGCGCGTGCTTTACATTTCGGGGTATGCGGATGAGGCCATGGTCCATTATGGGATTGCGCAGTCGGGCGCGGCGTTTTTGCAGAAACCGTTCGTACCGGACGCGCTGGCGCGCAAAGTTCGCGAAGTGCTCGACGCGGGCCGCGGAGGGGACGGAGGCCAGGGGCCGGGGTAAGGAGCGGCGCTTCGCGCCGGATTCCTGGTTTATTCGTCGTTGCGGTAGTAGTGGATTTCGAACAGGACGCAGCCCTTTTCGGATTTGAACGGGCCGTGATGGACGCCTGGGGGGCGACAGGCGTAGGTGGGGGCGTGGAATTGCGTGCCGCCATGGCCGCGCTCGTCGTTGCCCACGATGAGGTCGCCTTCGACCAGGTAGACCTCTTCCCAGTGGTCGTGCACGAACGGCTTTTCGGAATACACACCCGGGCCGATGCGCAGCAGCCGCGAGCGGCTGCCGCGTTTGGCTTTCTCATCCAAATCGCTCGCCAGGATTTTCTGCTGGAACCCTTCCTTATATCCCGGCGGCGTCTCCCATCCGCTCCCCATATCCACGGGGGAAAATTCGAGATGCGGCTTTTGTGCCATGCGGTTTCCCGCTCCCTCCCAATCGTAACAGGGCTCCACAGCGGGGTGAATCATCACTTCGCCCACCGGAGTGGATGGGTCCGACAGAATGAGGCGTCGCGTGGGAACGACGCCGGCGAGCCGTCCGCTGGCGTCCGTGACGTAAAAGTAGACGATCCGCTCCCCGATCTGTTCGCAGCGGAGCCGGGAGAGAGCTTCCGAAATGGTCTCGGTCTCCAGAAGGCGCACCACATCCGGCCGGGCCATCTCGCGGATGGGAGTATCGGGGCAGGGAAGCGCAGTTCGCGCGATTCCGCATCCGCCAGGCTAATTCAGCTTCACGGCCCGGCCGGTGCGGATCGATTCCTTGGCCGCGTCGATAATCTGGACCACGCCCACATTGATGTCCAGCGCGGTGATGCCCTCGATCGGCTTGTTGTTGCGGATGGCATCCACCATGAACGCGACCGGATCGGCCTTCTCGGGCGGCAACGGCGTCAGCGGCAGGTCCCGGACCTCCCGCCCGTTCCGCAGTTCCACCTTCTCGTGTGTCATGTAGATGCTGCCGCGGGTCAGGCTGCCATCCGGCCCGGCGGTCGAGCCGAAAACCTCCAGGTCCTGAAAGCTGCGGGGCAAGTCCCAACTCCCCTCGAAGATGTTGATGCCGTTTTTGTACTTCAGCACCAGCGTGGATGAATCCTCGACCTTGGGAAAAGTCTCCGGACGCAGGTGAATGGCCTCGGCATACACCGTCTCCGGCCGGCCCATGTACCAGAGCGACCACAGCGCGTTATAGCAGCCGAAGTCCATGAGCGCGCCGGCACCGTTCTTCACCGGGTCGGTGAGCCAGTCGAAGAAGTACTTGCCGTGCCCCGTCGAGCCGGGTCCGCCATGTCCCACGATCCCGTGCAGCCGCCAGGGTTTCCCGATGATGCCCTTCGCTACCTCGTCGTGTGCGATCTGGTTGGCCGGCCACCATGCCATCTGGTAATTGCACATCACCTTCACGTTGTACTTCTTGGCCAGTTCCGCCATGGCCAGGGCGTCTTGGTAGCTCGCGGCGAGCGGCTTCTCGTAGATCACGTTGATATGGCGCGGGGCGCACTCCTTCAGGATTTCCAGGTGCCGGTTGTTTTCAACAAAAGCCCAGACGAAATCCGGTTTGGTTTCGTCCAGCATCTTCCGGTAGTCGTCGAAGAACGGAATGTCCTTCGCGCCCTGCCGTTCTTTGGCCAGTTGCACCAGTTCGGGAATCGTCTCCGCGATCCCCACCACCTTGATCTGCGGGTTCCGTATCATGCGGGGAAGGTTCGACGCCTCGTGCGCATGGACGAGTCCGATCACAGCGGCCCGGTACGGTTGAGCGAATGCCGGCAGCGCGGCTAACCAAACAGTGGCGGCAATGAGTGATTTCATCATAAGACTTATGCTACCCGGTTACCGTCTGTCCTGTCCCGCGGGTTTTCGATAATCTACCTTCATGCAACCGTCGAGAACCGAATCCTACCGCCCGCATCTGACGCCCACGCCGGAACGGCTGCGCGGTAGAGTCGCCCTGATCACGGGCGGCGCACGCGGAATCGGCCGCGCCATCGCGCAGCGTTACGCCGCGGAAGGCGCCGAAATCGCGATCGTCGATCGCGACGTGGCCCCGGTTTCATCCCATGCCGCCTACCGGGCCGACGTGGCCGATCGCGGCCAGGTCGAGCAGGCGGTCGACGAGGTTCTCCAGCGCTTCGGGCACATCGACATCCTGGTGAACAACGCCGGCATGATCGTATTCGGTTCTTTGATGGAATGCCGCCCGGAGGATTGGGACCGCATGATCGCCGTCGATCTGACGGGCGCGTTCCACTTCACGCAGATCGTCGGGCGCGCCATGCTGGAACGCAACCGCGGCGGGCGCATGATTCACGTCGGCTCCAGCGCCTCCCTTCTTCCCGCGCCGCGGCAAGCCGCCTATTCCGTCGCCAAGGCCGGGTTGCGCATGCTGAGCCGCCAGGCCGCCCTGGAGTTTGCCGCACACGGCATCACCTCGAACCTGCTGTGCCCCATGGGCGCGGTTACGGACATCAATCGCGGCCTGTTGAGCGACCCCGCCCTTATGCAAACCCTCGAAGATACCATTCCCGCCGGCCGGTTGGCGACCGTGGAGGAAATCGCCGCCGCGGCGGCCTTTCTCGCCTCCGACGAAGCGGCCTATATCACCGGCGCCGAACTGGTGCACGATGGCGGTGTCTCGATCAGCGGGCTATGGTGGCGCTAGAGCCTGTCTGCCGGTGGCGCAAGCGCAACCCTGTCCCCATAACCCCCGCTCACGTACGCTATGATGGAAGCATAGGAAACGTATGCTCGAAGATCTGCTTCAACCACGTCACCTCCTGGTGATCCTGATCGTCGCCCTTTTTCTGTTCGGTCCGAAAAAGCTGCCCGAATTGGGCAAAGGACTGGCGGAAGGAATCCGCGGATTCAAGGATTCCATAAAGGGCCCGTCCAATCCCGCCGGGCCGTCCGATAGCCACCAGGCGTAATCCATCGCGGGTAGGCAGGCACGCGGGCCTACCCGCTTACTGAATCACCATCACGAAGCCGTCGCTGACCCCGCCGCCGTACCCGTTGCTCTGCCACGCATTCGGGGAACTCGGCAGTCCGATCCCGCCCCAGCCCACCACGTAAATCGCTCCATTCGTCCCCAGCGCCAGCGCGGTTCCCACGTACGTCCCGCTGCCTCCCGTGTAGGTGGAGAACTCGATCGCGTTCAGGCCGGCCACGTGCGGCTTGAACTTCGTCACAAAGATGTCGGTTCCTCCGCCCCATCCCGATTGCGGCGCACCGCCGGCAATCGGGAAATTCTGCGAGAGCGTGTAGCCGGTAACGTAAAAGTTCCCGTCGCTGTCCGTCACCACGTCGTACCCCACGTCCCCTTGCGAGCCGCCGAGAAACGTGGAATAGAGCAGCCCCGTGTTGTAAGGCTTCGCCGGATTGAAGACCGACACGAAGGCGTCGCCGTTGCCGCCGTAAGAGGATTGCATCGCATCGCCGGTCACCGGGTAGTCCGGTGAAAGCGTATAGCCGGTGAGCACCAGGTTGCCGTTGTTGTCGAACGCCATGCCCCGCACTTCCTCCGCGGCCGAGCCGCCCAGGTAGGTGGTATAGAGCAACGAATTCGGCCCCGGCTGCGTCGGGTCCAGAACCCCGATCAA
>JAJYLS010000235.1 GCA_021787555.1 Acidobacteriota bacterium | reverse complement strand
ATCTGCTGACCGGGGTGCTGGGAAACGCCAGCCTCGCGCTGGCCATGTCCGAGCCCGATACCAAGGTGGAGCGGCTGCTGCGGGAAGTGATTCAGGCAGCGGAACGCGGCGCCGACCTGACGGGCAAGCTGCTCGCCTATGCCGGCAAAACCGGCTGGATCAAGAAGGAGCTGGATCTTTCGGAAGTGGCGCGTAACACCGCCGAGCGCTACCGCCATTCCCTGCCCAGCCGCATTTCCCTGAAGCTGGAGCTGCGCGAAGGGTTGCCGCATCTCTCCGCCGATCCCGCCATGATGCAGCAGCTCATCAGCAGCCTGCTCAGCAACGCCGTGGAAGCCATAGGAGAGAACCGCTCCGGGACGATCACGGTGCGAACCGAGCTGATGTCCATACAGGGCGTGCGCGCGCTTCAGACGCAGGTAGGAGAGGTTCTGCCGGGGAGCTACATCGTATTCACGGTGGCGGACACGGGGGCGGGAATGGACGAGGCGGTGGTGGGCCGCATCTTCGAACCGTTTTTTACCACGAAATTTCTGGGCCGCGGACTCGGGCTGGCCGCGGTAGCGGGGATTGTCCGTGCACATAACGGCGCGGTGATGGTCTCCAGCGCGCTAGGGCAGGGGAGCGTTTTTACGGTGCTGCTGCCGGTGTAGGCGGGGTTGCTACGGTCTCGTAGAGCTCCCCAAGACGCAGCGTGTAATCGATGGAAGCCAGTTGGATCGAGGCGTCCAGGCCGCGGGCTTCGAGGATCAACCAGGAGCCGTCGGGCTGGCGGCGATATAACTCGAGCTCGTAGCTGTCCTGCTCAATGAGGAGCAATTCCTTCAGCGAGGGGAGTGCGCGATAGAGCTTGGCTTTCTGGCCGCGATCATATTGCTCGGTGCTGGGAGAGAGGATTTCGACGATCAGAGTGGGATTGATCAGCGTATCCACGTGCTCATCCGCGAATTTCGGTTCCTCGCAGGCGACGGAGAGGTCCGGATACGTGTATAGGCCATCGGCCTCGACGAGCACGCGCATGTTGGAGGAGAAGGCCCGGCACTTCTTCCCTCGCAGGTGCGCACCGACCAGGACCATCAGTTGCATGTCGATGTAGTCATGCCGGCGGCTCACGCCTGACATGGCGAAGATCTCGCCGTTGTAATACTCGTTCTTGTACTCGGCTTTGCGTTCGAACTCCAGGTATTCCGCGGGAGTGACCGGCGTTTTGGGCAGCGTGGACATGGAGCGGCCTCAATACAACTATACAAGCTCAAACCGTGGTTTGCGCCGTCCCGATCCCGAACATGGCGTGATACTTTTCGGGCAGGGGGATGCGCTGGAAGTCGCGCGAGACGTAAACGTGCCGCGTGTGGCCGGTGGCCAGCACGCGGCTGCCTCCGGGATCGGCATCGGCGGTGCGCAGCTCATAGCCGAACGTGACCATCCGCCGGTTGGCCTCCTCGACCCACGTTTTCACGACCACCTCGTCGTCGTAGCGTGCCGGGGCGCGATAGCGGCACTGGGCCTCCGCCACCGCGAGGTAAATTCCGTCCTCGCGCTCCATATCGCGGTAGTTGAAGCCCAGCGCCCGGCACAGTTCGACGCGGCCGATCTCCATCCAGACCAGGTAATTGGCGTAATACACCACACCCATCTGGTCGGTTTCGGCGTAGCGCACACGGAGGCGGGCTTCGGTGGCAAAGGGCATAAGAACCCGCATTTTAGCGCGGTGCAACGCGGGAGCGCGGTAAACCGTCTGCTAGACTGGGGTTGACCCTCCAGATGCGTGTGCGAGTGCTGTTTTTCGGGATTCTCAAGGAGATGGTGGGCCGCGCGGCCGAAGACGCCGAATTTCCCGATGGAACCGACCTGCGAACGATATTCGAAGCCTATGCCGGCCGGCACCCGGCGCTCGGCCAGATGGCGCGGAGCATCGTAATCGCACGGAACCAACAGTTCGCGGAACCATCGGCTAAAGCGCAGGAAGGCGACGAAATCGCCCTGCTACCGCCGGTCAGCGGCGGCTCGGCCGGGTGCCTTCCGGGCACGGCCGAACTTTCCGAGGGCGGGCATTATTTCGCGCTCACCCGCACGGCGATCGATACGCAGGCCCTCATCGCGCGGCTCATGGACGGCTCGGAAGGCGCGGTGGTGACATTCGAAGGAACGGTCCGCAACCACACCGGCGGCCGGAGTACACTCTGTCTGGATTACGAGGGCTACGAAGCCATGGCACTCCAAACCATGGCGGGCATCGGCCGGGACCTCGCCGGGGCCTACGGGATCTCGCAGGTCGCCATAGTTCACCGGTTGGGCCGCATGCTGGTGGGGGAAACCAGCGTTGCGGTCATCGTAACCGCGGAGCATCGGCGCCCGGCGTTCGAGGCCGCGCTGGAAGGCATCAACCGGCTCAAGAAGCGGGTGCCCATCTGGAAAAAGGAATACTTCGCGGATGGCGAAGTGTGGGTGGAAGGAGAGTGGGACGGCAATGTTTCCCCGGTGGGGTAAATGCGGCGCCGTGGCGGCCCTGTTTACGGCCGGAGCCTTCGCCCAACCGCCCCTGATTCGCGTGGATGTGAACCTGGTCCGCGTCATCGCTACCGTACGGGACAAAGCCGGCCAGTTGGTGGGTGCGCTCGAAAAGGACGATTTCGAGATCTACGACAACGGTGTGAAGCAGGAGATCGCGCATTTCCAGCGCGAGACGGACCAGCCGCTCTCGGTGGCGCTGCTCATCGACACCAGCGGCTCGACGGCCATCGATCTGAAATACGAAACCGATTCGGCGGCAAAATTTTTCCACGCGCTGCTGGAGGAAAGCAATCCCCAGGACACAGTGGCGCTGTACAACTTCAACTACCAGGTAACCCTGGACCGCGATTACACCCACAACTATGCCTTCCTGGAGCGCGCTCTGAAAGGCCTGCACGGGGAGGCCGGCACCGCGCTTTACGATGCGATCTTCCTTGCTTCCGAAGCCCTGGAGCAGAGGGACGGACGCAAGGTGCTGGTAGTGGTCACCGATGGCGGCGACACCACGAGCAGGAAGGACCTCAAGGGGGCGCTGAAGGCGGCGCAGCTTGCCGATGCGGTGATATACCCGGTGGTGGTGATTCCCGTGGCCAACGATGCCGGGCGCAACACCGGGGGCGAGCACGCCCTGACGTTCATGGCGCAGGGGACCGGGGGGCGGACGTTTCTGCCCACCATCGGCGCACAGCTCGACAAAGCCTTCGCGGACATCATCACCGAGCTGCGCACACAATATGTGCTGGGCTTCTATCCTCACAACGTACCGCTTACAAAGGATCCCTTCCACACGCTGGAAGTGCGGGTGAAGCGGCCCGAATTGCAGGTATCGGCCCGCAACGGCTATTATGGAGAAACAGTGGGCTTTACCAGCACGCCAGGCGCCCGCGTTTCGTTGACCCCCCAGAGCGAGACTCTGAGAAAGCCGAAGGAGAGATGATTACATCGAAGCAGGGAAAATCCGCGCGCGCACCGGAACAAACCTTCGAAGAGGTCAAGTACCTCAAACAACTGATCGAGGACTCCGTCCCCGTGCGGATCAAAATGGAGGACGGCGAGGAAGTGCAGGGCACCGTCGAATACTACGATCACTCGTTTATCCGGCTCACCCGCAAGGGGGAACCGAATCTGTTCATCTTCAAGCACGATATCAAGTACATCGTGGAAGAGAACAGTTGACGAGCCGGTCCTATGCACTTTCTTGAGACCGCGGCTGAGATCGCGCGCGAAGCTGGCGCGCTGCTGGCCACCGCCTTCGAGCGGCGGATCGGGTATGAAACGAAGGGCAAGTTCGACCTGGTGACGGAGGCGGACCGCGCCTCGGAGAAACTCATCGTCGAGCGGCTGCGATCGCATTTTCCGGCGCACGAGATCGTGGCGGAGGAGGGCGGGGGCTACCAGAGCGCGTCGGAATACCGGTGGTACGTGGACCCGCTCGACGGCACCACCAATTTCGCCCACAGCTTTCCCACGTTCAACGTTACGCTCGGCCTGGAGCGCGCGGGCGAGATGGTTGCCGGCGTGGTTTTCGATCCGGTGCGCCAGGAGATTTTTACCGCCGAGCGCGGCGCGGGCGCGTACCTGAACAACCGGCGGATGCATGTTTCGCAGATCAAGCGGCTCAACGACAGCCTTTCCTCCACGGGGTTTCCGAGCCGCAAGCGCAACCACAACGCCAATATTCACTTCTATTACCAACTCGCCATGGCGTCGCACGGTGTCCGGCGGACCGGTTCGGCGGCGCTCGACCTCGCTTATGTGGCCTGCGGGCGCCTGGATTTCTTCTGGGAATTCGGCCTGAAGCCCTGGGACATGGCGGCGGGCACGCTATTGGTTGCCGAGGCCGGCGGCCGGGTCAGCGATATGAAGGGCCAGCCGCACGTGGTGGCCTCCTCCGAGCATCTGCTGGCGGACAATGGCTCGCTACATGACGAAGTGCTCGCCATGTTCGCCGAAATCTTCCGCGGCGAATTCCGCAGCGTCATGCCGGGGGTCGAAGCAGTGGCGGGATAGACCGCTAGCTGCCGACCGCGGTGCCGCTCAGCTTCCGCTGCAACTCCTCGATTTTTTGGCGGAGCGGTGAAGGTTGGGGGTCGAGCGCCGCGGCTTGTTGTAAGTAACGCAGCATATCGGGCCCGTTTTCGTCCTTCGGCAGTTCCAGGCCCTGCCCGCGGTGCAGGGCATAGGCGTGGCCGCGATCGATCTCCAGGCAGCCGACCGCGCCGTTGTTGTCAAAGGCGCGCGAGATCCCGATGTCGATCAGGATCACCTTGCCGCCGAAGCGAGGGGTGATCGCCGCGCCGGCATAAGTGTGGCCCACGACGATCCGGTCCACGTCGAAGTGCCGCAGCAGGCTGTCCACGAGGGGCTCGATCTGGGTTTCGTTGCCCTGGGCCAGCCCGTCATACCAGAGCGGCCCTTCCCGGTCGGTGTCGATGCCGCCGTGCAGGAGCGCGAAATCATTGAGCTCGCCGCGCACCTCGTTATTGATCTTTTCCAGGGGCCAATCCGCGTATTTCGGGCCCAATCCGGCATGCACGAACAGAGTGCGGTCGATTACGATCGCGGCGTTGTGCGAGCGAAGCCAGCGGCCGTATTCGCCCGTGGCGCCGAACGCAGCGCGGTGCTCTTCAAATCCCGGCGGATGGTCCCGGCCGCCTCCGGTGCGGGAAGCGGCTATCGGCCCGCCTTTTGCGTAGGCGGCAAATTCGGCGGGCGAAACGTAGCGGAGGTCGCCATACATATCCATGGCTTCCGAATTGCCGAGGAGGCAGTGGACCGCGCCCCCCGCCGCTGCGGCCTGCTTCTGGAGTTTCATGAGCAGGTCCATGACGGCGCGCGAATCGGGACCGCGGTCCACCACGTCTCCGGTTTGCACCAGGTGAGTCTTTCCGCCAATCCAGTTGCCGTTGCCATCGATCAGTCCGGCCGATTGGAGCACCAGCACGAACTGTTCGTAATCGCCATGGACGTCGCCCACAGCGACCACGCGGTCCACGTCCTTCCATTCATCGGGCTGCACGGGCATGCCTGCGGGGATTGAATTGGCCGGCTCCGGCGGCCGCAGAACGGATTCCGGTTGCGCATGCCAGACGGGCTGCTTGGTTCCGGCCGGCAGCGTAGCTCCCGCCGGGCCGACGGTGCGATCGGCATTATGGGCTCCCGGCGCCGCATCGCGCACCGGCTCGACCGGGCGCGGCTTGAACAACCGGCTGGCATCCACTGCCGGCATTTGCGGCTGGTTCGATGGGTGCCACTGGTCCGCGAGCAGCCGGGCTTTTTTGATGTCTCCCGGCTGCATCCGCTCGGCGCAGACCGCCACAAGCTGGGTCGCGCGCGGATCTCCCAGTTTCTTGCCGCGGGCGATCCAGGCATACGCCTGGATCATGCTGCGCTTAACGCCCTGCGCATTGTAATAAAGGATGCCGATGTTGGTGAGGGCGCTGGCATAACCTTCGTCCCCGGCCCGGTGATACCACTTCAGAGCTTCCGTGTAATTTTGGGGGACGCCAAGGCCCAAATCGTAGAGCATGGCCAATTCGAAGGCGGCGCTGGCGATTCCGTGCTCGGCGGCTTTGCGGTACCACTGTTCGGCCTCCGCATAGTTCCGGGAGCCAGCATCTCCCTCCGCGTACATGCGCGCAGCACCGAGTTCCGCTCTGACGACTCCGTGTTGGGCGGCCCGGACGAACCACTTGGCGGCTTCCTGCGAATTGCGCTGTACGCCCTGGCCGTTTGCGTACATGACTCCCAGGTTGTACTGCGCCGCGGGAACTTCCTGTTCGGCAGCTTTCCTGTACCAGTCGGCTGCCTGGCGGTAGTCCTGCGGCACGCCGTGCCCCCGTGCGTAGAGAAGGCCGAGGTTATATTGGGCGTGCGGATCGCCGCGTTCGGCGATGGGTTGCCATTCGTGAATAGCTGTGGCGTAATCGCCACGGTTGTAAGCGGCCAAGCCGGCGGCGAAATCGGCGCCGAGGGCTGAAAAACCCAACGCAAGGAGAATGAGTGCGAGCTTCTTCACGCGTTCGACTGTGCAGCTTGCACGCCATTGTGCGCCGGCAGCCAACTTGCCCCGTGCCAGGCAGGCGTTCCGGCTGCGCGAGTTTTCGGGCGCCAAGACCTCCTGGCGCGGGGGGAAGTGGGGGAAGCCGCCGCGGTGCGTGAACCGCTCCAGGCGGATGCGGCCGCCAACGCGCTCCAGTTGGCCGCCTCTCCACCGCAGATATAATTAACGTTGGATATTCACGAAAAAGTTAACTTAATTTATGGTAATCGAATAAATAATTCGGCGCATTTTTTAATATTCCGACGTTATAATTAGTGTGATTATCAGGCGAGGAGCCAGTGGGCTGCTTATTCTGCGGTAAAGAAATCGGCGCTTTCCGGCTGCTGCGGGACGACGAATTTTGTTGCGCGGCGCATCGGAAGCAGTACAGCGCACGCCTCGGCAAAGCGCTGGGGCAGCTTGCCGCGCCCGAGCCTCCGCCCGCCGGCATCGCCGCGTTCCGGATCGCGTTTCCGGTAAAAGAAGGCAGCGCGCGGCAGTCCGGCAAACTTGTTTTCAGACACCCGCGGCGCCCGGCGCGCACGCCGGCCTCGATGCCCGTAGACATCCAGCCCACCCTGGGCGCCAGTTTCGCCTGCACTAAGCGGCCCGCTTCGAGCCTGCCGCGCGCTTCAGAACCGCCTACGCAGTTCGCCGCCGATCCATTATGGGGAACGCCGGCGCGCGCCGCGAGTCTGCTGGCGCCGCCGCCCGCGGCCGCGGGAAGCGAATCGCTTCCGGGCGCCGGTGCGGCGCGGCTGGACACCTGCCCGGTACACGCCGGCGCAACACCGGTACTTTGCGGCACGGTCGGGTGGATCACACGCGTCGGGATCCGGATCGTAGAATTCGCGCTGGAGCCGGACGGGCGAGAGTTCGGAGAGGAGAGCTCGGAAATCATCCCCGGTCCGGCCGGGCGCCGGATGCGGTGCGTGGGTCCCGAGCCCGCGGAGCGGATGGTGTGGCCTGCCGCGGCCGCGGCCCGGCCCGCCGAAACGCCGGTGCAGTTGCCGGATGGGGGCGTGCTGGCCATCGCCTCGCCGCACGTGCCATCGAGCGCGGAATACGCGCGGGTGCCCGCCGCCGAACCGGCCATGGTTGATCTGGTGCCGAGCGCGGGATTAGAAACAGCCAGTCTGCCGGCTGCTGCGCTGCGGCTGCCGCAGGCAATCGGCGACGTCGCGGCGGACGAAGCCATCCCGGAGCAGATGCCCGGTTTTGCCGGGCCGGCCGCGCTGCCGGCGTGGGCGGTGGAAACGATGCCGTCCGTGGCGGGTTTCGAGGCGGTCCCGCTATCCCGCACCGCAACGCTGCGGCTGCCGGAAGCCGCGCTCGTCACGGTGGGCGATGGAGCCCTGGCGTTGGAGGACCTTGCAGTGGCGGGTGCGGCGGCGCTGCCGGCGTGGGCGGTGGAATCGATGCCCGCGATGGCAGCATTCGAGGCGGTTCCGCGGCCCGCAAGCGTGGCGCTACGGTTGCCCGAGAGCCTGGCGGCGGTGGAGCCCGGTGCCGTTTCGGAGGCGGCTTTGGGCAATCCGGCGGCAGTCCCCGATGCCTGGCCCGTGGAATCGATGCCGGCCATCGCGGCATTTCAAGCTGCACCGCTGGCCGCAGTGCCGCAGATCCGCGCGGCAGGTTTGGCCACGGGTCGGCGGGCGAATCTCGCGTCGCCGGTTGCGCTGACCGCCTGGCCGGTGGAATCGCTGCCGTCTGTCGCAGCGTTCGCACCCGTTCCCGTTGCCGCCACGCCGGCTGTGACGCTGCCCGGTCTGGGTTTGCGGCAGGACGCCGAATTCGCCGCCGCGGTTTTTGGCGATGCCCTCCCGGCCGCCGCGGCTCCGGCTGTCGCGGAGGCCGGCGGCGGGGGCGTGTGGCAGCCGATGCCGGCTCTCGCGCTCCGGTCGCCCGCGACGATCGGGAGCCGCTCCGCCGCCGCCATTCCGGAGCCCGGGTTCATCGAGATGGAATTCCACGGCCAGCGCGGTCCGGCGCCGGAGGTGGTCGAGCGGCCGGAGTGGAGGCCGCCGGAAGTCGAACTGGCGCTGCCGCGCCTCGGCGTGCGGCCGCTCGGCCGGCTGGAAGACCTGCTGGCGCAGAAGCACAGCGCGTTGTCCATGGCGCGCATCCTTTCCGTGCCGCGGGCGAGTGGCATCAGCCGCAGAATGGGCAACGTGGCCAAGATCGCCGCTTGCCTGCTGATCGTTTTCGCGAGCTGGATGGGGAGCCGGATGGTGATGGGCGGCAATCCCACGGTTGCCGTGAACCGCCCGTCCGCGGACGCGGCTAGCGCGCCGGCGCCGGACAATGCCGGCGTGCCTGCCGCCGATAGCGGCGATATGGCGGACGCCGCGCCGGTGGTTTCCGAGCCCTCCCGCCTCGAACCCAAAGGACCGTTGGCCCGCGTGCGCCGGGCCATCGCCAGCCGCGCCGCCGTCGAGCTGACCGACAATTTTGAAAAGGGCATGCAAGCCTGGGGCGCCGCGCCAAAGTCCTGGCCCGCCGGCTGGCAGCATAGCCCCGACGGTTACGTGAAGACCGGACCCCTGGCACTCTACAAGCCAGCCCGCGATTTCCGGGACTACAAACTGGAATTCTTCGGCCAGATCGAACAGAAGAGTATCGGCTGGGCGGTGCGCGCCCGCGACAAGAAAAACTTCTATGCGATGAAGTTCACCGTCATCGAGACCGGCCTGCGCCCGATCATCGCCATGGTGCATTACCCCGTGGTGGGCGGCAAGCACGGGCATCGCGTGGAGGTTCCGCTCGACGTCATGGTGCACAACAACACCCCCTACCACGTCGCGGTGGATGTGAGAGGCAATCGCATCACCACCACCATCGAAGGCCAGGAAGTGG
>JAJYLS010000234.1 GCA_021787555.1 Acidobacteriota bacterium | reverse complement strand
AGCTCATACAGTACCGCGCCGAACGAGAACAGGTCCGTGCGTGCATCCAGGGGCTGGCCGCGGATCTGCTCCGGCGACATGTACGAGACGGTGCCCAGCAGGCTGCCTTCGCCGGTCAATCGATTTTCGCCGGTGGAAGCCGTACCGGCGCGGGCGGCGGCGGGCGCGACTTTGGCCAGTCCGAAATCCAGAATCTTGGCCTGCCCGCGGCGGGTAACGAAGATGTTGGCGGGCTTGAGGTCGCGATGAACGATGCCGGCGGAATGGGCGGCATCGAGCGCCTCGGCGATTTCGATGGCCAGCGAAACCAGCCTCTGGATGTGCAGGTGGGGGCCGGCAATGCGGCTCTTCAGCGTGACCCCCTCCAGGAACTCCATGGCGATAAAGGTCTGCTCCTCGTCGCGGCCGATTTCGTAGATGGCGCAGATGTTGGGATGGTTGAGGGCGGAAGCGGCGCGGACTTCGCTGCGGAAGCGATCGAGCGCCTGGGCGTCGCGCGCCAGGTCCGCAGGAAGGAACTTGAGAACCACGGGGCGGCCGAAGTCGAGGTCCTCGGCTTTATAGACCACACCCATACCGCCTTCCCCGATCTGCTCGAGGACCCGGTAGTGCGAGATGGTCCGATCGATCATGGGGCGGCGCCCTGACTGTCATCTTACAACGGGCGGGCGCACGCGGGCACTCCGGTCATCGCGACGCGGTTTGCGTGAGGGTGCCCAGGTAGTTGCCGTAGCCGACGATCACGGTCGAGGCGACCAGCACCACCAGGCTCACCGCCAGCCAGGTCTTGGTGCGGCCGCTCGAACCGCGCCACTCGTGCAGAGCGATGCCCCAGAGACTGCTGAAGATGATGATGCTGGCCATGTGCAGGGTCCAGCTCGAAAACTTGTAGGCGCCCATCTGCGTCTCGCCCATGGTGTAGAAGAAGAATTGGAAGTACCAGGTGGTTCCGGCGAGCGCGCTGAAGAAATAGTTGTTGAGCATGGGGGCGCGCTCCGGTTCTTCCTGGCGCACGGCGATGGCGGCCACCACCACCTCTTCACCAGGGGCATCGATGGCGGTTTCGATGATGCGCTCGTCATCGCGGCTGGGGTGGTGGTTGCGGACTTCGGAGGTGAAGTACTGGTAGCCGGTGCGATTGCGGATGTTCAGGATGAGGCACCAGATGAAATTGGTGGTGAAGCCGCCCAGGAGCAGGACTACCAGGATGGGAAGGCCCTGCCACAGCGTGGAGGTGCCGTGCCGGAGGGTGAGCGCACGGATGGGCGCGCCGGCGTCCAGGCCGAAGGAGAAGCAGGCACTCATCACGCCGGAGAAGGTGGCCACCGCAACGCCTTTCTTGAGGCTGAACTCCTTGATGACCGCCTTTTTCTGCTCCTCGGACATCTCCCGTTCCTTGGAAATGCCCGCTTTGCCGGCGAAGGCGATGCCGGCCAGGCAGACGGCGATTCCCGTCACGATCACCTGGCCGGAACGCGAGGGCAGCACGCTGGAGAAAAAGATGCCGTGATAGATGGGCGGAATGAGGGTACCGAAGGCGGCGCAGTAGCCCAGCACCATGGCCATGCCGAGCGACATCCCGAGGTAGCGCATGGTGAGCCCGAAGGTGAGGCCGCCGAAGCCCCACAGCACGCCGAAGAAGTAGACCCACCACAGCGTGCTCCAGGGCGTTTCGTGCAGCACCGCCGGCAGGCTGCTGGTTATCCCGGATCCCAGCACCCAGGGCACGATGATCCAACTGAAGAAGCCGCCTACCAGCCAGTAGGTTTCCCAGGACCAGCGCTTGACCGCGCGGAAGGGAACATAGAAACTGCCGGAGGCCAGGCCGCCGAGCCAGTGGAAGACGACGCCGAGAGGGGGATTCGGGGTCATAGGAGTTTTGAGTATTGAGTCTTGAGTATTGAGTCTTCAGTATCGAGTTTTGAGTTTTCAGCGTTGCCGGGGACTCAGAACTCATAACTCATAACTGAACTTATGCATAGCTGCTGGCGGAAGCCGCATTCTTTTCCGCGCGCTCGGCGGTGATGCGCTCCAGATAGCCGCTCTCGCGGAAAGCCTGGAGCGGGTCCTCGGGGAGGCCGCGGCCGCGCGACCACTCGCGGATGGCGGGGCGGACATCGGTCGAGAACGCGTCTTTCAGACAGTTTTCCGCGTCCACCAGATTGCAGCGCTGCTGATGGCCTGCGAGGCGCTCGCGGTCCACCAGTGCGGCCTTGGCAAAAAGCTCCTGCGCCGCGGCCACGGTCTGGATCATGGCTTCGATCTTGCCCTTCAGGTTATGGCTCTGATCGATCATGTAGGCGATGTCGGGGCGCGTGCCGGTCTCCCATTCAAATTGGAAGATCTCATTGAAGATGCGGAAGACTTGGTAGGGATCGATGGAGGCCATGGTGAGGTCGTCGTCGGCGTAGCGGCGGTCGTTGAAGTGGAAGCCGCCGAGCATGTTTTCGGAGAGCAGCCAGGCGACTATCTGCTCGATGTTCTGGGCGGCGTAATGGTGGCCGGTATCGACCAGCACTCGGGCGCGCGGGCCGGCGGCGCGGGCGAACAGCAGGGCCATGCCCCAATCGGCGATATCGGTGTGGTAGAAGGCCGGCTCAAAGGGCTTGTATTCGACGAGCATGCGCTGATTGCCGGAAAGGCGCGCGTGGAGCTGCGCGAGGCCCTCGGAAAACCACTGCTTGCGGTGGCGGATGTTGGCGGTGCCGGGATAGTTCGAGCCGTCGGCGAACCACAGCGAGAGGTCGCGGCTGCCGAGCGCGGTGGCGATGGCGGCGCTGTCCAGCAGGTGCTGCATGGCCGCCGCACGCACGGCGGAATCGGGGTTGCCAAGGGAACCGTGCTTGTAGATCTGGTCCTGGAAGGTGTTGGGGTTGATGGCGCCGGCGCGCACGCCCAAGCGGGCGGCCATGGCCGCCACACGCGGCGCATCGGCGGCGCCGTTGGGAAGGTCCCAGAGGACGTGCAGGGCGACGGTCGGGCAGATGCCGGTGACACGGTGGACCATGCCGGCGTCGCTGAGCTTTTCTTCGGTGGTGGTGGCGGCGGCAGGTTGGAGAAACTTGCCGAAGCGGGTCCCGGTGTTGGCGAACCCCCAGGAGGGCAGCTCGATCGAGAGGCTATCGAGCGCGCGGGCGATGGCATCCGCCTGTCGAGCATTCAATGGCATGGTTCCTCTATCATAACTACGGCGCGGCGCCGCTGGGGCGGTGGGAAAGCCAGGCGCGCCGAGCGCCGCTTCGCGGTGCGCGGGCGCGCGGACGGGCGAATCGCCCGTCCCACCACTCCACTCGGATTTACACTGAACTTATGGCTGCTCCAACGCTCACGGAATTTCGCAACGAGCCGTATACGGATTTCTCGGTTCCCGCCAATCGCGCTGCCATGCAAGCCGCGCTGGCCAAAGTGCGGTCGGAGTTCGGGTCTATATACCGGCTCCGCATCGATGGCGAATGGATCCCTACCGGAGACAAGCTGGTCTCGGTCAACCCCTCTAACCCGAAGGAGGTCGTCGGGATCCATCACAAGGCTACGCCCGAGCTGGCCGCGCGCGCCGTGGAGTCAGCCTACGCCGCCTTTCCCGCGTGGAGTCACACGCCCGCGCGCGAGCGTGTGAGCATGCTGCTGGATGTCGCGCGCATCCTGCGCGCGCGCAAATACGAGTTCGACGCCTGGCTGGTCTACGAAGCGGGCAAGACCTGGCCCGAAGCCGAAGCCGACGTCTCCGAAGCCATCGATTTCTGCGAATACTACTCGCGCGAAATGCTGCGCCTGGACGGGCCGCAGAAAGTCAGCCAGCTTCCGGGAGAAAAAGACGAGCTGGTCTACATCCCGCTGGGCGTGGGTGTGGTGATTCCGCCATGGAATTTTCCGCTGGCCATCCTGACCGGCATGACGGTGGCGTCGCTGGTCACCGGCAACACCACCATCGTGAAGCCGTCGAGCGAAACCCCCACGATCGCAGCCAAATTCGGCGAGGTGCTGCTGGAAGCGGGTTTTCCCGAATCGAGCTTCACCGTGCTGGCGGGCAGCGGCGCATCCGTGGGCGACGTGCTCGTCCAGCATCCCAAGACGCGCTTTATCGCCTTCACCGGCTCGCGCGACGTGGGGCTGCGGATCAATGAACTGGCTGCGAAACATCAGCCCGGCCAGATCTGGATCAAGCGCGTCATCGCGGAGATGGGCGGCAAGGATGCCATCATTGTGGACGGCGACGCCGATCTCGACAAGGCGGTGGACGGCGTGCTCGCTTCCGCCTTCGGGTATCAGGGGCAGAAATGCTCGGCCTGCTCGCGCGCGGTCGTGGACGCCAAAGTGTACAACCAGTTTCTTGACATGCTGGCGGCCAAGACCAAGAACCTGAAGGTCGGCCCCAGCGAGGATCCGGCCAATTACATGGGCCCGGTGATCAGCGAGGGCGCGCTCAAATCCATCCTGCAATATATCGAGACGGGGAAGAAGGAAGGCCGGCTGGTGGCCGGCGGCGGCGCCGCGCAGGCACCCGGAGCGGGCTACTTCGTCCCGCCGACGATCATCGCGGATGTGGATGCGAAGGCGAAGATATTCCAGGAGGAGATCTTCGGCCCGGTGCTGGCGGTCACCAAAGCCAACGACTTCGAGCACGCGCTGGAGTTGGCCAACGACTCGCAATACGGCCTCACGGGCGCGGTATTTTCGAACGACCCCGCGCACCTGGCCGAGGCGCGCGAGCGTTTCCACGTCGGCAATTTGTATTTCAACCGCAAGTGCACGGGCGCCATGGTGGGCGCGCACCCGTTCGGCGGGTTCAACATGTCGGGCACAGATTCCAAGGCCGGCGGCCCGGATTACCTGCTGCTGTTCCTGCAAGCCAAATCAGTCGCGGCGAAAGTGGAATAAGATCTCTGGAAGTGAGCGGGCGCATCGAACCCGGCCACGGCCGGACGGGATGGCGTGGGTGCAGTAACGTACAAAATTGGCGAACTTCTGCCTGGGAATTCGCAAGGAACCAGTTCTACAAGTCATGCATCTATCTATATTTGAAGGTGACGGTTTCAGGAAGACGCGGCTAATGCGGTTCTACAGCATTGTTCTGGCGGGACTGGCCGGCGCCTTCGCGCTGAGCGCCCAAAGTACTGGCCCAAGCGCGGCAACCGGGCTGACGGCCGGCGAGTCTGCGCCGGCGGCTGTGAGGGCGATTGACCCGCAAGACTGGACGCGCGCATGGGCGCACGTGTTGGAAGATCGCGATCCGCTGGAGGGGGTTCAAGCGGCGCGGCGCGAAAACCCCGTTCTTTATGCCCGCGCCGGCGCACCAGGAATGCCGCAGGTGCCGCCGCCCCGGCCCAGAGCCATCACCTACAGCAACGCCTTTTACACCAGGCTCAAGATCCACCGCTATGCCAGCTATGCCACTCTGCCGCTGTTCGTTTCCGAGATCATAGTGGGTGAGAAACTCTATGACAACCCGAATGAGCGGGGCGCTCTGCGTTCGGCGCACTCGGGCCTGGCGGCTGGAATCGGCGTGCTTTTTGGGTTGAACACCGTGACCGGCATATGGAATATGCGGGAAATGCGTCATGATCCGAACGGCCGGCGGCGGCGGTTGATTCACGAGATTCTCATGCTGACCGCGGACGGGGGATTTTTTGCCACGGCCGCTCTGGCTCCCGGCCATGAGCGGCCGGGGCACCCCCTCGATACGACGCGCCGCGCGGCGCACCGGGCCGTGGCTCTGACCTCGATCGGTGTCGGCACCGCAGGATACCTATATATGTTGGTGACCAGGTAACTTGGATTTTTCTTCTTTTTCCTCAATTGTCAACTGGTGGTCCAATACGTATGCCGACCACCGGCTAGTTTCCGTGGCCGTGCACTTCGTCCACCTGACAGGGCTTCTCATGGCCGGGGGCACGGCGCTGGTCGCGGACCGCCAGATTTTCCGCGCCGCCCGGACAGGGCCTAAGCAACGCGAGGCGGCGCTCGCGGGACTGCACGGCTCCCATCGCACAGTGATTTCCTGGTTGGCCGTCGTGGGACTCAGCGGCGTTTTGATGGCATCCGCGGATTGGACGACGTTTTTCCATTCGCGGCTGTTTTGGACCAAGATGGCCGTCGTCGGCCTGCTTGCCGCCAACGGCTCGGCCATGATCTTCCTGGACCGGCGCGCCATTCGGGACGGTGTGGCCGTGCGATGGGCGGGCGTGCTCGCGGTTTCCGCTGTGAGTTTCGTCCTGTGGATCTCCATTGTCTTCCTGGGTACGCTGCTCATGGCCGCATCGTAACCGTGGGCGCGGCATAAAAATCAAATCAATGATGAAAGATACACACGATTCCAATGGGCTGATCGAAGTTTCCAAGCCTGCAAGCCCCGAGCGCCGCGACTTTCTGGAAGCCAGTTGTTGCGGCCTGCTTGCCATTCTGGCGGCGGCCGGCCTGAATCCGGAAGTTGCGCGCGCTTTGCCGGTGGCGGCTACCCAAGGCAAGGCGCAGGGCTCGGAACTCTCGTATCCGATACCTCCGGCGGATGCAGTCCATATCGACAACGACAACCAGGTCATTCTGGTGCGCTCTGCCAATCACGTTTATGCGTTCTCCCTGGCATGTCCGCACCAGAACACGGCGCTCCGCTGGCGCGAGCAGCAGCATCGTTTCCAATGTCCCCGGCACAATTCCAAATACCAGCCCGACGGCGTCTTCATGTCCGGCCGCGCCACCCGTAATATGGACCGGTTTGCGATTCGCCGCGAGGGGCAGAACGTGGCGGTGGACGTTTCGAAACTGTTCCGCTCGGACCGCCAGAAGGCCGAGTGGGATGCGGCCGTGGTCGCGCTGTAGTTGCCGCGGCGGCTACTCCAGCGCCCAGGGATTGGCGACCGTCGATAAGTCGCCGAGGGGCTCGCCGAGATAGCGCTGGCGCAAGAGGCGGCGCACAATTTTTCCGCTCTGCGTTTTGGGCAGTTCCGGCACGATGCGCACCTCGCGCGGGCGGAACGCCGCGCCCATGATTTCGGCCACCGTGGCGCAGACGGCGGCGGCGTCCACTTCCGCTCCCGGTTTCGGCACGGCGTAGCCGACGATGGCTTCGCCGCGGATTTCATCGGGCACCCCGATCACCGCCGCCTCGGCCACGCCGGCGTGCTGGAGCATGGCATCTTCGATCTCCGCCGGTCCCACCTTGCGTCCCGACACGTTCATGGATTCGTCGGCGCGGCCGTGCAGGAACCAGTAGCCGTCTTCGTCCACGCTGGCCCAATCGCCGTGATACCAGATGCCCGGAAAACGCGACCAGTAGGTTTCGATGTAGCGCTGCGGATCGTTCCAGATGCCGCGGGTCATGGAGGGCCCCGGCCGCGTGCAGACCAAATATCCCTTTCGCCCCCGCCCAGGGGGCGCGCCGGTTTCGTCCACCACTTCCGTTGCCATGCCGGGCGCGGGACCGCCCAGGGTGCAGGGCTTCAGCGGCTGGATGGGCAGCGGAAACAGAAACGAGCCGACGATTTCGGTGCCGCCCGAGATGTTGATAATCGGGCAGCGGCGGCGGCCGACGCGCTCGAAATACCACAGCCAGGCGGCCTCGTCCCAGGGCTCGCCCGTGGAGCCGAGCAGGCGCAGCGAGGGCATGGGCGGCAGCGGGCCGCGCGTCACCCGCGCCAAGGCGCGGATGGCGGTGGGGGAGACGCCGAAGGTGGTGATGCCGTACCGCTCGATGGTCTCCCACAGGCGCATCGGTCCGGGGAAATCGGGCGCGCCGTCGTACATGAAGATGGTCCCGCCGAAGAGGTGATTGCCGAGGATGGTCCACGGCCCCATCATCCAGCCGACGTCGGAGAGCCAGAAGAAGCGGTCGGCAGGGCGATGGTCGAAGCCCAGCCAGATTTCCTTGCCCATTTGCGCCAGGCAGCCGGCGTGGGTGTGGACCGTGCCTTTGGGCTTGCCGGTGGTGCCGGAGGTGTAGAGGATCAGCGCGGTGGCCTCGGAATCGAGCGAGGCGGTGGGCGCCTCTTCGGGCTGGTCGGGAAACAGCGGCGAGCCGTCCACCAGGATGGTGTGCTCGATATGGGCGGGGACTTTCTCGCGGAGCGGCAACGGCTTGCCGCGGCGCTGGAGACGATCGGCGGTGAAGAGCACGCGCGCGCCCGAATCGTTGAGCCGCGCGGCGATGGCGCCGGCGCCGAAGCCGGCGAAAATGGGTACTACGATCAGCCCCCGCTTGAAGCAGCCGTAGAGGATGGAGAGGATCTCGGGGACCATGGGCAGGCAGAGCGCCACGCGATCTCCGGCCGCGAGTCCCATGGACGCGAGACCGTTGGCCACGCGGTTGGCCTCGGCGCGCAGTTCGGCGAAAGCGATGGTGCGCCGCGCGCCGCTCTCGTTTTCCCAGAGGCACGCGATGCGATCCGAACCCGCCCAGCGGTCCAGGCAATTGTGGGCGATGTTCAGCCGTCCGCCCAGGAACCACCGCGACCACTCGGGCCCGCGGCTGAGATCCAGGATCTTGCGGTACGGCTCGAACCACTTGACCCGCATCTCGCGCACGATCTCGTCCCAGAAGCGCTCGGGCTGCTCGCGGGAGAAGCGCAGGAAGGCTTCCCGGTCCGCGAATCCCAGGCGCCGCATGAAGCGCCAGACATTGGTCTGTTCGATGAATTCGCGCGAGGGTTCCCAGATCATGGCGGCCGGCCGCTATTCACTAGCATAAGCCGGTGCTCCCGCCGCGCCTACTTCACCGCCGCTTTGGGTTCCGTGATGCCCAGGTCCGTGAGGATCTTCGGGCTGGCCTCTTCCATGGCCAGCAGGTTGTGGCAGGCGTTGCAGTCCTGGGTGATGCTGTTGCCGTTCTTGGCGGCGTGCGAGCCATCGTGGCAGCGGAAGCAGCCGGGGAAATCCGTGTGGCCGAGATTGTTGGGATAGGTGCCCCAGGTGATCTTCATGTGCGGGAAGACGTTCTGGTCCCAGACGGCCAGCACTTCCTTGGCCCCGGCTTCCACGTCGGCGGTGTGCTGCGCATAGATGGCCGGATAGTTCTTCCGGTAATACTCGATGAAGGCTGCGGGAATCTGCTGGGCCGCCGCGGCGCGCGTGGCGTAGGATGCCTTCAGGATCGCCAGCCCCTCTTTTTTGGCGAAGGGCAGCGCCGGCGAGATGGCGCCGGCGGCCAGGGCGGTGTCCATCGCCCGGTTCGGCAAAACGAAGGTATGCGAAGGCCGGTTATGGCAGTCCATGCAATCCATGGTGCGCATGGTCAGGCCTTTGATGTTGGCGCCGGGCACGGCGTAGACCGTGGTCTGACCGTTGACCGTGTATGCCACCCAGGGGATTGTCTGCCGGCTTTCGTCCGAATAGTAGCGCACCACAACATCGCCATCGCCGCTGCCCAGGTGGGTTCCATGAATTCCGATGCCGTGATTACCGCCGCCGATCTTCATCAGCA
>JAJYLS010000233.1 GCA_021787555.1 Acidobacteriota bacterium | reverse complement strand
TGCCTGGAGCTATATTCCGACCATGAGTCGGGGGTGCTATCTGCTCCTCGCGCTTGTCCTTGCGCTGACCGGCGGCTGGCTTTTCGCCGGCTCGGGGGCGCCGGGCGCGCCGTTCCAGACGCAGTACAACCACTGGCGGCCGCGCTTCGGAATCAGTTGGGCGCCGACGGAGAAGTGGGTGGTGCGCGCCGGCTACGGGTCGTTCTACTCATGGAATCCGCTGTCGGTGAATTCGGAAGGCTTCAACCAGAGCACGTCCTACATCAACTCGCTCGACGGGAACATCACGCCGACGAATTACGTTCTCTCCAGCCATCCGTATCCCAATGGCGTGCTGGCGCCGGCTGCGGAAGCTTCGCCCCGCAAGGTGGACAGAACCTGGGTTACCTGCGCAATCCCGGCGGATTGCTGACGTGGAATCCGGCGCTCTACAAGCAGTTTGCGCTGCCGCGGGAGGACACGTTCGTGCAGCTTCGCATCGACGCGCTGCGCGGTGCGAACAAAACGAATTATGCCAATACGAACGAGACGCTCTCGACGCCGCCGAAATTCACGCCGTGGGTGGGATGGACCGGATTCGGCACGAGCCGGGTCGCCGGCGGTAACCGCGTAGTGACGATTGCGCTGAAGGTCCTGTTTTGACGGCTAATGATGCTATTCTGAGGCCCGAAGGCATGGGTTCTCAAGATCTCTTCACACGGCGCAGCTTGCTCGGCGGATTGGCTGCTGGGGCTCTGGCGGCAGGCGGCGCTTCCTGGCTGGATGCCGTATTTCACTATTGGGATTCGCTGGCGCGGCCGGGCGGATGGGCCTGGCCCGAGGACCCGCATGCTTTCCTCACGGTGACCTATGCCGCCATTGCCAGCTACCGCGCGGCGGGGCGCGAAGTGCCGCGCAAGGCCGAGGTGGCGGAGTTTGTGCGCGGGGCGTATCCGATACCGCCGGGGCGCAAAAAGGACCGGCCGCTGCGCCGGTTCAATTACGAGCAAATGCAGAGCCTGGCCTGGCTGGGCGAACCGCTGGAAAGCTTCCGCGCGGAAGTGGCCACGTGGGAGCGGCCGTACGATTTCCCCAAATATTACGAGTTCAACGGCGTGCCGGTGCTCCAGCAGGAAACCGGCGCGATCCTCTGCCGCAAGTTGCTGGGGCTCCCGGCGACGCGCGAGTGGCGCGAATACATCCTGTCGCGGCGGCGGCCCAACGGCAGCTTCAATAACACGCCGGGCAACGACGGCAGCGACGGGCATGTTGCCAACACGCTATGGGCGCTGATGGCGCTTCAGGCGCTGGACGTGCCGCTGGACCGCAAGCAGGATACGATCGCGTGGCTTCGGCGGTGCCAGTTTCCGTCCGGCGGCTTCGCCTATGCGCCGCGTGCGGAGATCGGTGGCAACGATCACATCGTCTATACCTGGGCGGCGCTGGAGGTGCTGCGGATGCTCGGGGCGGAGCCGGCAAATCCGGCAGCGGCGCGGAAGTACCTTTCCTCGCTGTGGAACGCCGATGGTGGATTCGGCGACCGGCCGGGGCGCGCCTCGAATCCGGCGGCCACTCGGGAGGCGGTGGAAGCGCTGGCGGCGCTCGGTCCGCTCGAACACGCCCCCGGAACGCGCCCGCGCGCGCCGCGGCCGGTTGCCGCGGTGCCGAAGCATTTGAAAGTCTTCTCGCTCGAAATCGAAGCGCCGGGGAGCGGCAGCCCGCGGGAGGCGGTTGCAGTGGCCCGGGCGCTCGGCATCCACCTGTGGGGCGCCAAAGATTCCGCACCCGGCTGGATCGAGCGGGCGCAGGAGATCGCGCGGCAGGAGCGCGCGCCGGTCACGTTCTTCGTTTCCAACGAAGAGTACGGGACGTACAACATTATTCCCGGGATCGGGATCTACAGCCACCTGGCCGACATCACCGCGCCCGCGGGCAGCGATTTCGGCGCCTCGATGGCCGACCCGAAGCACCCGCATCCATGGGAGACGTTCCTGCGAGAGCGCATCGGCCCGCTGAAGCGCGCCGGCGGCAACAACGTCTGGCAGTTCAGCGATAACGAGGAACTCTCGCGCATGCTGCTGGACCAGTCGGTCGAGCAGGCCACGTTTTCCTCGATCAGCACCTTCCATTTCGGCACCAGCTATTTTCTTTTCAGCCAGCCGTTCCTGAACCGCTATCGCGACGTGATGCCGTTTATCGGCTTGCAGGATTCGCATACCCAGACCTGGTGGTGGATGGAATACCTCACGGCGTATCGCACGCTCTTTCTGGCGGAGGAGCCGACGTGGGAAGCATGGACCGAGGCGCTGCGGCGCAGGTGGGTGCTGGCGGCGCGGCACGACGTCCAGACCAAATACGAGACGTGGCTCGTGGGCGCGTCGAACGAGGTGCGGCGCCACGTGCTCGACCGCGTGGACGCGTGGAGGTGGTGGGGCGAGGATCCGAGCGACATGCGGCGGCCATGGGCGCTGCTGACGGCCGTTTCGCCCGCGGACCGGTTCGACGAGCATCGCCCGGAAAGCGGCGTCAACCTGCGGGTGCGCTGCTGGATGGATACGCAGCCGTTCGGCACGCCGAAGGTTCCGGTGACGGAGTTGGTGTCGCTCGAAGTGGATGGGCGCGCGGTTTCGCCGGAGCACACCGTGCAGCCGCGGGGCAAGGGCAGCCGCGGCGACGATTACTACATTTGGCATGTGCCGGCGGAGCAGCGGGGACATCACGTGGCGGAGGCGGCGGTGCGAATGATTCGCACGGGGGTGGTGCGGCGGGTGAAAACGGAATTTGACGTAGCGTAAAAAAACCCGGCGAAAGGTTTGCTCCCGCCGGGCCGCGTCGTTCTAATTTGACCCTGTATTGGTAACTTCCTGGTCCCCTTCGCGTCGGGGCTTTCTTCACTATATCACCGGATCACTCGATCGTCGCCTTCTTGACGAAATCCAGCCGCGGAAAATGATTTAAGAGATAGTCGTACCCCTGCGCCTCGATCTGCGATGGGTCCGGCCCTTCCCCACCCGGCGGCATATCGCCGTAGCCGCCGTAAAAGGCCTCCACCGCAGCCATGCCCGAGACCACTTTCCCAAACGGCGCGAAACCGTCGCGATCCAGCCGGGAATTATTGGTGAGGTTGATGAACAACTGCGTGGACCGGGTGTTCGGCCCGGCAGTGGCGTAGGTGATGGTGCCCATTACGTTGTGCTCTTTCACCGGATCGTCCGGCAGGTTCATATTGGACCACAGGCGGTTTGTGTCGGGATTGCCGTTGATACCGAACTGCACCACGAACCCGCGCACCACGCGGAAGAAGCGGGCGCCGTCGTAGAAGCCGGTCTTGACGAGCCCGTAGAAATGGTCGACGCCGACGGGTGCCCAGTCGCGGTGGATCTCCAGTACCACGGGGCCCTTAGATGTGTCCAGGTTGACTTTGAACACGTCCGGCGCCTGTTCTTTTTTGGGCGCGGTGGCGGCGGGCGCGGTGGCGGGGGTCTCTTCCTTCTTGCTTGCGGTCTTGGTTTCGTTCGACGACGAACACCCGAGCAGCGCCAGCGCGCCGGCGGCGGCCAGAAGCACATGAAATCGTCTGCGCATCGTCATATTGTATGCCATGCTGATACAAGAATAGCCCAAGAGCCCCTGGCAGGGCGGCATGGCGCCTCCGGCGCAGCAGCCCCATCTCGTGGGGCGGGCGGCAGTCCAATTTTTGTTACCGGAGAGGAGCGAGGAATGCCTGAGATTCACACCGGCGCCATAGGTCTGGAAGTGGGGGACGTCAGCATCGCCGCGGCGGGCGGCGCAATTCCCGGATATCGCGCGCAGCCGTCGGCGGCGGCGGGCTGGCATACCGGAAAATTTCCCATCGTCCTGGTGGTGCAGGAGATTTTCGGCGTCAACGAGCACATCCGCGACGTGTGCCGGCGGCTGGCCAAGCTGGGCTACTGCGCCATCGCGCCGGAGCTGTTTGCGCGGCAGGGCGATGTCTCGCAGATGAAGGACTGGCAGGAGATTTTCGCGAA
The DNA here is from genome assembly GCA_021787555.1 of Acidobacteriota bacterium. Lineage (GTDB taxonomy): Bacteria > Acidobacteriota > Terriglobia > Bryobacterales > Bryobacteraceae > JAJYLS01. The sequence continues at coordinate 5,426 of JAJYLS010000233.1, read as the reverse complement.
GATTGTTTCAAAGGCGCCCGACGCGCAGGTGCTGGCGGACCTCGATGCGGCGGCGGACGAGGCGGCACGCGGCGGCGGAGACATCGGGCGCCTGGGCGTCACGGGATTCTGCTGGGGCGGGCGCATCGCCTGGCTCTACGCGGTGCACAGCCTGCGCGTGAAAGCGGCGGTGGCGTGGTACGGGCGCATCGAGGGCGACACCGACGCGCTGCACCCGCGGTATCCCATCGATGTGGCCAGCGAGCTGAAATGCCCGGTTCTCGGGCTTTACGGCGCGCAGGACCAATCCATTCCACAGGCCAGCGTCACGCGCATGCGCGAAGCCATCCAGCATGCCAAAAAGAACGCCGAGATCGTATTATACCCGCAGGCGGGCCACGCCTTTTTCGCCGATTACCGCCCCAGTTACGAGAAAGCCGCCGCGGAAGACGGCTGGCACCGCATGCGCGAATGGTTCCGATATTACGGTCTGGCGCCGGAATGATCGCACTGTCGGTCGATATCCCTATTGCATCCTCCGCCGAACCAGGACATAATCCCGCCATGCAGCAGAGTTTAGCCGACATGCAGGTTGCACTGCGGGTGCTGACGGCCATCACGGACAGACGGGAACCGGATGCGGCGGATGTGGAACAGCTTCGGCGGCTGGCTCCGCCGCGGAAGTACGATTCGCTGGACGAGATGGCATGCGACGTGATTCGGCTCGCCTTGAAGCACCGCGACGCGGTGCGTGCCCCGCGAGACGAGCGCCGGAGATAGCCGCATGGCTGCTCCAGCGTCGCGCAAAATCGTTCTGTGGGTAGTGATCGCCGCCGCCGCATCGGCCGTGCTGACGTGGGTGGAACGGGCCGAGCACCACCCACCCAACCTGGCGGTCATCGCGGCGATCCATTTCGTCTTCATGTTGGCGGCGGTCGCGCTGGCAGCAGGAGTGTGGCGCATCGTGCGCAGGCGAGGCTGAGCGGCGATGCCCGCGTGATACCGGCATGGCAGGCTATGCTGAAGTAATATCAGTCTCGCGAACTGTCGCTACAGTTTGAAGAAGATCTTTCTTCGATAGAGCCAATAGCACAGGTACCACATCGCTGCCAGGACGGCGCAGGACTGCGCAACGGGCGCAAAGGTCCCAATCCACTTGAAGTGGAACGTGAACACTCCAATTGCCCGATCCAGCCAGCCCCGCAGCACGAAATCCACCGAGTAAATGAAAATCGAGTTCGCACCCACCACCACCAGCGGAAACGTCCACTTCCGGTATCCCGCAACCTCGATCACCCAATAGAAGACCAGCAACATCAGCAGCACCCAGCCGGTGCTGTATATCGTGAAGGATGTCGTGCAGATCCGTTTCACGATGGGGTTCCACGGATGGATCGCCAGTCCCAGGGCGAAGCACGCAGCGGCCGAGGCCGCGAGAATGCGCAGGTTCTCCCGGTGCGACCTCCGGGACCGCAGCAGTTGGCCCGTCCAGACGCCGAAAAGTGTGGTGGCCGTGCTGGTAACGAAGTTGATCGAAACCCAGTAACCCGGGTTCGCACGGTGAAAGACAAAGCCGTCGATCACCGCTCCGATATTCGTGGTCTTGGACCAAAATGCGCCTTCGGCTCCTGGAAAGACTGCATATAGCGCCCAATGGCCGGCCAGAATCAGGGCCGCAGTCACCGCCTGCCAGCGGAACTGGAGCTGCATGATCAGGTAGCACAGAAAATAGGTGATCGCGATCTGCGCCAGCACGTTGGTGAGCTGCACAAACGGGCGCCCGGCAGCTATCGACATCAGGATCTGGCTCATGAGCAGGAGCCGCAAACTCCGCGCGCCTACGTGCCGGAAGATCTGCCCCTTGGATACGCCCTGCTCCGCCCGCCGGGCCAGGGCGAATGGCATCGCCACCCCGACCATGAACATGAACGCGGGCTGGATCAGGTCCCAAAATGCGATCCACGCCCACGGTTTGTGCTCGAATTGGCCGGCGATCGCCGCGAAGGCCGGATCACGCCTCGCCAGAGCGGCCAGACCGAACCCGCTCGAAACCAGCACCAGCATGATGAAGCCGCGATACGCATCCAGTGCCAGATAGCGCGGCTCCGTGGTTGGGCGAGGCGGCGCGATGGCAGCCGAAGAATCCGAACGCACGGCGGCAGATGGCATAAGACTGCTGCAATACAGCTACGATGATATGGGCTTATCGTATACCATCACGAGAGGCTTGTCACTTGCCTTTCGTCAGCCGCCGCACTCCCAACCCAGCGAAGGCCGTGCCCTTTAGAGCTAAAGAGGCTGCTCCGCAGCCGCCGGCCGCGGGCGCAGACCCTCCAGCAGGCCCTTCCATTTGCGCAGGATCAACTCGGCGAGATTGAAGACGATCGCGAGGGCCAGGAAACCGGGCCAGAGGTCCATGGAGCTCTCGATGCTCCGGCCGCCGGAGTCGAAGACGGCGCGCGCGCCCGGCTGGAAACGGCCGCCCGTAGCCGAGGCGATCTGGCGCAGCAGCGGCTCGTCGTTGCCGTACTCCATCATCTCGTCTTCCTGGCGGTAGAAACCAACCTCGGGAAAAGCACGCGATTCGGCCAGCGGCCGGATGCGGAAAAGGCCCTGCGTCTGGCCGATGGCCAACCGGCCGCGATAGTGGCTCGCGGCAACCTTGCTCACGGCCAGAGGCTGCTGGAAGCCGCCGGGACCGCTGACGAAAATGTCGGGCACCTTGTCCGGATCGGGCACGTTGCGCGAGAGATGATAATCGACTACGAGATCGTCCGAGGCGCGGTCGAAATCGGCGGTGGTTTCCGTCGGCGACGCATGCGGCAGAAGGTCGTGGAAAATGTTGGCCCAGAGGCGGTCGAAACCGGGCCAGGTAACCCAGTTCGCGGCCCACCGGTTCTTGGCATCGGAGGTAAACACCGCCGCGCGGCCCAGGCCATATTGCCAGCGGACCAGCAGCGGGTCGCCGCGGTCGGCATCGAGGATGGTGTCGGCGGTGGGGCGCGCCTCGAAGCGCACGTAGCCGTGCAAGGGCGGGGCGCCGGCAATATCCACACCGTCGAGGATCTCGGCCTGCTTGATCACTTTCGGACGGACGGACTTCTCCACAGCGGTGACCCCGGTGTGCTCCTGGACGTCACGGAGGAGCAACTGTTCCAGGCCGGAGGGGTCGTTCAGGAAGTACGATTTGCCTTCCGCGGAGGCGGCCACTTTTTCGAGGAAGGCGCGGTTCACGTCCTGGCCCAGCCCCACGGTGGAAATGGTGACGTGGTTGGCCACCGCTTCCCTGGTGAGCGCCATGCTATCGCCTTCTTCGGAGATGCCGTCGGTGAGCAGCACGATGTGCTTGTAGACGGCCCTGGTGGGCAGGATGCGCTGGTAGGCTTCGGTGAGCGCGGGCGCGATCTGGGTGCCGCCGTCCGGCGTGATGCCGGAGATGAGGCGCTTGATGCCGGCGATGTCGTCGGCGCGCCGGATAGGCACGGCCCACTGAAAGGAATTATCGAAGATGAGCACGCCCACCATATCGATGGGCCGGAGATGCTCGACTACTCCGATGGCAGCGAGGCGCGCCAGTTCGATCTTGCGGCCTTCCATGGAAGAGGACTTGTCGATGATGAGAACCACGGCGGTGCCTTCGGGCGAGCGCGGCGGAGCGATCCTGGCGGGCAGCGTGCGCTCCAGCGGGTCCTCCGGCTGACCCTTCTTATCGACGTAGACGTTGTGCTCGCCGGCAATCCACACCAGGCCGCCGCCGGCTTTGACAAAATTTTCCAGCGCCACCTTGCGCGGGGCGGGAATGGATTCCATATTCCAGTTGTTGATGATGACGAGTTGGTAATCGTCGAGGCTGTCGGGAACGCCGGTCGTGGAATGGTCTACCTGGAACTGGTTGGCTTCGAGAACGCGCATGATGTGGACTTCGCTGGAGGGGGGATCGCGCGAGATGAGCAGGGCGCGCGGGCGGCGCAGAGTCACGGCATCCTCGAAACGCGCTTCGCCGAGATCGCCGGCCGAAATTTTACCGGCGAGCGCGATGGCGCCGGCGGAGTTGACGGTAGCCTGAAGCCGTAGCGCGTTGGACCCGGGCTGGAGATCCACGTGGTTGGAGCCGCCGATGGATTTGCCTTCGGCGGTCATCTCGACCGTGGCGCGCGCGGCGCGGGGCGATTGGACGGTGACTTCCACGGGAAAACGCTCGCCGCTGAAGACCTGGCCGGGGAAGGAGACGGAATCGAGCACCAGGCCGGGCTTGGGACGGCCGGTGAGCGGCGCGGTATCGATGGGGATGCCGAGTTGCTGCGCCTGCCAGATGGCGCGGGCCACGCTGCCGAGGTTCTCGTTGCCGTCGGAAATGAGGAGCAGGCGCGGGACCATGCCGGCGGGCAGACTGGCGGCGCCGTCGCGAATGGCCGATTCGAGATTGGTGGCGTGGCCGCCCGAGCCGGCGGTATAGCGGAGATCCCAGCCCTTGCGGGTATGCTCTACCGGCGCCGCGAGGCGGGTCGAGCGGGCGAAGGGGATTACGCGCGTCCAATTCCGGCCGCGGGCGCGTTCGAGCCGGTTGATGAAAGCCGATTCGGTTTGCAAATCGGCGGGCGAGATGCTGGCGGAGGTATCGGCCAGGATACCGACCGCAACCTTGGTTTCGTAAACCCGGAGGCGCGGCGCGGAGAGCGCCACGGCGATGCACACGAAAGCCGCGGCTTTGAGCAGCAGGGGCAGGCGGCGGCCGGAACGGCGCCATTCGAGCGCCAACCAGGCGAGCGCGCTCGGTCGGCAACTCCTGGTGCTCGCCGGCACGCGCCCGGTGCTCGCGCGGGCCGCGATCGCACCCATCGTCGAGCGCGTCGTTCGCGACGCGATGGCCGGCAGCGCCCTTCGCCTGCAGTTCCGGCTGCCCGACGATCTGCCCGAGGTCCAGATCCACGGCGCGTTGCTCGAGCGGGCCTTCGGCGAGATCGCCCGCAACGCGCGCGACGCGATGCCCGAGGGCGGCGCGTTCGTCGTGACCGGCGGCGTTCGCCTCTTGAGCGAGGGGGCGGTGCCGCCGCTCGCCGCGGGGCGCTACGTCGAGCTCGCGTTCCAAGACGAAGGGCGCGGCATCGCGCCCGAACTGCTGCCAAAGATCTTCGATCCGTACTTCTCCACGAAGGAGCGCGGGGCGGTGAAGGGCATGGGGCTCGGCCTCGCGCTCTGCCTCGCGATCGTGCATCAGCACCGCGGTCAGGTGACGGCCGAGTCGCCGAGCTCCGGCGGCGCCCTCTTGCGGGTCTTGCTCCCCATCGACGCGCGCGCCTCGCAGGGCTGAGCTGCTCTCGCATGGTTCTCGCTCTCATCACGGAGGAGCCGTGACCCGCAGCCGCCTCTTCTCTGCCCTCGCGGGCGCCTTCTTCGTCGCCGTGCTGTGCACGCTGGGCGTGGCGCTGGTGCCGTCGTGCAGCGCG
>JAJYLS010000232.1 GCA_021787555.1 Acidobacteriota bacterium | reverse complement strand
CGCTGGAGTCGAGCATTTCGAAGCCGCGGCGGGCTCCGCCCTCGGTGAGGATGCGGATGATTTCGTCGCGGATGCGCTCGGCGGAAACGCGCAGGATGAGGGCGTGGTTGCGGCGGATGGCGTCGAAGGTGGCGGGGTCGATGGCGAAGCCCAGGCGTGCGGCGAAGCGGATGGCGCGGAGCAGCCGGAGATGGTCCTCCTGGAAACGCATCTCGGGGTCGCCGATGGCGCACACGACGCGGCGGGCGAGGTCGGCGCGCCCGCCGACGAAATCCAGCACGCGGCCGGAATCCGGATCCATCATGAGGCCGTTGATGGTGAAATCGCGGCGGAGCACGTCCTGGCGCGGGTCGGTTTCGAAGTGGACGCTGGAGGGGCGGCGGCCGTCGGCGTAGTCGTGCTCGCTGCGGAAGGTGGCCACCTCGACCTGGGAGAAGGCGTCGCGCACGAGGACCACGCCGAAGTGCGCGCCGACGCGGCCGGAGTTGGGGAAGAGGTCCATGAGGCGGTCGGGGCGGGCGTCGGTGACGACGTCGTAATCTTTCGGGCGGACGCCCAGGAGGAGGTCGCGGACACAGCCTCCGACGAGGTAGGCCTGCTGCCCCGCCGCGCGGAGTTTTGCGACGACCGAGCGGGCCAATGCCTCGGAATCCATATCTCATGATATGAGGTTTTGACTATGGTGTTAGCCTGTTGATCGTGCGCGCGTTCTTCCTATTTCTCTCCCGCCGTAAATCGCTGCGGAGGTGGATGGAAAACCATCCTCTGGCGAGGCGCTGGGCGCGGCGCTTCGTGGCCGGCGACACGCTCGACGAGGCGCTGGCGGTTTCGCGCAAGCTGAACGCGGAAGGAATAACCATCACGCTCGACCATCTGGGCGAGAGCGTCGCTTCGCTGGAGGAAGCCGCCGCGGCGCGCGACGTTTACCTGCGCGCACTGGCGGCCATCCACGATTCCGGAGTGCAGGGCAACGTTTCACTGAAGCTTACGCAGTTCGGGCTGGACTATTCCTCGGACCAGTGCCGCGCCAACGTCGAGCAACTGGTGCGGTCGGCCAAGGAACTCGGCGAATTCGTGCGGGTGGATATGGAATCCAGCCAGTACACGGACCAGACGCTGGAACTGGTGAGGGACCTGCGTGCGCGCTACGGTGCGGTGGGCACGGTGATCCAGGCGTACCTGCGGCGCAGCCGGGCGGATGTGGAGGACCTGTGCGCGCGGGGAATTCGCGTGCGGCTGTGCAAGGGCGCGTACCTGGAACCGGCGACGGTGGCGTTCCGGCGCAAGGCGGACGTGGACCGGAACTATCTGGAACTGCTGAAGCTGCTGCTGGACCGCGGCGAGTATCCGGCGATCGCCACGCACGACGAACGGATGATCGAGGCGACGAAGGCATACGCGACGGAGCGCGGAATTGCGGCGAGCGCTTTCGAATTTCAGATGCTGTACGGCATCCGCCGCGATTTGCAACGCAAGCTGGTGGCCGAGGGTTACCGGCTGCGGCTGTATGTGCCGTTCGGACAGGCCTGGTACCCGTACTATATGCGGCGGCTGGCGGAGCGGCCGGCGAACGTGCTGTTTATCTTGCGGCACCTGCGCCGGTAGCGCGGGCGATTCGGGGGTTTGCCGGTGCGGAATGCATTGACCGGAAAAGGACTCTCGCCCACAGCTCGGTTTTGGTGTACTTTAGGAACTGAGAAGGGCAAGTGCCCGTCTGAAAGCATATGCGCTACTGGGCCTATTTCGTCGCGAAGCTGGCCGCTGCGGGGGCGGTGCTGGGCGGGCTGCTGGGGCTGCTCAATTGGCAATGGCCGGCCGAGCGCCTCGTCTTCCGGGAGATCCCGGCGCATTCCTCGGTCGTGGTCTTTTCCGACCCGCTGCGATATCGCCTGATCACGACTCCGGCGCGCACAATCACCTACGACGCCCCACGGTTCGCGTACGATCTGGGGTACACCTTTATGGTGATGATTCTGTTCCTCTTAGCGGTGGGGGTGGTTTACCTGGCGTGGTGGGACCAGCGGCGGCGCTGCCGGGTGTGCCTGCACCGGCTGCGCATGCCGGTCGAGACCGGGTCGTGGGGGCGCATGCTGCTGTTCGGGCGGCCGCGCATCGAGTACATCTGCCCGTACGGGCACGGCACCCTGAAGGAAGAGGAGCTGCAAATTTCGGGGCTGGAGAATCCCGAGTGGACGCGCCATTCCGACGATATCTGGGAAGAGCTTTGTGCGTCCAGTAAGGATTCGGGCGAACCGAAGTGAACCGGGTGCCGGCCTGGCGCGTTGCGGCGGCGATTGCCGTTCTGGCGGCGCTGGTGGTTATTAGTCTCAGGTTTCTGCCGGTTTACGTGCACAACTTCGAGCTTCAGAATTTTGTGGCTGGTTTGACACAGAGCGGCGCGAACCGGACAACGGCGGATGAGGCCCTGCGCGCCAGCGTGGTGGATGAGGCCCATCGACTGCAACTGCCGGTAACGGCCGATGACGTGCATATCTCCCGCTCGCAGCAAGGCCTGCGGGTCGATGTACGGTATTTTGTGCGCGTCGATCTGCCGGGATATACCGTGAATCTGCACTTTTATCCGGGGGCAGGGAGCCGGTAGAACCGCTTCCAATTGGAGCGGGCGAATCAGGCGGCATGCGACAATCGAGAGTAGTGCCGAAGACCGCGAATAAACGCGAGATGAAGATCCGGGTTCCGGTGAAATCCGGGCTGGCCCGATTCCTTCTCGGGCCGGTGGGGCGTGCCCTGGTGGTGGGGTGTGCGCTGTGCACCATTCTGGGACTCGGGGTTTTCACTTATTACTACGCCAAGTACGCCCGCATCATTGACCAAAAGCTGAAAGCCGGGCCGTTCGCCAATAATGCGAAAATCTACGCCGTGCCGGAATCGGTGGCGTTGGGCGATGCCACATCGCCGGCGGAGGTCGCCGCAGAGTTGCGGCACAGCGGATACAACGAATCGCGCGGGAACCCGGTGGGCTACTATCTGCTCCAGACGAACGCGATTGAAATTTTCCCGGGGCCGGATTCCTATTTCGAGCAGGAGGCTGGGGTCATCAAATTCGCGGGCGGCAAGATCTCGGCGATCGTCTCGCTCCAGGACAACACGCCCCGCACGGAATACCAACTCGAGCCGCAGTTGATCACCAATATCTCGGGTGCGAGCCGCGAGAAGCGGCGCATGGTGAAGTTCGCCGATATTCCGCAGGTGCTGGTGCAGGCGCTCACCTCGGCCGAGGACAAGCGCTTCTTCCAGCATGCGGGGATCGACCCGATCGGAATCGTGCGGGCGGCGTACGTGGACCTGAAGGAGCACCGCAAGGACCAGGGCGCCTCGACGTTGAGCATGCAGCTCGCGCGGGAATTTTTCCTGGATCGGGAAAAGAAGCTGACGCGCAAGCTGGCGGAGGCGATCATCACGCTGCAACTGGAACAGAAGCTCTCGAAGGAGCAGATTTTCGAGGACTACTGCAACCAGATCTACCTGGGTTCACGGGGCACGTTCCGGATCCACGGATTCGGCGAGGCGGCGGAGGTGTTTCTGGGGAAGGACCTGAGCCAGATCAATCTGCCGGAGGCGGCGGAACTGGCCAGCCTGCCGCGCTGGCCGGCTTATTTCGATCCGTTCCGCCATCCCGACCATTTGACGGAGCGGCGGAACGCGGTGTTGGGGCTGATGCGCCAGAACGGGTACATCAGCCAGCACGATTACGAGTTGGCCGTCCAGGCGCCGCTCACGGTGGCGGCCAAGGGGACGGCGCAATCGGCGGAGGCGCCGTATTTCGTGGATCTGGTGAACGATACGCTCCAGTCGAAGTTCCAGGACACGGATTTCCAGAACAACGCGTTCCGGATTTACACCACGCTGGACATGCGGCTGCAACAGGCGGCGGCGGAGGCCATCCGGAATGGGATGGCGAACGTGGATCAACAACTCCGCAGGCAGCGGCGCTTCCGCGGGCAGAAGCTGCCGGAGGCGCAGGTGGCGCTGGTGGCCATCGATCCGCACACGGGCGAGGTGAAGGCGCTGGCGGGCGGGCGGAACTACGGCGCGAGCCAGCTCAATCACGTACTGGCGAAGCGGCAGCCGGGCTCGGTTTTCAAGCCGTTCGTCTACGCCGCGGCGCTGGATACGGCGCTGGAAGGCGGACCCAACATCCTCACCGCCAGCACGATGGTCAACGACGAGCCGACGACCTTCTGGTTCGATGGCAAGCCGTACGAGCCGAGCAATTTCGAGCACGAATTCTATGGGAACGTGACGCTGCGGCAAGCGCTGGCGCATTCGCTGAACGTGGCCACGGTGAAGGTGGCGGAGGCGGTGGGGTTCGATTCGGTGGTGGCGATGGCCAGGCGCGCGGGCATCACGGACATCCAGCCGACGCCCTCGGTGGCCCTGGGCGCGTATGACGTTACGCCGCTCGAAGCCGCCGGCGCGTACACCATGTTCGCCAACCAGGGTGCTTACGTGAAGCCGAGCTTTATCCGGTTGGTGCGCTCGCAGGATGGCAAGGTGCTGTTCAAGCACCGGGAGCAACCCAAGCAGGTGCTGGATCCGCGGATCGCCTACCTGGTGACCAACCTGATGGAAGAGGTGCTGCGCAGCGGCACGGCGGCGGGCGTGCGGGAGCGCTACGGCTTCAACGCACCGGCCGCGGGCAAGACCGGCACGTCGCAGAAGGAGCGCGACGGCTGGTTTGCGGGCTACACTACCGAACTGGAGTGCGTGGTGTGGGTGGGGTTCGACGACAGCCGCGATTTGGGTCTCGAAGGCGCGCACTCGGCGGCGCCCATCTGGGCGGAGTTCATGAAGCGTGCGGTGCAGCTCCGCGAATACCGCGACGCGCAGCCGTTCCAGGCGCCGGACGGGATTGTTTCGGTGGAGATCGATCCGCAATCGGGCATGCTGGCGACGCCGTCGTGCCCGGAGACGCGCTCGGAAGTGTACGTGGCGGGAACGCAGCCGGTGAGCGCCTGCCCATTGCACGGCGGCGGGCGGGTGACGAACGTGGCGGGATGGCAGACGCAGCCACCCGCGCAAGCGGGCCCGGCGGGCACCTCCGCGGCGGCGCCCGGCGCTACGGCGCCGCGGATCACCGGTACCGGCGGCGATGGGGTCGTGTCGCCCTCGGCGGTGTCGCGCCGCGCGGCGCGGCAGAATCCCGATGCGGCGCAGGTGCAGCCGCAGCCGGCCGAAACTCCGAAGAAGGAGGAGAAGAAGAGCATCTTCCGCAAAATCTGGGGAGTGTTTAAGTAGCTGTTGGCTTCCCAGGGGACGAGGCTGAGCCAAAAGGCAAGAGCCGAGAGCCAACGGCTTGTGGTTTAATATTCCCAGGGGGGAAGACCCTCATGTCGATCCGGCTTCTTGTTTGTGTCGCGCTGGCCCTCGGTATTGCGATCGGCCAGACGCCGGCAGACGCGCAGGCCGAACCGCCTCACCCTCCGCTCACGCCCGAACAGCGCGGCGACATCTACATGGCCCGCAAAATGTACCGCGAGGCCATCGACACGTTTCGCCAGGGCCCTCCCAAAGATCCGGTGCTGCTGAACAAGATCGGCATTGCCTATCATCAGCTTCTGGAACTCGACAAAGCCAAAAAATGCTACGAGCAGGCGCTGAAACTCAAGAAGGATTACGCGGAAGCCATGAACAACCTGGGGACCGTGTATTATGCCAGGAAGAGCTACCGGAGCGCGGTCAAGTGGTACAATCGCGCGCTGAAGATCAGCGGACAAGAACCCAAGTCCGCTTCCATTTATATGAATCTCGGTACCGCATACTTTGCGAGAAAGAAATACAAGGACGCATCGCAAGCTTACCAGGAGGCGCTGGCGCTGGACCCGGAGGTCTTCGAGCGGCACGGGAATTACGGCGTGATGCTGGAGGAGCGCACCATCGAGGAGCGCGCCAAGTTTCATTTTTATCTGGCCAAACTGTATGCTAAGGACGGGCGGGACGAACTGGCTTTGCAATACCTGAGGAAAGCGTTGGAGGAGGGCTTCAAGGAAAAGAAGAAGATCCTGGAAGCGCCGGAATTCGCTAAGATGCACGACCTTCCGGAATTCAGGCAACTGCTGGCGCTGGAGCCGCGTGTACTGTAAAGCAGGGGCCGGGGGGGCGGTGCGGTTGGTCCTGGCCGCAATGCTGCTTCTGGGTGTGGGGTGCTCGCACCGGGGCACGCAGCAGCGGCCGGAGTTTCTGGCGGTGCTGCGGTTCGAGAACGTCGGGCCGGATCCGGGCGCGGATTGGATGGGGCGCGCGTTTTCGGAGATTATCAGCAGCGAACTGGCGGGTGCACCGAACCTCTACGCGATGCCTTCCGGGCGGCTGCATGCGCTGGACCGCACCTTCGGAGTGCAGCCGGTCTCGGCTCCGGGGATCGCATCGGAACGCGACCTGGCGCTGGCATCGGGTGCCACGCGCATCGGCTACGGCGATTACGTCGAGCGCGCCGGGCGCCTGGAGGCGCGTCTCACGATCGAGAATCCGCAATCCGGCAAAATGATGCAGGTGATCGCCGCGTCGGCGCCGGTGGGCGATGTGCTGGCGGCGGCGACCGCGCTGGCGCGGCAGATCCTGCCCGCCGCCAAGGCGTACGACACGAGCAACGAACAGGCGGTCAGACTGTACGTGGAAGGGCTCGAGACGGCGGATTCCGCGGCGGCCGCTCCGCTGTTCGAGGCGTCCATCGCCGCCGATCCCAAGTATGGGCCGCCTTATCGCCTGCTGGCGCGTATCAAGTCCCAGCACGGCGATGCTCCCGGCGCGGAGGAAGTGCTCCGGCAGGGGTTGGCGCGCGGCAGCGCATGGGGAGCGCTGGAGGACGCGCGCATGGAGTTCGAACTGGCCGGGTTCGAGCATGACGGGGCGCGGCAGCAGCGGGCGCTGGCGACGCAGGCGAGGCTGGACCCGTGCGATCCGAGTACGTGGCAGGTGCTGGCCGACCTGGCTTCGGAGCGCCACGACTATGGCGAGGCGATGATCGCCTACCGCAAGGCGCTCGCCATTCGGCCGAGCGATCCGCAGATGTGGAACCAGCTTGGTTATGCGGCGGCGAGTGCCGGCGAACTCAGTGGCGCGATGGCCGCGCTGGGCCGGTACGAGACCCTGCGGCCGTCGGATCCCAACGCGCTGGATTCGATGGGAGACGTGAACCTGATCCTGGGGCATCTGGACGAGGCAGAGCGCTATTATTTGCGCGCGTATGAGAAGGACCACAATTTTCTCGGCGGGGGCGACCTGTTCAAGGCGGCGATGGCGCGGTTGATGGCCGGGGACGTGGCGGGCGCGGATGCCCTCGACAAGAAATGGATCGCGGCCCGGGAAGCGGCGCACGATCCGATGGCCGCCTTCCGCGCCGCGGAATGGTTGTGGACGACGGGCCGCCGCGAGCAGGCGATCGAGTTCCTCGGGAACTTCGCCGCCGCAAACGAGAGAGCCGCGGGGCAGGACGCGGAGGCCCGCGATCTGGCCTCGCACGCCTATGCCGAGACGGCGATCTGGAAACTGTTGCTAGGCCGGCGCGCCGCCGGTGCGGCCGATGCGAGGAAAGCCGTGCAGTTGCGAACGCCCTCGTCGACACCCGCCGCCGGGCTGGCGCAATTCCTGGCACAGCCTGGCCCGGAAAGCGCGGCGTCCGCCGCGGAATGGAACGCTCGCGCGGACCGTACTTTTCCAAACGCGCCTCCCGGTTCGGCGAAGGATTTGATGCTGGGTTACGCGCTCCTGCTCGACGGTAACTTTCAGGACGCTGTGGCACCGCTCCAACGCGTGTACGATTCCAGCGGGCCGGCGCAGCAGGACCTGGCGGTACTGCTGGGATGGGCATATCTCGAAAGTGATCGAACTGATCGGGCGGCGCCGCTTCTGCGGTTGAACCCTGTCCCGCCGGTGGCCGGGGTGAGCCCGTTCGGCGGATTCTCTTTTCCTCGGCTGTATTACCTGCGGGGCGAACTGGCGGCGCGGCAAGGCAACACGGAAGCGGCCCGCGCGAATTACAAGCTCTTCCTGCAACTCTCCGGCTCGACGCCGCTGAAGTGGGGCGAGGAGAAGAAGGCGCGGGCGGGAGTGTAGGGCGACGCCGCCGCGCCGGCGCCGCCCGTCTCACGGCCGCTGATGCCGACCATCACCAGGCCGGCGATGATGATACCGGTGGCCACGCTCTTGCCGATCAGCACTTTGCCCCTAAAGTCCTCGTGCAGCCACTCCGGTTTTACCTTGGCGAGGAGATAGGCGCCGAGGAAAATAATGCTGTAGCGGACGCCGGCGATGGCGGAGATCACGGCGGGGTTGGCGCGGCTGATGGCGTAGAAGATCAGGAACGACCCGACTCCGGAGATGAAGCGGTTTACGAAATACCAGAGCTTGCTTTTCGGCGGCGCCTCCTGGGAGTCCTGGAAGATCTGGCGGCGCCACAGAGGACGGACGAGCAGGGCCAGGGCGCCCAGGAACGTGCCGAACGTAAAGCAGACATAGCCGGTGACGAAGCCGGTGTTGTTGAACACAATTTTTTGCAGAACGTTGGTGAGTCCGAACAGGCCGGCCGATAGAACAACGCTGGGCAGCACCGCGCGCCAATTCACCTTCTCGGTGGCGAACATGACGAAGCCGCCGGCCACCATCAGGCCGAACGCGAAGACGCTCTCGCCGCCCAGCGGCTTCTCGAGCAGCGGCATGGCAATCAGCGCGGTCGCGAGCGGGGCGAAACCGCCCATCACGGCGAGTGTCTCCGAGGCTTCTCCCATTTTCAGGGCGGCATAGTAAAACCAGATGGCGCTGAGGTGAATCATGCCGGCGCCGACTGCCAGGCCGGCCATGCGCAGCGCGGGAAGGTGAAAGCCGAACGGGATCAGGAGAACACCAAGGACGCTCATGGCGCCCAGCCAGAAGACGTAATTCGCCAGATCCTTGGCGGCCGGCCGTTCGAGGAGGACCTTGTCCCAGACGAGGGAAATACCGATGAGGCCGTGGGCGACGATGGCGATGAGGATGCCGTTGGTCAGAATGTGCATGCCGGGCCCCTTCCCGAACCGCTTTCATCCATGGTGTTGCGGTTCTTCGTGGAGGTAGAGCATTTTTACAAGCACGAGGCTGGCCGCCGTGAAGGGGGTGGCGAGGGCCAGTCCCAGGAAACCGAGCAGAATGCCCATCAGCACCTGACCGAAGATGGTCAGGGCCGGGGGGAGATAGACGGCGCGCTTTTGCACCAGTGGCGTCAAAAAATACCCTTCGGCGATGTGGATGGCCAGGAACATAAGGACCACGTACAGGACCAGGGCGGTGCCCTGGATGAGCGACACCAGCGCGGTGACGATCAAGGCGATGAGGGAGCCGATGTAGGGGATGAAGATCATGAGCCCGGTAAAAAGCCCGAGGGTGAAGGCCAGGTGCACGTGAAGGAGATAGAGGCCAATGGTGGTGGCGATGCCGAGCACGGCCAAGAT
>JAJYLS010000231.1 GCA_021787555.1 Acidobacteriota bacterium | reverse complement strand
GTGGGGGTTGGCGATTGCGGGCAGCATAGTCATTCTCAAGATCTGCGATGCTGTAATAGGACTGCGCGTGACCAAGGAGCAGGAAATCGAGGGCCTGGACGTCGCCCTGCACGGCGAAGAAGGGTACACGTTCGAGGCGTAGGCCGTTGGCACGGCGGGAGGGCACGGTGAAGAAGATCGAAGCGATTATTCAACCCTTCAAGCTCGACGACGTCAAGGAAGCGCTGAAGAGCATCGGGATCGACGGCATGACGATTACCGAAGTGCGCGGGCACGGGCGGCAGAAGGGACATAAAGAGGTCTATCGCGGGCAGGAATACAACGTGGACCTGCTGCCGAAGATGAAACTGGAGATGGTGGTGCCTGCGAGCCGGTATGAAGAAGTGCTGCGCGCGGTGACGACCGCCGCGCGCACGGGAAAGATCGGCGACGGGAAGGTCTTTGTGTACGATGTGGCGGAGGCCATCCGGATACGGAACGACGATCGGGGAGAGGCGGCGCTGTAGGGGGGCCGGAGTGCTACGCTAAGGGGCTGCGCCATGGCCTTCACCTGCTCGATCGTGGCGTAGATGTCGCAAAGCGCGTCGACCTTGAAGTCCGCGAACAGAAAGCCGGGGTGGCCCCCTAGAAACTTCATCGCTGTCGGGTTAGCGGAGGGTTAGCGGCGCGGAATTTCCGACTCGACGAATTTTGCCACGGGCTGTTAGGCCCGTGGCAAAATTAAACCGTGACCGGGACCACATAGGGTTCCCGGTAGTTGCGGCTGAAGAGCGCGTTGGCCTGGTCGTCGGCGATGAAATGGCCGGTGGATTGATCGACCTTCACGCTGTGGCCCACGCGGTAGCTGATGTTGGCCAGGTGGACGAAGGACGCCGCGCGCGCGCCGATGGCGATATCGGCATGCAGCAGTTTGTAATCGCGGGCGCGGATGGCCTGGAACCAATTCTGCATGTGCGGCTGGGTGGTCCATTGCGCTTTTTCGGCGGCGGCCACTTCCATGGTTTTTTCGTACTTCTCGGCGCGGCCCGCGCCGCGACCGCGCGCGGCGTCGCCGCTGATGGAATTGCCCACCGCGCTCTTGTACACCTGGAAGCTGGAGGGCTCGACGACCATGAATCCGAGGTCGCCGAAGTAAATGTTGCCGGTATAGCTGGGGCGGACGGGGCCGGTGCCCTCGGGGAGGGTGGGCAGGTTGCGGACGTCGAAGGTGATCTGCTGGCCGCCGAAATCGAAGGTGGTTTGCAGGGTGTTGGGGGTTTCCTGGTCGTCCTCCCAGATGAACTTGCCGCCCACCGCCGAAACCAGCGCGGGCCAACCGCCGCGGCCGAGGCCCCACAGGCACATATCCATTTCGTGCACGCCCTGGTTGCCGATATCTCCGTTGCCGGTGTCCCAGAACCAGTGCCAGTTATAGGCGAATTTGTTCTTGCTGTAAGGCTTCAGTTGCGCGGGGCCGAGGAAGCGGTCCCAATCGAGGCCGGCGGGCACGGGCGCGTCGGGAGTGTGGCCGATGGAGAAGCGGCGGCGGTAGCAGAGGCCGCGCGCGTGGTAGACATTGCCGATGATGCCTTGACGGAGCAGGTCCATGGCCTTCATCTTGTGGGCGATGGAGCGGCTCTGGGAGCCCACCTGCACCATGCGGTTGTACTTGCGCGCGGCGGCGACCTCCTGCAACGCCTCGAAAAGATTGTGGCAGGCCGGCTTTTCGACGTAGACGTCCTTACCCGCCTGGCAGGCCCAAATGGCGGCGAGGGCGTGCCAGTGGTTGGGGGTGGTGATGGAGACGGCATCGATGTCTTTGGAGGCGAACATCTTGCGCATGTCCTCGTATTCGGCGGGCGGAGCGCCTCCGAGCCGCTTGATGTGGGCGATGCCGCGCTCGCGGGCGGTCTGGTTGACGTCGCAGACGGCGGCGACGCGGCATTCGGAACTGAGCGAGGAGTAATAGTCGATGTGGTTGGTGCCGCGTCCGCCGATGCCCACCTGGCCGATGTTGATGCGGTCGTTGGCGCCCAGGATGGGGAAGCCGGAGGTGGCGAGAGCGGCGGCGGCGCCGGCGATAAAGGTGCGTCTCTCGGGAAGTGCCATAGCGCGCCTATTCTATCGCTATGGAGGGTCCTATTTCAGCAGGCCGAGCAGCACCAGGTTCGCCACCACGATCAAGGCGGAGAACAGCGGCAGGATGAGGAGCGCTTTCTTCAGGCGCTTGGGGTCGCCGCCGGCGATCGCGCCGATGATGCCCGAACTGACCGCCAGGCCGACCCATCCGAAGGTCTGGCAGAGGCCCATGGCCGTGGCGCGGACCTCGGGAAAGGCTTCGCTCGCCATCGAGTTCACGGTGGGGAAGACCGGGGCCATGGCCAGGCCGGCGCAGAAGACGGCCACGCCCGCGACCATGGCGCGCGTGGCGCGCAGGGCGATGAGAAGCGTGACGATCATGGCCGCGGCGGCGACCAGCGTCACCATCTTGGGCGATACCGGACCCAGCACGGGGACCACGGCCACGCGCCCGAGCGTGATGCCCAGCGCAAAGCCGAGGCTGAGGATGTTCAACGCGGTGCCCTCGGAGATGCCCTGCGCGATGAGGTGGCGCACCATCCAGTTCCACACGCCGACTTCCGTCGAAGTGTAAAGAAACAGCATGGCGCCCAATACCCAGAAGACCGGAGAGCTGACCAGCGCGCTGACGCGCGTCAGCTCGAAGCCGATGCGCGCCGGCGGCATGGCGATGGAAGAGTGCAGAACGAACGTGGCGGCGGTGATGCCGCCCGCGAAATAGCACAGCTTGATGGCATTGCGTTTAAAAAGATTGGCCGCGATGAACGGCGTGGCCATGCCGCCGAGGCCGAAGAACAGGTTGACCAGGTTGAAGACGCGCGCGAGATTGCCGCCGAGGCTGCCGGCCAGGGCGAAGGCGCCGTTGACGATGCAGCCGCCGCCCAGTCCGAGCAGCAGCAGGTAGAACACGACCGATCCGTAGCCGGTGGAGCGCGGCAGCAGCAACAGCGCCAGAGAGGCCAGGCCGAGGCCCAACAGCAGGCCGGCCTTGGTCCCCTGCGAATCGATCAGGGGGCCGGTGAAGATCGACGCCGCGATCAACCCCAGCGCCTGCACCAGCGCGATGTTGCCGTTCTGCTTCGGTGAAAGCTTAAAGCGCTGGGAGAAATCCGGCAGGATGGTTCCCAGCATGGCGGCGATCATTCCGTAGACGAAGACCGCCAGTACAGCGGCGAGAATTAACATTGCGAAACAGCCTCCTTGGATAACAGCGAGCGCAGCAGGGCGATGCCGCGCGCCATATCGCGCAGGCGCTCCTGCTGGTCTTCGGTTTCGCGCTCGACATTGAGCGGGCCGCGGAAACCGATCTCCGCCAGCGTGCGGACATAGCGCGCCATTCCGACGGAGCCTTCGCCCAGCGGGCGCTCGCGGCCCAGCGCGCCCGGCACGCCGGGCGGCGGCCAGTCGCCATCTTTGCAATGCACCGAGGCGACCAGCGGCCCGAGCAGACGGAGCGCTTCGATGGGGTCGCCCGAGCCGTAGAGGATCATGTTGGCGGGATCGAAATTGATGCGCAGGTTCGGGCGGCCGGCGTCGTCGATGAAGCGCCGCAGGACCGGCGCGGCCTCCTGCCCGGTTTCGAGCGCGAAGGACTGGCCGTGTTTTGCAGCGTAATCGCAGACGCGGCGGACCAGGGCGCGAACCGCTATGTAATCCGGATCGGCGGTATCCTCCGGGACGAAGCCGATGTGGCAGGCGATGCTGTGCACTCCCAGGGCAGCGGCGAAATCGCTCACCTCGTACGTGCGGCGCTCGCGCGTTTCGCGCGTGGCCGCCGGGATGAAGCCCACGGTGCGCTGAACGGTCGGGATATCGGCGTAATCTTCGCCCTCGTAGGCGGCGAAGACCGTGACGATCTCCAGGTCCGACTTCCAGGCTTGGGCCGTGGCGGGGGTCAGCCGCATGCCGCCGGGAATTCCCATCTGCCCGCAGCGGACGCCGAGGGCGCGGATCTCGTCCAGTGTGTCGCGCTCGGCCCAGAACATGGCGCCGGGCTCGAGCGGCTTCAGATCGTGCATGCGATTTTCTCTCCCCGGCGGCCGCGCGCTTCGAGCGCCAGCCGCAGCAACTTGATGGCATCGGCGGATTCGCGCGGCGGGCAAAGCCGGTTGGGCTCGCCGGCGCAGCAGCGCGCGAAATACGCGATCTCGGCGGCGTAGCCGGCGTTCGGCGGGCACTTCATCACGCCGGCCCCGCTGGCCGTGCTGAATTCGATGGAATCGCGCTCGAAGGTGGCGGTGAATTCCATGGAGAACGGGTACGAGCCGCGGTTCAGCCAGCCGCCGGTAACGAGCACGTCGGCACCATCCGGATAAAAGAAGATGGCATGGAGGATATCGATGCCGGCGTCGTTGTCGCAATAGCCGGTGGTGGAGAGCGCCTCGGGTTTGCCGCGCAGGTGCAGGAGGAAATCCACGTCGTGGACCAGCAGGTCGAAGGCGCCGCCGCCTTCCCAGACGCCCCACCCGGGTGCGGCACAACGGCGGCGGAAGATGGCACCGCGCAAGGCGCCGAGGCGGCCGCTCCGCGCGGTTTCCCGCAGCGCGGCGTACTCCGGCAGGAAGCGGACCACCTGCGCGCCCATGAGCACGCGCTTCTGGCGCTCGGCTTCGGCGACCATGCGGTCGGCCGATGCGCCATCGAGCGCCATGGGCTTTTCCACGAGCACGTGCTTGCCGGCGCGCAGGGCTTCAATCACCGTGCGCTCGTGCATTCCCGTGGGCAGGCAGACGTCCACGGCTTCGATCGACGGATCTGCCAGGAGGTCGCCGACCGCGCGGTACTTCTTCGCGGCCGAAAGGTCCACGCTGCCGCCGGGATCAGCGGTATTGCCGCGGACCTCGCTGAAATCGCCGGAGAGCCTTTTCTCGTCCTGGTCGCAGACTGCCGCCACTTCGACGCCCGCCATTTGGAGCGCCGCCTTCACATGGGTGCTGCCCATGAATCCGAGCCCAATCACCGCCAGTTTCACAGGCACATTATTTCATGAATACACGGCGGAAAAAAGGTTCAGGGCTGGGGGAGTGCCGGGAGGCGCCGGTGCTGCGCGAAAATGGTGAGCATGGCCCGCATTCTGGCGATTCATGCGCATCCCGACGATGTGGAGATTCTGGCCGGCGGCACGGTGGCGCTGCTGGCCGGCCGCGGTCACGCGGTCACGATTGCCACCCTGACGCCGGGAGACTGCGGCTCGCACGAATTCGGCCCGGAGGAGATTGCCAACATCCGCCGCAGGGAAGCGGCCGCCGCGGCGGCGCGCATCGGCGCGGCCTATCTGTGCCTGGAATTCCGCGACCTGGCGATTTTCAACGACGACGCGGGACGGCGGCGGGTGACCGAAGCGCTGCGGCAGGCGCGCGCGGAGATCGTGCTGGCGCCCTCGCCGGCGGACTACCATTGCGATCACGAAGCCGCCAGCGTCCTGGTGCGCGATGCGTGCTTTGCCGCCTCGGCGCCGAATTATAGGACGGCGAGCCCGGCGAGCGACGCGATTCCGCACCTTTATTTCATCGACCCGGTAGATGGGTGCGACCGCGAGGGCAATCTCATCCGGCCGGATTTCATCGTCAACGTGGCGGACGTGTTCGGGCGGAAGCGCGAGATGCTCGCGGAGCATGCCAGCCAGCGCAACTGGCTCCGCAAGCAGCACGGGATTCCGGATTACGTGGCGCTCATGGAGGAGTGGACGCGAAAACGGGGAGCGCTAGCGGGCGTTTCGCACGGCGAGGGGTTCCGGCAGTACCGCGGGCACCCGTATCCGCAGACGCCGCTGTTGCAGGAATTGCTCAGCGCAGCCGCCATTCCCCTTGGCTGAATTCCGCGCGCGACTCGGTCCACGTGCCGAACTTGCCGGCCATCTGGCCGCCGTCCACGCACAGCGTCGCGCCGGTGATGTAAGATGCCTCGTCCGACGCCAGGAAGACGCACGCCTGCGCTACCTCTTCCGGCCGGCCGCCGCGGCCCAGCGGGATGTGCCGGAAATATTCGCGCAGCAGGTCCGGGTTCGAAAACTGGGCCTCCGTGAGGCGCGTGCGGATCAGCCCGGGGCAGACGGCGTTGACGCGGATGCGGTAGGGCCCCAACTCGTTGGCCGTGGTGTGTAGCAGCCCGAGCAGGCCGGCCTTGCTGGCGTTGTAAGCCGTCAGGCGCGCCTCGCCGTCGAAGGAATTGGTGGAGGCTGTGATCACGATTGCCCCGCGCCGCCGTGCTTTCATGAGACGGGCAGCGGCCTGGAGGGTGTGAAACGCCCCGCTGAGGTTCACGGCCAGGGTCCGCTCCCAAAGTCCGGCAGTGTGGTCCAGGAAATCCTGCTCTTCTGCGGTGCCCGCGTTGACCATCAGGATATCCGGCGTGCCTGCGGCGGCAAATGCCGCGTCGATGGATTCCCGGCTGGTCACATCCACGGGGAAATGGTGCGCGCCGAAGTCCTCGCGCGGCGCCTCGCGGTCGAAAACCGCCACCGAGGCTCCCTTCGCCGCCAGCAGCCTCGCCGTGGCCGCTCCGATCCCATTCGCTCCGCCCGTCACTACCGCCAATTTGCCGCTCAGCATATACCGACCCTACCATGCACTCGCACGAACCGGAACGCCATCCGAGCCGCACGCCCGCTGTTTTCGCGGCGCTGCCGATTGCGCTGCCGCTGGGATGCTCGCTCCTGTTCGGCGCGGTCGCGGCGGCGCGCTTCCGGTGGGAAGCTGATTAGAGATGCTCCACATCGCTCTCCTGCTTTGCGCGCTGGCCCCCTTCGCGGCGGCAGCGGTCGCGCCCGGTCCCGGCGTGCCGGAGACGCTCGCAACCGAACGCGCGGCGGCAGTCCGCGCGCTCCGCTACGAGCTTTCGTTCCGCATTCCCGAATCCAAAGCCGAACCCGTGCGCGGGATGGAAACCGTGCGCTTCGAGCTCGACGAGCCGCGCGCGGTGGCGCTCGATTTCGCGCAGCCGCGCGACCGCATTCTCTCGCTCCGCGCGGCCGGCAAGCCCGTCGCCTTCGATTTCGCCGATGGGCACATCCTGGTTCCCGCCGCCGCTACCCGCGCCGGCGAAAACGCCTTCCACATCGAATTCGTGGCCGGCGACGAATCGCTCAATCGAAACCCCGATTTCCTGTACACGCTGTTCGTTCCCGCGCGCGCTCGCTACGCCTTTCCCTGCTTCGACCAGCCGAGTTTGAAAGCCCGGTACGCGCTCACGCTGGATATTCCCGCCGCCTGGCAGGTGGTGGCCAACGGCGCCGAAACCGGCCGCGCCACCGGCAACGGCCGCACCGTAGTGCGGTTCGCCGAAACCCCGCCGCTGCCTACCTATTTATTCGCCTTCGCCGCGGGGCGGTTCCAGGTCGAGACCGCCGTGCGCAACGGCCGCACCTTCCGCATGTTCCACCGCGAAACCGACGCCGCCAAAGTGGCACGCAACCGCGACGCCATTTTCGACCTGCACGCCCGCGCCCTCGCCTGGCTGGAACAGTACACCGGGATTCCGTACCCCTGGGGCAAGGTCGATTTCGTGCTGATTCCGTCGTTCCAATTCGGCGGCATGGAGCACGCCGGCTGCATCTTCTATAACGCGTCCACCCTGATGCTCGATCCCTCCGCCACGCAGAACCAGTTGCTCGCGCGGGCCAGCGACATCGCCCACGAAACCTCGCACATGTGGTTCGGCGATCTGGTCACCATGCGCTGGTTCAACGACGTCTGGATGAAGGAAGTGATGGCCAATTTCATGGCCGCCAAAGTCGTCAATCCCAGCTTTCCCGAAATCAACCACGAGCTGCGCTTCTTCCTGAGCCATTACCCCTCTGCGTACGACGTGGACCGCACCGCCGGCTCGAACCCCATCCGCCAGCAGCTTGCCAACCTCGACGAGGCCGGCTCGCTTTATGGCGCCATCATCTACGACAAGGCGCCCATTGTGATGCGGCAACTGGAAACGATGCTCGGCGCGGACGGGTTTCGCGACGGCATGCGTGAGTACCTCAAGCGCTACGCTTTCGGGAACGCCACATGGCTCGACCTGGTGAAGATCCTGGAAGCGCGGCATCCGGGCGTGGCCAAGTGGAGCCAGGCGTGGGTGGAGCAGCGCGGGCGGCCGGAAATCGCCACCGGACTGCGCTGCGGCGCGGGCGGCAAAATCGCGGCGCTGGCGCTGCGCCAGCGCGATCCGCTGGGGCGCAATCTGCTATGGCCCCAGCGCCTGCGCGTCACCGTGGGCTTCGGCGGCGGCGCCAGGCAATACGATCTGGCCATCGAGGGCGCCGACACTACGCTGCCCCAGGTCCGCGGTCTCCCGCGCCCGCTCTACGTCATCCCGAACGGAGGCGGCCTCGGTTACGGCCTCTTCCAACTCGACACGGCGACGCTCCGCTACCTGCTGGATCATCTGGAGGCGATCTCGGATCCGCTCACCCGCGCGAGCGCGTGGGTGGATCTCTGGGAAAACCTCCTCGAAGGACGCGTCGAACCGGCGCAATTCCTCGATCTCGCCATCCGCGCGCTGCCGCGCGAGAGCGACGAGCAGAACACGCAGCGCATCCTGGCTTACGCGGTCCGCGCGTTCTGGGTGGAAATTCCGTCCGGCGAGCGCACCGCGCGCGCGCCGGCGTTCGAGGCGTTCCTCCGCGCGGGTTTGGCGCAAGCCTCGACCGCGAGCCGGAAAGCGGCATGGTTCAACGCCTTCCGCGATGTGGTGTTGACCCGCGGCGGCCTCGTCTGGCTGGAGCGCGTGTGGCGGCGCGAAGAGAAAATCCCCGGGCTCACCTTCGCCGAAACCGACGAAATGGAAATGGCGCTCACGCTCGCGCTGCACCAGGGTTCCGGCTGGCAGCAGATTCTGGCGGCGCAGCGCGACCGCCTGCGCAACCCCGACCGGAAGGCGGAATTCGAGTTTGTCATGCCCGCCGTCTCCGCCGATCCCGCAGTGCGCGAGCAGGCTTTCGCGCGCCTCCGCGACGTCTCGAACCGCCGCCATGAACCTTGGGTGCTCGAATCGCTGCGCTACCTGAACCACCCTCTGCGGCAACCGCAATCGCGCGAGTTCATCCGGCCCGCGCTCGATCTGCTGCCGGAAATCCAGCGCACCGGCGACATCTTCTTCCCCAAGCGCTGGGCCGACGCCAGTCTGAGCGCCTACCGCTCGCCCGAAGCCGCGGCCACGGTGCACGGCTTCCTGGCGGCCCATCCCGAGTTGCCGCTGCGGCTCCGCTGGGTGGTCCTCAGTTCCGCCGGCGACCTGTTCCGCGCCGCCGCCCGGCGCAGCGAGGCGGGGCCTCGTTAGCGCCAATGCTGTCTGGTTTGCGCGCCAGGCAGGTGGGACAGGCGATTCGGCTGTCCGCGGCCACGCGAAGCGCGCCGCTATGCCTTTGCGGCCAGCGCCTTCTCGGCCGCCGCGCAGCCATCGCCGGCCGGGCGGAAACCCTGCTGCCTCAGCGCGTCGCCGAGCGCTTCGAGGACCAGCAGCACGT
>JAJYLS010000005.1 GCA_021787555.1 Acidobacteriota bacterium | reverse complement strand
ATCTTCATGGGACGGCGCACCATGCCGGCGGGACTAAAGATGATCCACGAGGCCGAAAACCCGTGGTACGAGGTGCGGCTGTACGAAGGGCGCAACCAGCAGGTGCGGCTGATGTTCAAGCACTTCGGGCGGCTGGTGGAGAAGCTCAAGCGGGTGCGCATCGGACCCATCGAACTGGGAGCGCTGAAACCCGGCGAGTTCCGGCGGCTGAGCGAGGAAGAAGTGGCCAGGCTGAAGCGGGCCATCGAGCGCGGGCCGGGCAGGCGGAAAGCAGGATGAAGAAGATCGCGGAGATTCTGAACACCGCGCGGACCATCGCGGTCGTGGGGCTATCGAACAAGCGGTACCGGCCCAGTTTCGGAGTGGCGCAGTATATGCAGCGCGCCGGATACCGCATCATTCCCGTGAACCCGTTCGAGAGCGAAGTGCTGGGCGAGCGCGCCTGGCCGGACCTGGACGCCGTGCCCGAGCCGGTGGACATCGTGGATATCTTCCGGCGGCCGGAGTTCGTGCCGGAGATTGTCGAGGCGGCCATCCGCAAGGGCGCCAAGGTGATCTGGATGCAGGAGGGCGTGGTCCACGAAGAGGCCGCGCGGCGGGCGGAAGCCGCCGGGCTGGAGGTGGTCATGGACCGCTGCATCCTCAAGGACCACCTGGCACAGCGAGGCGCATGAGGTAATGATCTCCCTCAACGAGTACTCGCACGGTTCGTATTCGCCCGACCGGGAATACGTAGACGGAGCGCTGGTGGAGCGGAACGTCGGTCTGCGGCCGCACAGCGCCGTTCTCCGGAACCTCATCGTGGGGCTGCGAGGGCCGCATCCGGACTTGTATGTCTGGCCGTCGATGCGAGTTCGAACAGCCAAAACCCGGATCCGCGTTCCCGATGTTTGCGCGACCCTCGAAGACCCGCGTATCGATACCTTCGAAGCGCCGCCATTGATTATGTACCGCTCTCCGAAGTGTTCGACCCGCTCTAATTCTCCGTCGGCATCTTCTCCACGCTATCGACCACCAACAGCTCGACCGGCCCCTTGCGCGATTCCAGCTTGAGGCCGAGTTGCTCCTGGAGCGCGGTGAAGATGGTAGGGCCGGAATCGTTCGCGTCGCGAGGAGCTTCAGTCCCGGGGCCCGCTCCCGCGGGTCCGCCTCCCGGCGGCGGCCCCATCATCATAGGCCCGGGTCCCGCGCGCATCATCCCCAAGCCTTCGGGAGAGAATTCGAGCGCAATGTCGTAAGCGCCGGTCAGGCCGGTCTTATCGACTACCGGGCGGCCCAGCGGCATGCTCAGAAGGTCGGCCAGGCGGGCCATGTTCATGGCATCGCCCTGCATGCGCAGCCGGTTGGTATTAGCGCTCATCATTATCCCCATCTTCGGCATTCCTCGGGGTCCACCTTTGTCAGGGACCTGCTGATCCGGGGGAGGAGGGCCGGGCGGAGGACCACCCGCGCCTTCGCCCGGCATCGCCGCACTTTTCTCCGACTTCTTCATCTTGATGCCCCCCTTGGCCACCACCAGTTCGTAAATGGGCGCTTCCTTACTTTCCTTGTGCAGCTTCAGTTTGAAGCGGTCCGCCAGCATGTTCTGAAGCATTACAAGGGCATCCTCCTTGGTGGCGCCATGGGGCACTTTGGCGATCACGTCGAAGCGGTCGTCGTTCATCCAGGAAGGGCCGGAAACCTGAAAGGGCTGCACGTTGTAGGCGCGCGTGATCAGCAATCGCAGCGGCATGTTGGTGAAGCGCATCCGGCCGGGATCGGGGGTTCCCGGACCGCCGCCCCCGCCCATCATCATGCGGCCGATGGCTTGCGGAGCGGCCGGCTTAATGGAAGCTACTTCAAACGTAAGCTTGGGGTTAGCCTGCTGTCCCAAGGCGATGGACGTACAGAGAAGCAGGGCGGCACCGGCGGCACGGAACATAAAGGATTCTCCTGTAAAAACTTGTAAACGCTTTTGACGCATGTGGCTGGCGAATGTTTCCGGAACCAATCTGAAAACGGCTGGCAGCGGCGGATTTGTGACAGCCGGCCGGCACGCTGCGGGAGCTGCCTGGATTCGTAAGCTTTTTACCGTATTTTCGGGAAATTGTCATCGTAGGTACTCACGAGCGGGCTAGAATTAAAGTAGATTAAGAAAAAAGAAGGAGCGTGCATAATGAGATCCCGGATACTATTTATTTCCGGGCATTCGGAAGATGCCCGCCACCTAACGCACATGCTGCGGTCACTCCCCCTGGCGATGGACTATGCAGAAACACTGCACCATGCGCGCACCAAGCTTCAACAGGAAAACTATGATGTTGTTCTGACGGAAGCCGCTCTCCCCGATGGGAACTGGGTAGATGTCCTGCACCTGGTTCGCGAGTCCCCACGTGAGCTCGAAGTGATTGTCACCGATCCCCAGGCGGATGCCCGGTTTTGGGCGGAAGCATTGAACCTGGGCGCTTATGACGTGCTGGCCCAACCGCTGTACGAGCCGGAGGTGCGGCGCATTCTCTACAATGCGTGCTCGCATTCGGCCTGGGAGCGGGAAACGGTGGCGCTATAGCGCCACCCTAACCCCCGGAGCGGCGCCGGAAAGTAGCGGGCCTACACGTCGCAGATCGTCATCGCCTTTTTCAATACAGCTACCGGCTCGTGCCCCGGCCACGGCGAGTATTCGTGCGACAGGTATCCCGTGTAGCCCAACTCCACGATCGACTGCGCAATGAACCGGTAATTCAGCTCCTGCGTCTCGTCGATGTCGTGCCGCCCCGGGTTCCCGCCCGTGTGGAAGTGCCCGATCCACTGGTAGTAGGTCCGGATGTTCCGCACGATGTCCCCGTCCATGATCTGCCCGTGGTAGATGTCGAACAGGATCTTCGACTGCGGCGAATTGACGCGCTTCATCACGTCCACGCCCCAGGTGATGTGGTCGAACATGTAGTCCGGGTGGTTGACCTTGCTGTTCAGGTACTCCATGCAGATCGTCACACCCTTGTCTTCCGCGTGCGCCTTCACCTTGTTCAGGAATTCCACGCAGTTGTCCGCGCCCGTGCGGTCGTCCATTCCGGCGCGGACGCCGGAAAAACAGATGACATTCGGCACCCCGTTGGCCGCCGCCTGGTCCAGCGCATCGTGCATGGCCTTCTCCAGCCGCGCGTGATTCTCCTTCCGGTTCAGCCCGTCCTTGATTGTGCCGCCAGGCCCGTTGGGCCATATGGTCGGAACCAGCCCGTACTTCTTCACCGTCGGCCATTCCTCGGGGCGCGTCAGGTCGAACCCCTTGCATCCCAACTCGGCGGCAATCCGGCACTGGCTCTCGAAATCGATCTTCCGGCCGAATACGCCCTTGGTGACTCCCTGTTTCAGCCGCCCCTTCTTTATGACGGAGCTAAGCTTGGGGCCGCTCTGCGCAGCTGGGAGCCCCCTGGGCACGGCGGAAAGCGCGAGCATCGAGACCAAATCTCTTCGGCGCATCTGTTCTCCTTTGAATCACGAGCATAGCGCAATTCATCTGCGCCGCGCTGACCGCCGGTCCTATCGCGCCGGCCGCGCCCCGTCCGTCATGGACCCGATCTTGCGCAGCAGGTCCCCCGTCAGAAACGGCTTCCGGATGAACGGCAGCGTCTTCCGCGCGCGTACCTCCAGCGCCGCGTCCGAGTACCCCGACATCATTAGGATCTTCGCCGCCGGGTCGGCTTCCAGAATCTTCTCCGCCAGCGCCAGCCCGTCCATCTCCGGCATCACCACGTCGCTCAGCACCAGGCAGATTTCCTCGCGGTGCGTCAGCCACTCCTCCCACGCGGCGGTTCCGTCTCCAGCAACAATGACGCGGTAGCCTGCGGTCCCAACTGCTGCCGTGGCCACGCGGAGGACCCCTGGCTCGTCATCCACGACGAGAATTGCGTTTTTCCCTTGCACAAGCTTTCCGGAGCTCACCCACAAAGATTAAACGATCTCCCGCATACCCCGCCTAATCCCAGGTTATCGGCTAATCGCTTTGAAGTTTATTCCGGAAACTCCCGTCCTGGTGTGTATCCGCGCACCAAAATGTACGATTCGCGCACGGGCGTGTATGCCTGCGTACGGAGCCGTCCGCGACCGTGACACTCTATACCCGAACAACGCGATCCATCTCCAGAAACGCTCGTATGTGCGGGTGGTCCGACCGCTGGAGATCCCCGACCGGGCCGAAAAAAATCACCTGCCCTTCGTACAGGAACACCACCCGGTCCGCCACTTTGTACATCAGGTCCAGGTCGTGCGTCACCACGATCGCCGTCAGCCGCAACTGCTTCTTCAGCCGCACGATCAGGTCGCCCATGTGGTCCGACATGATCGGGTCCACCATGGTGGTCGGCTCGTCGTACAGCACGCATTGCGGCTGCGCCGCCAGAGCCCGCGCAATCGCCACCGCGCGTTTGTATCCCGTGGAAAGGTCCGCCGGGTACATGTCCCTGGCTTGCGGAATGTCCACCAGGTGCAGCAGCCCGTTCACCACGTCTTCCTTGTTCCGCTGGTCGTAATCCTCCCGCAGCTCCAGCGAAAACAGAATGTTCTCCGCCACCGTCATGGAATCGAACAGAGCCCCCGACTGAAACACCATGGTCACTTTCCTGCGGATGCGGCGCAGGTCCTCTTCCCCCATATCGGTGATGTCCTCGTGCGCCACGATCACCCGCCCGCTGTCCGGCTTCAGAAAACCCATGATGTGCGACAGCGTCACCGATTTCCCCACCCCGCTGCGCCCGATGATGGCCACCGTCTCCCCCGCGTCCACGTGAAAATTCACATCGACCAAAACCGGCTTGTCGAACGTCTTATGAACGTGCCGGAATTCGATGTAATGCGGGTAGGGATCATTTGCCTGCATAACCCGCCCAATCCTCCGGGGTATTAACGTTGTGCAACTCGCATTCCACCGCCGCCACCTGCATCTCGTTCCGCGCCGCTTCCGTGATCTTGCGGATGCCGCGCCCGAACGCCTCTTCCAGCGCCGCCAGCACCCTCCGGTGGTAGACCGCGCACAGCGGCTCCGCCTGCCCCGAACGCCCCGCCGCCATCAGCACGCCCGCATCGCGCCGCCGCGCCTCGCGCAGCAATTCGCGCAGCAGTGCGGCCCCCAGGTCCGGCAAATCGCAAGCTACGATCGCGTTCCAGTCCGCGGAGGTGTGCCGGAGCGCCGTCAGGATGCCGCCCAGCGGCCCCTCGCCCGGATACAGATCCGGAATCGCGGGATATCCGATCCCGATCGCCGGATTTCCCACCAGCACCGCGCTCCCCGCTGCTTCCGCCACCGCCCGCGCCACCGCGCCGGCCAGCACGCCCCCGCGAAACGGCAGAAAGGCTTTGTCCCGCCCCATCCGCGAGCTGCGCCCACCCACCAGCACGTACCCCGCGCACTTGTCCGCGGCCCCGAAATCCACACGAAAATGATAACATTGGGGTTCGCGGGTCCGCGTCCGAATCGTGCCGGTAGAGTATACAGGAGCGAAACAATTTGCTATCATCCTGTTTTAAATTGATTGGGATCCCGGTCCTCGCGGCGTCCGCGATTTGGGCGGCCGATGCGGCCGGCGCTCCGCGCCGCATCACCAGCGTGGTTCGCGCCGATCCCCGTACCGGTAGGCTGGTGAGAAGCGTGATCGTCACTCCCAAGCCCGTGGCCGCGCGCGCCGTCGCCGAGACGGTCGTCGCCCCGCGCGTCGTTTCCGACGCCGCACTCGCGCCCCCGCCCCCGCCCGCACTGCCCCGCGCCATCGACGACCTCGTCGACCAGGCCGCCGCCCGTAACGGCCTCCAACCTCAGTTGATCCATTCCGTCATCCAGGTCGAAAGCGCTTACAATCCCTTCGCCATCTCCCCCAAAGGCGCCCTCGGCCTCATGCAACTCATCCCGTCCACCGCCCGCCGCTTCGGCGTATCGGATGTCTTCAACCCCGCCGACAACATCGAGGGCGGCGCCCGCTACCTGAAGTATTTGCTCGATCTGTATAACTGGAATTATCCCCTGGCGCTGGCCGCGTACAACGCCGGCGAAGGCGCCGTCGCCAAGTACGGCGGGCACGTTCCCCCCTACAAGGAAACCCGGGATTACCTGATTTCCGTCGAAAAGCAACTCGAACGGAGCCGCGAGCGTCAGCCAGCGGTCGCCCCGGCCGCCGCACCCCCCGCTGCCCCTTCCGGTCCCGCGCACATCGGGCAAATCGTTGAATCCGACGGGACTGTTCGATACGTCAACAGGTAAGGACGTATGAAACGGATCGCAGCCCTGGTGTTTTGCACTTCGATCCTGATGGCGCAGGGCGCGGGTCCCGTCCGCCACTATTTTGTCACCGCCGTCCGCCACTGGTCGCTCGACGGCGTCACCCGCGTGGTGATCCAGGTCTCCGGCGACTTCAAGTTCCGCGGCGACCGCCTGCACAACCCCGAGCGCATCTATTACGACATCCTCTACGCCCGCCCGCATATCCACGCCCACCGCTTCTATACCGAAAACGTGAATGACAAGCTGCTCCACCGCATCCGCGTGGCCGAAACCGAGCCCGACATCACCCGCATCGTCCTGGACGTCGCCGATGGTGCCGAAGCCGTTCCCTCGCAGCTTACCAACCCCAACCGCCTGATTGTCGAACTCCGGCTTGGCCATCCGGCCGCGCCCACACCACCACCGGCGACCAATACGCCCACTACGCCCACCACACCCACCGCGCCGCTGCCGTCTCCGCCCGCGTTGTCCACTCCCATCCCTACCGCCGTCGCGCCGCTCATGACCGCTAAGCTGACCCCACCGGCCGCGGTCCCCACCAGACCGCAACCGCAGCCCGTTTCTAAGCCCCTGGCCCCCGCCGCTCTGTCACCCGCGCCCGCCCCCTCGCCCACGCCTGCACCCGTCACTTCCGCCGCCACGCCGCCTCCCGGTCCCGGCAAGGCCGCCCGCCACACCAGCCGCGGCCAGGAATCCCTCATCCGCGCCCTCGGCCTTAAGATCCAACGCGTGGTCATCGACCCCGGCCACGGCGGCCACGATCAGGGCACCTCCGGTCCCAAGGGCCTGCTGGAAAAGGACGTGGTCCTCGATATCTCCAAGCGCCTCGGCGCCCTGATCGAGCAGCGCATGGGCTCCGAAGTCATCTACACCCGCACTGACGATACCTTCATCCCCCTCGAAGCGCGCACCGCCCTGGCCAACGATAAGCATGCCGACCTGTTCCTCTCCATCCACGCCAATTCTTCGCCCTATCCGCGCATAACGGGCATCGAAACGTTTTACCTGAACTTCACCGATTCCAAGGCCGATCTCGACGTCGCCGCGCGCGAAAACGCCAGCTCCCAGAAATCCATCTTCGAGCTCCGCGACATCATTCAGAAAATCACCCAGCACGACAAGGCCGAGGAATCCCGCGAGTTCGCCTCCCGCGTCCAGACTGCGCTCTACGCCTTCTCCGCCCATACCCTTCCCGGCTCGCGCAACCGCGGCGTGAAGAAAGCGCCGTTCGTCGTCCTGATCGGCGCCAACATGCCCTCGGTCCTGGCGGAAATCGGCTTCCTCTCCAATCCACGCGAGGAGGCCCTCCTGCGCAAGTCCGACTACCGCCAGAAGCTCGCCGAAGCGCTCTACCGCGGCGTCTCCAAGTACGCCGACAGCCTGAGCCACTTCCAGGTGGCCGAGAAGACCGTGGAGAAGAAGACGCCGTGACCGAAGGAAATCCGCCGCGGATGACGCCCGCTGCCGTGACCTCCGGCTACCACGCCCTCCGCCACGCCGTCGCCTGGCTGGACCTGAGCGCTCGCGGCCGCCTCACCGCCCATGGCCGCGATGCCGCCCGCTTCCTTCACAACGTCACCAGCAACGACATCAAGAAGATCGCCCCCGCCGCCGGCTGCTATGCCTTCCTCCTCACTTCCAAGGGCCGCATCGAAGCCGACCTCTCCATCTTCCGCCTCCCCGATCCCCACTGGTACTCGCGCGCGCCCTCCAGTTTCTTGATCGATACCGAACCGGAGCTCCGCGAAAAAGTCCTCCGCCATCTCCTGAAGTACAAGGTGGCCGACCAGGTGGAATTCGAAGATGTCACCGGACAGACCGCCACCATCGGCGTGGAAGGCCCCTCCGCGGAAGCTGTCCACCTGCCGGAAGGCCGCCGCATCGTCCTGCCGTTCACCGTCACCGGCCAGCCCGGTTTCCGCGTCTGGTGCGCCGCGGAGATGAAACCGGAGATCGTGGCCCAGCTCGAGGCCGCCGGCGCCCACCCCGCCACGCCCGAAGACGCCCGCACCGTCCGCATCGAAAACGGCAGGCCGCGCTACGGCGAAGACATCTCCGACCAGAACCTCCCCCAGGAAACCCAGCAACTCCAGGCAGTGAGCTTCAACAAGGGCTGCTACATCGGCCAGGAGATCGTCGAGCGCATCCGCTCGCAGGGCCACGTGAACCGCAAACTCGTCCGCCTCGAGCTCGACGCCGCCGAGCCGCCCGCCCCCGGCACGAAACTGGCGGTGGACGGCGCCGAAGCCGAAGTCACCTCCGCCGTCTATTCCCCGGAATTCAAAAAAGTAATCGCCCTGGCCTACACCCGCCAGCCCTGACTATCCGTGTTTATCCGCGTTTATCTGCGGCTCATCTGGGCCTGCTCCCTGAGCCGCTCCAGCAGATCTTCCGGTATGTTCAGGTTCCCCGCGCAGCCCGTCCCCAGCAACACTCCCGGTTTCACCACGCCGTGGAAATCCGACCCGCCCGTCACCATCAGCCCGTAGTGCCGCGCCAGCCCCAGGTACGTGTCGGTCTCCGCCGGTCCGTGATCGCTGTGGTAAGCCTCGATCGCGTTCAACCCCCAGTCGCACAGCTCCGGCATCAGCGCCGGCACATCGCCGTTCACCCGCACCGGGTGCGCCAGCGACGCGATCCCGCCGCCATTGCGGATCCGCTCGATGCCCTCGGCAAACTGCGGCTCCCGCCGCCACACGTAGCCCCTGGCCGATTCGTCCAGGTAATCGTCGAACGCCTGCCGGTAGTTCGAGACGTAGCCCTTCTCCACCAGGATCTGCGCGAAGTGCGGCCGGCCGGTCATGCCCCGCTGGCGCGCCTCCGCTTCCTCCAGCGTGATCTCCAGCCCCAGCTCCCGCAGCCGCGCCACCAGCCGTATGTTGCGGTCGCGCCGCGACTCCTGCATATCCCGCACCCATTCGCGGAATTCGGCCATGCGGTCCTGCTCCAGGAAATATCCCAGCAGGTGCACGGATCTCCCGTGCAGCTTGGTCGAAAGCTCGATGCCGCAAACCAACTCCACCCCCGCCGCGCGCGCCAGCGGTATCGCCACGTCATAGCCGGCGAACGTATCGTGGTCGGTAATACCCAGAACGTTCACCCCGGCGCAGACCGCTTCGTCAATCAATTGCGCGGGCGAGCAGGTGCCGTCCGATTCATGCGTGTGCGAGTGCAGATCGATCAAAGGAAATCAAACCCAGATGTTCCAGTGTAGCCCAAATTCTGTCGGCGCTTTGCGCGGGCGTTTCGCTGGACGAATCCAGCGTCACCTCCGGCGCCACCGGCGGTTCGTAGGGATCCGAAACCCCCGTAAAGTGTGCAATCTCTCCCGCCAGCGCTTTCTTGTACAGTCCCTTCACGTCGCGCTCCACCAGCACCTCCAGGGGGCACTGCACGTACACTTCGACGAAGTTGGGAACCCGCGCCCGTATCTCGTCGCGGATCGCGCGGTACGGCGAAATGGCCGCCGCGATGGCGATCACCCCGTTCCGCGACAGCAGTTCGCACACGAACCCGATCCGCCGGATATTCGTATCCCGGTCCTCCTTGCTGTACCCCAGCCCCTTGGAGAGGTGCGTCCGCACCACGTCCCCGTCCAGCAACTCGACCCTGGCCCCAAGTTCCCGCAGCCGCTGCTCGATAATCCCCGAGACCGTGCTCTTCCCGGCCCCAGACAGTCCCGTAAACCACAATGTGAACCCTTTGTGCATAAGGGAATAGGATACCGCATCCTGTCCCGAATATTCCCGTTACTGTTCGTTAACCTGATAGCGGAAAGCCGATACCGATAGCCATGCAGAAAACAATGTGGCGCGTCTCCGCTCTGCGCGCGACAATATGACTTATCTCTAACATGCAAACTCCCTTCCGACTTGACGGGCGCCGCGCCCTGGTAACCGGCGGCGCCAGCGGCATCGGTGAAGCCACGTGCCGCGTGCTGGCCCATGCCGGCGCACAGGTGACCATTGCGGATATGGACCGCCTCCGCGCCGAAGCCCTCGCCGCCGAGCTTCCCGGCTCCGCGCCGCTGGTCCTCGACATCACCCATCCACCCGCCGTCGATGCCGCCTTCTCCGCCATCGACCGCCTCGACATCCTAGTCAACAACGCGGGCATCGGCCTGGTGGGCAACATCGAGGAAACCGAGCCCGCCGATTTCGAGCGGATCCTCAGGGCTAATGTCGAAGGCATGTACCTGGTCACCCGGGCGGCACTCCCCAAGCTCCTGGCGTCGGCGGGTTCCATCGTCAACATCGGCTCGGTGGCCGGCCTGGTTGCGGTGAAGCGCCGCTTCGCCTACTGTGCCACCAAGGGCGCGGTGGTGGCCCTCTCCCGCCAACTGGCCATCGATTACGCCGGCCGCCTGCGCGTCAACTGCGTCTGCCCCGGCACCGTGGACACGCCCTTCGTCGAGGCCTACCTGGAGAAGTACCACAAGCACGAAAAGGAGAAGGTGCGCGCCGAACTGAACCAGCGCCAGCCGGTCGGCCGTCTCGGCCGCCCCGACGAGATCGCCCACATGGTGCTCTACCTCTGTTCCCCCGAAGCCGAATTCGTCACCGGCTCCGTCATGACCATCGACGGCGGCTGGACCGCGGCGTAACCGCTATCGTGGCAGCGGCCGAATCTCGACCGCCGTCGATTCGTTCGCCCGGACGGTCACTTTGCTGGCTTGGCCGAGGAGCCTGTCATCCTTCATCACGGCCGCAAACGAACCCGGGTCGTCAGAGGCGATAGCGAACGCATAATACTCGCCCGGCCGAACCGCGGCAAACTCGAACCGGCCGTTCTCGCGGCATTCCGTAACTCGCCAGAAGCCCCGTCTGCGCAGCACGCGCTCGACCGGAATTAGCAGAAGGGGACCGGCGCAGTTTTCCATCGTCCCCCGCACGGTTCCGCCGCCGAGCTTGTAAGTAATCGTCAGCGGCTCCGCATCGGACAGGATCGAAACCAATCCCAGCGCGTCGTGGTCCCCCAGCCGGATGGAGTCCAGATAGTACGGCGCGGGCGGATCGGAAATCTGCTCGACCTCGTACGTGCCCGGGTAGACGTTGCGCGCCGTAAGGCTTCCGTCGTCCGAGTGCCGCACAATCGTGGCGTCCGCCCCGCCCGTCGTGGCCGGGATGTTGGAAACAAGCAGCATGTCGATCG
The DNA here is from genome assembly GCA_021787555.1 of Acidobacteriota bacterium. Taxonomy (GTDB): domain Bacteria; phylum Acidobacteriota; class Terriglobia; order Bryobacterales; family Bryobacteraceae; genus JAJYLS01. The sequence goes on along the minus strand of JAJYLS010000005.1, from coordinate 32,581 downwards.
GCGGCGCTTCGGGGGCCGGTACACCCTCCGGCACCTCCATGATGAGCTTCCCCCGAAGCGCAAACGGCGCGTTCAGCCGCACCTCGAAATTCTCCAAATCCCGCCCCTTGATCTCCACCGTTTGCGCGCCCTTCAGCTTAACGCCGCTCCTTTCCCCAAACGCCCACAGGTCCCATTCATCATCCATAACCGAAGCGAATTCAAAGCTGCCGTCAGCCTTAGTATCCTGCGTGAGGACCGACCCGAACCCTTTGCGCAGCGCCACCGTCACCTTCGCCAGCGGAGCGCCATCGGGTCCCAAAACTCTTCCGCGAATCTGGTGCACCGGCGCCGCCGCCAGCTTGATATCGATTCCCCACTGCTCCGCCCCGGCCTGCACGTTCACAGTCTGCTCAAGCCGCGGGTCGGCCACGCCCGGATAGAAAGTCTCGGCCCACCCCAGCCGCTCCTGCCCGCGCGCTTCCGGCGGCGCCCAGGTGGCCGGCGCCACCGCGGATACCAGCCACGCGCCCGGCTCCAGGCCCTTAAAGGTGTATTCTCCGTGGGCGCTGGTCTTCGCCACCTGGCTCGGCGCAAAGCACACCGGCACTGCGCACACCATCTCCCCTCGAACCAGCCGGACCGCCGCGCCCGGCACCGGTCTTCCGTTTCCGTCCATCACCCGCCCGGAAATCGTCCCCAGCGGCTGCATCTTGATCTCCAGCCGCACCGGCGGGCCGCCGCTGACCACCGCAAAAGGCGGCGGTGCATTTCCCGGCGCGGGAATCCGTTTGAATCCGGAAACGTCGTAGATCGCGCGGTAGGCTCCGTCTTTGAGCCCCTCGATCCGAAAATGCCCCTCCGCGTCCGTACCGGTCGAGCGCCCATCCGCCGGACCGCCGTCGACCGGAAAAACCCGCACCCTGACCCCAGCAATACCGGCGCCCGTCACGGCGTTAACCACTACGCCCTCGACCTTCTGCGCGGCCACCGCGCCGGACGCCAGAATCCATGCCGCCAGGATTGCGCGAAGCATAGGGTCATCATACGGCACGGCGCCAAACACAGGAGTCCGCTATTGCATGTGATATTATCGCTGGACCGCCGCGAGGCCGAATCTCCGCCGTGGCCGATCGCCCCCGTGATAGCCTAAGCTCACACATGCCCCTGAAATCCTCTACTGGCGTGGCCCGTTCCGGAGATTTGCCGCGGTTGTGGCGGACGGTTGAGGCGCATCTGCACGACATAGCGGAACGTACTGTCTCCGGGCGGTGGTGGAAGACGAGGGCCGTCGTGATCGTTCTGGGAGTTTGTCTGCTGCACGCGTTCCCGAATTACGAATACCTGCGGCACCCGGAGGTCGTTGCGACATGGAGGAACGCGGCGATCAAATGGCAAAATCCGTTTGCGGATATGACCCGCCTCTTCCCGCGCGCTTCACACGAAGCCAAGCTCAATTTCCGACTGACCGTACCGCTGCTCGCTAAAGTGCTCCATCTCGGGACAGGCGGCCTTCTGGCCCTCTTTGCCGCGTGCGGGATCGTGTCGCTGTATGCCGTGCTGGCGGCCGGGTACCGGCTCACCGGCAGTCGCATCGCAGCGTTATGGCTATGCCTCTCGGTAGGCTGCGCCTGGCCAGGCGCCTTGCCTTTCCATCAACTCCTCGGCGGCTTCTACGATGCCGTTGCCATCTGCCTCGTGCTACTGGCAATGACCGTACGTTCGTCTCCTCTCGCCGGACTGCTGGCGTTTGCGGCTGCCTGGACGGACGAAAGAGCGCTCCTCGCCCTTGCCTTGGTTTTTTTGCTGGAGCGGAATTCGGCGTTACTCGCCGGCATTCTGGGGTATGGCGTAGCGCGCTGGTACTGCGCCGCGGCCTACGGACTCGGAACGGCGTGGGACGGGACCGGCATGAGCGTGCTCCTGAAACACTTCAATGTGATTCCCCTGGGCATCTGGTCGGGTCTGAGTGGCGGCTGGCTGGTGGTGGTCTGCGGCTTGACGACTCTTGTGGTGCGCCGGAAATGGGGGATGACAGCCGCTATGGGGCTGGCGCTGGGCGCCGCCATAGCGTCAGCTCTTTGCGTGGAGGATGTAACGCGTAGTATGTCTTATGCCGTGCCGGCGGTGTTGCTCGGCGCGGGTCTGGTGGCCATGAACGAAACCGAAGAAACCACCGAGCGGCTTGCCATGACGGCGGCGCTGATTTCGGTCCTGACCCCTATGTTTTTTGTGCAGACGGACGCCATGACTTGGATGCTGCCGCTGCCGCTGCAAGCGATTCGTCTGATTCTGTACCCGCGGTTCGGATAAGTCGGCCTCGCCTGCCCCCTCACTGCCCCGCCGGCTTCACGTTCCCGCAGTCCGCCGCAACGAACTTGCCGGCCATCGTCCACTTCACATCCATCGAGTGTCCGCTGCCGGTGGACTTCATCGCCCCCGTCCCGGTATAGTGCTCCGCGTCCTGCCGCTCGATGGTCACGTCGCCGGTCGTCTTTGCGGCGTTCTTCGCGTCGGGCGTGCACTCGATGTGCATCACCACCTTGGAAGCCGTCATGCTGACGATCTTGGTCTCGCACTTGTTCCTGCTGTTGCTGTTGGCCTGGGCAATCGCCTTGTCGATCCCCTCCTTCGTCACGCAGCTTTTCACCGTGGTGGTATGGGGGCCGGTCACGTTATTCATGGCGGCTTCGATGCGCGCGCGCTGTTCCGCCGGTATCTGGTCGAAGTTCGGAATCGGCGGCAGCCCGCTCATCTGCATGGTGGTGGTCATCTCCCACAACCCCGGCCGGATGTCGAACTCCGCCGCCCACGCCGCCGTCCCGCACAGCACCGCCATGCCGAGCAAAATCGTTGTCTTCACGCTTAGTCTCCTCTCAGGCCCTCTATCCTAACGCACCGCGCCCGTTCACCGAAACTCCACATCCACCCCGTTCGAATCCTGGCCGTCCACGGTCAGGATCACCGTCACCCTCCCCGCTCCCGCCAGCGCCCGCGGCAGCAGCACGTTCACTTGGTCCAGTCCCGCGAACGCGCGCTGCGCTCCCGCATACAGCACCTGCGCCGCCTGCCCGCCGATGGTGCACACCGGCGCGCTGGCGAAGTGCCGGATGCCCGTCCCGTAAAGCACCAGGTAAACGCTGTCTCCCGCATCCCCGAAGGCGATCGGCGCCGCAATCCATGCCTTCTGCTCCGCGTCGTACGCCACCACCGGCTGCGGATCGTCGCTGCTTCCATCCGCGTGCGCCCGGATCGCCTGCGCCGCCGCCAGCCCATGTCCGCTCGCATCGGCCGTGAACAGCCCGGGCGCCACGGCCGTCACAGCAATGGCCGCCGATACCTCCTCCCCGCCCGCGTTCGTCACCGCCAGGGTCGCCGCCCCGGGCCGCACGTCCGCCGGCATCAGCGCCACCGCCTGCCCCGGCGAAACGAACAGCAGCGGGGCGGTGTACGCCGCGCCCGCGCTGTCGGTGATCTTCACGCTCGTTCCGCCCAGCGAGTCCGCCGGCGCCGCCAGAGCCGACACGGTCGTCGCCGCCAGGTTCGGCCCGAACAGCGCCACCATCTCGTCCGGCGCCACCGCCGCCCCGGCATACGACGCCGCATTCGCCGCCGCCAGCACGCCCACCGCCGCCGACGTGCTGCCCTTGAAATTCGCATCGCCCGAATACACCGCCGCCACCGTGCCCGCGCTCGCCGGCGCACCCGCCGTCGCCGCGCCGCCCGCCAGCGGCGCCACCGCAAACGCCGTTGCCGTCGCCGCATCCACGAACCGCACTGTCCCCGTTGGCGTGCCCGCGCCCGGCGCTACCGCCGCCACCGCCGCGCGCAGCACGCCGCCCGCCATGGCCAGCGTGGTCGCCGTCGAAGCCTGGCCCACCGTCTCCACCATCTGCCCCGATGCCGCCGCCCACGTCGCATCGCCCGCCCACGATGCCGTGATCGAATGCGTCCCCACCGCCAGGCTGGTCACCTTCACGGAAGCCGCGCCCGCCGCCAGCACCGCCGTCCCGACACTCGCGCTGCCGTCCGTAAACTGCACCGTTCCGGCCGGCGGCGTCGCGCCCGCCTGCAACCGCGCCGTGAACGTCACCGCCTGCCCGAAGACCGGCGCCGCCGGACTCGCCGTCAGGTTCAATGTCGCCGCGCCGGTGTCTACCACCTCGGTCAGCGTCCCGCTCGCCGCCGCGTAAACGGCATCGCCCGAATAGTTCGCCACGATGGTGTGCGATCCCACCCCCAGCGTTGCCTGGAACACCGGCGGCGCCCCGCCCAGCGCCGCGGTTCCCAAGCTCGCCCCGTCCGCGATCACCGCCACCGTCCCCGTCGGCGGCCCCGAATTCGCCGGCGGATTCCCCGACACCGCCACCGTGAACGCCACCGCCTGCCCCGCGCTCCCCGGATTATGGTCCGCCGTCACTGTCACCAGCGCCTTGGGCGGCAAAACCGCCACGGCCGCCGACGTGCTCCCCGCGAAATTTCCGTCGCCCAAATACGTCGCCGTGATGCTCCCGCTTTGGTTCGACGCCGCAAACGTGGCCGTCACCATCGCGCCCTGCGCCACCAGCGGCGCCAATCCCAGCAGCGCGCTCCCGTTGAAGAATTGCACCGACCCCGTCGGCATGCCCGCAGCCGGCGGCGCCACCGTCACGGTGGCCACGAACGGCTGCCCCATGACCGCGTTCAGCGTCGTGCTGGTGGCCGCCCGCGCCACCGTCACCGAAGCCGCCGCCGTGGCGGTCTGGTAATTTCCATCGCCGCTGTACACCGCGCGCATACTGTGCACGCCGCCGCCCAGCGCCGCCGAAAACGACGCCTTTCCGTCGCCCCCCAACGCCCGCGACCCCAGAGCCGCCGCGCCGTCCATGAACGTCACCGTGCCCGTGGGCGCCGCCACGTTCTGCGCTCCCATCACCAGCGCATTCAGCGTCACCGGCGCCCCGTACGCCGGCGCCGGCGGCGTGAACGCCAGGTACACGCCCGGCACCGCCTTCCCCGCGTTCACCGTCACGCTGGCGGAGCTTGCCATGGTATTCGCATCGCCAGAGTAATTCGCTCCGATGGCATACGTCGCAAGCTGCGGAAAAACCGTGCTGCACGTCGCGCCCCCGCCGCTGAGCACCCGGCCCGTGCATCCGGCGATGGGGCTCCCGCCCAGTGTGAAATCCACCGTCCCGCCGGCCGTTCCGCTTCCCGGCGGGGCCACCGTCACCGTCGCCCGCAGCATCACCGGCTGTGCCACCTGTGCCGGATCGCTGGACACCACCACCGTTGTCCCCGCCTTCCCCACCGCCAGGCTCAACGCCGCCGAATGGCTCGCCTGGTAATTGGGATCGCCCGAGTAGTTCGCCGTAATGCTGTGCGTCCCCACGCCGAACGTGTTGGTCAGCGAGGCGTGCCCGTCGCCCGCCACCGCCAGCGGCGCCAGCGCTGCGCCGTCCACCGTGAACATCACCGTCCCGGTCGGTGCTGCCACCCCCTGCGACGTCGGCACGTACGCGCTCAGCGTCACCGGCTGCCCGTAAACCGGCGCCGTCGGATACGCCGCCACCTGCACCGCCGCCGCCGGCTTGCCCACCGTCAGGGTGAACGAATTCTGGCTCGGATTGGTGTTGATGTCGCCGCTGTAGCTTGCCCCCACCAGGTAGCTCCCCGGCTGCGAAAACGTATAGGAGCACGTGCCCCCCGTTGCCGTGCACACCTTCGTCCCGTTCACCGTAAAATCCACCGTCCCGCCCACGGTCCCGGCGCCCGGCGCGTCGATGGTCACGGTCGCCCGCAGCGTGTCCGCCTGCCCCACCTGCGCCGGATCCGTCGCCACCGCCAGCGTGGTGTTGGCCTTCAGCACATTCACCGGCATCGGGCAATTGGCGGCGGTATTTACGCTCGATTGGCACACCGCCGCCGCGTTGGGGAACGCCAGGTAGTCGTTGTCGCCGCTATAGGTCGCGCTGATCAGGCGCGTCCCCACCGCCAGCGTGGTCATCAGCAGCGCGTGGCCGTTGGCATCCAGCGGCTGCGTGCCGAGCGCCGTGGCGCCGTCGTAAAGCACCGCCGTCCCGGTAGGCGTGGCCACGTTCGCCGCCCCCATGACCAGCGCGCCCAGCGCCACCTGCTGCCCGTAAACCACTCCCGACGCGGGCGATGCGGCCAGGTACACGCTCGGCGCCGCCTTCCCCACGGTCACATTCATGACGGCCGAGCTCGGCAGCGTGTTTCCGCCCCCGCTGTATTGCGCCGTGATGGTGTACGGTCCCGCCGCCGGAAATGTGGTGTTGCACGTGACCACGTTCGCGGCAATCTGCGTGGAATACGGCGACAGCTTCGCGCAGCCCGGAAGCGCCGCTCCCCCGCTTAGAATGGCCACCTCTCCGTCCACATCGAACGGGTTCGCCGGGCCCGCCACCCCCACCGTGGCCTGGATGGTCACCAGTTGCCCCATTTGCGCCTCCGCCGCCGCGCCGTAGGTCGCGCTCAAATTCAGGCGCGTCGCCGCCCTCCCCACCTCCAGCGATATCGGCTGCGAACTCGATGCCGCATAGTTGGCATCGCCCGTATCAAGTGCGCCGACGGTGTGGGTGCCCGGCGTGAAAGTATGCCTCACGGTGGCAGAGCCGTTGGCCAGCGTGAGCGCTCCCGACTGCGCCCCGTCGAAGACGAAACTGATGCAGCACGTCTGCGCCGGATCCGCCGGCGACACCGTCGCCGTGAACGTCACGCTCTCGTTATAGACCGGATGGGAGTCGCTGGCCGTCAGGGTGACGGTGGTCGCCTGCGACCCCGCCGCCTTCAGCGCGCAAGCCAGCACACCTATCCACACCCGCTGCATCTAAAGATAGTGCGGCCGACCCTCAATTCCTCTCAGCTTTTATACTCCCCGAAAACCCGCCGCAGCGCGTCCGCGATCTCCCCCACGGTGGCCCAGGCTTCCACCGCCGCGAAAATGGCCGGCATCAGGTTCCCCGTCCCCTGCGCCGTCTCCTCCAGCTTTCCCAGCGCCTGCCGCACCGCCGCGGCGCTCCGCCCCGCCCGCACCTGCCGCAATTTTTCGATCTGCGACCGTTCCAGCTCCGGATCGAGCCGAAACGCCTCGATCTTCCCCCCGCCCTCCTGCTGAAACCGGTTGACCCCCACCACGATCCGCTGCCCCGATTCCACCGCCCGCTGGTAATCGTAAGCGGCGCTCTGGATCTCGTTCTGGATATATCCGGTTTCAATCGCCCGCAGCGTCCCGCCCATTTCCTCGATGGTCCTCAGGTACTCGCCCACGCCGCGCTCGATATCACCCGTCAGCGCTTCGATATGCTCGCTCCCGCCCACCGGGTCGGCGGTATTCACCACCCCCGTCTCGTGGGCGACGATCTGCTGCGTGCGCAGAGCGATGCGCGCCGATTCCTCGGTCGGCAGCCCCAGCGCTTCGTCGCGCGAGTTGGTGTGCAGCGATTGCGTCCCTCCCAGCACCGCCGCCAGCGCCTCGACGGCCGTCCGCACGATGTTCACATCGGGCTGCTGCGCCGTCAGCGTCGAGCCCGCCGTCTGCGTGTGGAAGCGTAGCATGGTGGACTTCGGCTCCCGCGCCCCGAAGCGCTCGCGCATCAGCTTCGCGTAAATCCGCCGCGCCGCGCGGAACTTGGCGATCTCCTCCAAAAAGTCACTGTGCGCGTTGAAGAAGAAGGAGAGCCGCGGCGCGAACCGGTCCACCTCCAGCCCCGCCTCGATCGCCGCTTCGATATACGCGATCGCATTGGCGAAGGTGAACGCCACTTCCTGCACCGCCGTCGAGCCGGCCTCGCGGATGTGATACCCGCTGATCGAGATCGGGTTCCACTCGGGCATCTCGCGGCTGGCCCAGGCGAACACGTCGGTGATGATGCGCAGCGCCGGCCGCGGCGGGTAAATGTAGGTTCCCCGCGCAATATATTCCTTCAGGATGTCGTTCTGGATGGTCCCCGCGAGCTTGCGGACCTCCGCTCCCTGCCGCCGCGCCACCTGGGCGTAAAGCGCCAGCAGAATGGCGGCCGTGGAGTTGATGGTCATCGAGGTGGAAATATCCTGAAGCGGAATTCCCGCGAACAGCGTCTCCATGTCGGCCAGCGAGGATATGGCGACTCCCACGCGCCCCACCTCGCCCGCGGCCATGGGGTGGTCGGAATCCAGGCCCATCTGGGTGGGAAGGTCGAACGCCACGGAAAGGCCCGTGGTGCCCTGCGAGAGCAGATAGCGGTAGCGCCGGTTGCTCTCCTCGGCGATGCCGAAGCCGGCATACTGCCGCATGGTCCACAGACGGCCGCGATACATCTCCCGATAAATTCCGCGGGTATACGGAAATTCACCCGGGTTTTCTGCGGGCGCCTTCGGCTCGGCGGGATTCATGACCGCGAGATTTTGCGGGCTTTAAGGAAGGAACTGATTCCGTACCAGACCATAATCAAGGTGCAGAATCCGGCCATAAGCAAACGGATCAGCTCACCCGGGCGTTCGGCGACCGACGCATTCGCGTAGTGGAAGGCATAGCGCCCCGTCGCAAATCCGAACATGACGCCGAAACACAAGAAAAGAAACCCGACAAGCTCGTTCCACAGGGTGCGGGCGGGCCTTACCACCCCGGGCACAACGTGCTTGATGAAGGCCGCCGAATAGCGCGCCGCTTCCCGGCCCTGGCGCATGGCCACGCGCTTCCACACGTCTCTATCCTATCAAAACGATACCAGGAAGCGCAGGAATGCCACCCTGGTACTGCACTCCGGCGCATAAATTGCCGATAGAACAGGTAGGTTTTGCTTGTGAACTCCGGGCGGCTCCACTACAATCGGAACGGGTGGATGCTGGCTTGGTAGTTTGCGTGTGAAGGCCAAGGGTGGAACGCCGGTACGTTTCGGCGCATCCACCGGTTAGGGAGTTCTTGTGGACGAGCCATTGAAGCACCTCATGCAGGAGCTGGGAAATGCGATCAACGATTCGCTTTCCGAGTCGGACCGAATCGCGGAGGCGATCGGCGAGATAAAACGAGCCGGCTATGACGTCTTCCTGGTATTGGAAGCGACCATCGGCTTCAATCGGAGGGACGAAAACGGGGAAGTGGAAGAAGAAGAAAGCGCCGAGGTGGAGGAGGAGCAGCCGAAGCGCGGCTTCGAAGCCACCGGGAAGTTGAAATTTACCTCGCAGGACCATCGTTTCCTGCGCGCACTGAAGATCGCCGTAGACGACGACAACCGCTAGCGCATGTTTGCCCTAGCCGAGGGGTCGATTCCTGCTAAGCCATTGAAAAGACAAGCTGGCATCCGGCGAGCGGCGCAAAATGTAGTGCCAAATGTTCTCTTTAATTCGCCCGCTTTCCACTTGAAATAATGCCTCTGTATATGCGGCAACCAGCATATCGCCGAGGTGCTGCGGATTCTGGGCGTCGCGCAACTGGACCCGCCATCTCCGCCGGAGGGACGAGAATGCCTCATGTAGTGACCAAACTCAAAAACCGCCCACTTGTTTTCAGGGAGTTATAGGCGGGTCTGGCAAACATGTGCTAGTCTACGATCTGCACGTTTCCCGGTGGAATGCCCGACCCGATACCCCGGACGTCGTTTCCCCGGTCATCGAGCTTCACTTTCTGCTCCCCGTGATTGTGGGGGCTCTGGTTTACTGGTGGCGCCGCTTCACGCCTGAGAGAGTCCTGAGCGGCATGATGGGTGGAGCGGCCGTGTTCACCATCGACGCAGCTGCCGTGGTCGGATACCAGGCGACCGCCTTTGGCCTGGACGGCCCCGGCGGAGACAACGAACGCGGTATCGAGGTGCTGACCTTCTTGAGCGCTTTTCTCCTCATCGGATCCCTGTTCGGCCTGCTGCGGCGCTGCGGGTGATTGCGAACCATTGGCGAAAGCCCGGGTCAGCCCCTGTTGCGACACCGGAAATTGCCGGCCGCGATGCTTGCCCGGACGCATCCTGCGGATAGCTGGCGCAATCTTTTGGGGAGCGGCTGCGGTAGTAGCCCTCTCGATCCGCAATCTCCCGCCGGCGGCCGGCATTCTGGCGCTTCTTGCGGCGTTCCACCGGCCTCAAGTGTTTCCCGCGTGAGCGCGAAACCCGGCTACTTCAGCGCACCTTTGCAGCCATCTCTAGCGCGCGGCAGTCCTGCTCCACCATCTCCCGGACGAGGTCCTCGAAGCGGGTGCGGCAGGTCCAGCCAAGCACGCGGCGGGCTTTGCTGGCATCTCCCTTCAGCAGGTTGACTTCCGCCGGGCGGAAGAGGTCGGCATCGGGCTTCACGTAGCGGCGGTAGTCCAGGCCGGCGTGCGCAAAGGCCAGCTCGGCAAACTCGCGCACGGAATGGCATTCGCCGGTGGCCACGACGTAATCGTCCGGCTGGGGCTGCTGGAGCATCAGCCACATGGCCTCCACGTACTCGCGCGCGTGGCCCCAGTCGCGCTTGGCTTCCAGGTTGCCCAGGCGCAGCTCGGTCGAGGCGCCCGCCAGAATCCGCGCCACCCCGGAGCTGATCTTGCGGGTTACGAACTCGAACCCGCGGCGTGGCGATTCGTGGTTGAACAGGATGCAGCTGGACGCATGCATCCCGTATGCCTCGCGGTAATTGCGCGTCAAATGGAAGCCGGCCACCTTGCTGATGCCGTACGACGAGCGCGGGTGGAGGCGCGTGCCCTCGTGCTGCGGCGCTTCCTGTGCCTGGCCAAACATCTCGCTCGACCCGGCGAAATAGAACCGGCACTGCGGCGCCAGGGATTTCAGGGCGGCCAGCAGGAAGTGCGTGCCGTTAATGTTGGTGTTCAGCGTGGAGAATTCGTCGTCGAACGAGTAGCTGACGAAGCTCTGGGCCGCCAGGTGGTAGCACTCGTCCGGCTGTACATCCTGGATGACGCGGTGGATGCTGGCATAGCTTTCCAGCGAAGCGGCATGCAGCACCAGCCGGGAGCGGATGTCGCGCAGCCGCGAAAGCCTATGGTCGGGGTCCTCCAGCGCGACCCGGCGCACCATACCGTGGATCTCGTATCCCTTGGCCAGAAGGAACTCCGAGAGATACGAGCCGTCCTGCCCGGTAATTCCTGTAATCAGCGCACATTTGGCTGGCATTCTGGAATAATAGTAACAGGCCGCGACCGATACGGAGAGCGACAGGCCGGCTGGCTTGGGCGTCCGGGTGGTGGGCTTTTGCGTTTCAGTGTAAAGCTTTGTAACCTGTCTACTTGCCGGTACGCCTTTCCAATCGGAGCAGAAGATGCTTACGGATGCCGGCACCCCTGGTGCCGCATGCTGGTTGATTTTGAGCTCATTAAGCGCGCGCAAGCTGGTGATGGCGCGGCATTTAATGAAATTGTACTGGCGTACCGGAAGCGTATCCTGGGGACAATCACCCGTTTGATTGCCCGCCAGGAGGATGTCGAGGACGTAGCGCAGGAGGTATTCCTGCGGCTGTTTTTTTCGCTCGACCAGCTTCGGACGGCCGAGGTCTTTGAACCGTGGTTGTATCGGCTGACGGTGAATGCGGCTTACGACTATCTACGGAAGCAGCGGCGCCGTCAGGAGTTCCGTATGTCCGACTTGTCCGAACAGCAGGTCGTGATGGCCGATGCCGTGGCAGGCGGGAAGGCGGAACAGGAGGAGCAGTACCAGAAGAAGATCCGGGAATCCGTGGATTCGCTCCTCGGAGCGGTCTCGGAACAGGATCGGATGCTCCTGATCTTAAAAGAAGTGGAAGGGCTGTCGCTGAAAGAGCTTGAAAAGATTTACAAGGTCAACGAAAATGCTCTTAAGGTCCGGTTGTTCAGGGCCCGGCAACGGGTCTTGAAGGCCTTCGGGGCGGCGGAGAAGCGCCCGGGACCCGGGTAGGCGCCAAAGAAGGAAGTGGACGATGTTTTCGAACCACGCGAGCGACGAAGAAAGACTCGATGCATTGTTCCAGGCATACAGGGGGGCCTGTCCCACGCCGGAAGGCAGCGCGAATTTCATGCCGGAGTTGTGGGCGAAGATCGAGGCTCGTCAGAGGTTTACGTTCTCCTTCAGCCGCATGGCCAGGACGGTGGCGACTGCGGCCGTGGCCCTGTCTATCGCCTTGGGAGTCTACGTGTCGATGCCTCACCACGTCAAGACAACCCGGTATTATTCCCAGAGCTACCTGGAGGCGCTTTCGGACGCGAACTCCCTGGACACACCGGACATCGTAGGCCCGGTGCGCCTGGATCTCTCGGAACCGGGCCGGTGAACTGAACCATGTCGCAATCCAGGTTTTCCGCGCTGCTCTCGCTGATTGCTGTCTTCGTGAGCGGAACGCTGGTGGGTGTGTTTGGCTATCGGCTATACATGGTGAATACGGTGCAGAGCGGCACCGCGCCGGCGGCCACCCGAAAGTTCGACCCGGAGGAAGTGCGGCGCCGTATCTTGGCCGACATGAAGCAAAAGATCAAGCTGGACGACCAACAGGTCAAGCAGTTGGACCAGATCCTGGACGAGACGCGGCAGCGCTTCCGACAGATCCACGACAAGCTGAACGCGGAAGGCCGGGCGGTCCACGATGAGCAGATCAAGGAGGTCCAGGCGATTCTAAGGCCGGACCAACGGCCCCTCTACGACGCTTGGCGCGCCCAGCGCGAGGCCGAGCGCCACCACCACGACCAGCAGAAAAACCGATAGCGCGGGCTTCTAGGTCGCCATCCCGACATAGTGTCGGCGTGCGCGCCGCCAGCTACGCGGTGGGCTGCGTCTTCTTCGCCCCGCGTGTGGCCCTGTATTTCCGCTCGAACCGGTCCACGCGGCCGGCGGTGTCGATCAACTTCTGGCGCCCAGTGAAGAACGGGTGGCAGGACGAGCAGATTTCCACGCGGATGTCGCCCTTATGGGTGGAGCGCGTTTTGAAGGTGTGGCCGCAGGCGCAGATCACGTTCACTTCGTTATACGCGGGGTGAATTCCAGCCTTCATGTTGTCAGGGGATTCCTTTCGAGAATTTAAGTATACCAAATGACAAACCCCCGTGGTCCTTGGAACCACGGGGGTTCGGTAGCCTTGGATAATACCTGAGGCTTGAAGCTGTCGCGTGAGGCAGCCGGTCCACAGGAACTTGGCCCCGCCACTGGACGGGTGCCGACAACGTTTAGAAGCTCGACTTCAGCAGTCGGCCACCTCGCGCGGTTTTATACTATCCATTTTTACTGGACCACCTCCTTTCCCAGTGATGGTTTTATCCTCGCATGCAGGGCTCCCTTTGTCAATATGAATTTTCATAGATGGCCCGTATGATGGGCCTCCGGAGTAGCCAGGTCTATCTGTAGTACCGGGGTTACAGGTGGCGCGCGGCGAAGCGGCACATGACAAGGCCGTCCATCAGGTTGAAAGGGAACTGGCCGGTGGTGTAGTGAGCACACGGCAAGGCGACAACCCGGTGCGGCACGCCGAGGGCGCGGAAGCTCTCCACCACCTGCCGGGAGTAGCCCGGGAGGAAACTGGTATCGTAGCGCGCCCAAATCAGCAGGCTGGGCATGTTGCGCCCCTGCAACCGTTTGAGATAGCTGGCCGGGCTGATCACCGACCAGTAGTGCCGCAGGTCGTCCTGTGTCACGGCTGTGCCGAAGCCCTGACGCACGTGCTGGGTGGAGAGCCCGGTCCAGACGACGTCGGAAAAATACATGGAGACGTGATTGAAGATGCCCACGGACACCCTCGGATCGTGGGCGGCGGCGATGAAGGCGATGCAGGAGCCCAGGCTGGTGCCGAGGATGCCGACGCGGCGGTAGCCTCGAGATTCCAGCCAGTCGAGGCAGGAGCGGACATCGACGATGGACTGGCGCGAGGCGTGGATGGTACGGCCGATATTGCTCGACACGTGGTAGTCGGCGCGCTCGAGCTCCGGCGGCATGCGCTCGGCGTGGTACGCCATGGTCATTCGCAGAGCGCTGATGCCGAAGCGGTTGAGCAGCTTCGCCAGGCCCACGTGGCCGTCCGGCCCGGAGTTCCATTGGGGCAGCACGACGAGGGCGCGGTCTTTGGATGCGGGGAACCAGAGCGAGTGGACGGTATCGTTCTGCGAATCGCCCGAGCGAAGCGCGCTGGTGAAGGTTAGGCGGCCCTCGTTGAGGCGGAAATCGCGCGGGGTTTCGTAGGAGAAGAAGCGATCGGAATCGGCCAGGGCTCCGGCGACGAAGCGGTTGAGGCAAGCGGGGCCGTCGCCATTGGCCTCCGCGCCCAAGCCCAGCCACTCCGTGCCCCATTCGAACGGCCGCACCACACGGTTGGTGTCGCGGCCCGCGAGCTTACGCTCCCAGCGGTCGATCCATCGCGCGTATAATCCCATGGGGTAAAAAGGCTTAGTTTAGCAGAGGAGAAGGAACCCGCGGCGAGATGGGATGGGGCTCGCACCGGTGAAAAAAAAGCCCCGCTACCGGCCAGAAGGAGCCGGGCGGGGCTGCGGATAAGCCCAGACGAGGCAACGCACCAAAGCAAAAGCCTCTAAAAGAACCCAGCCCTCCAAGTGCACGCCGGATGCCATCTGTAAGCTACTGAAAGTAAGGGAGGGTTAACGAATGTTGCTCCGCAATTCGGAAGCCTGCGGCGAAGCGATTTCCACAATTCGGATAAGGGATTCTCTGCAGCGCGCTACAATCGAAGCTCCGTGAGTTCGCCCACCCATTCCGGGGCGCCTTCGGCGTCCGTTGTATCCGAGAGTGGGAAAGCGCTGGCCGGCTTCCTCCTGTCGGGGTTTCAACTAGCGCTGCTGGGCGCAATCCTGCCAGCTTGGGGCTACCATCGCGATCCACCGCATTTCATCGCGGTGGGCAACTATTTTTTGAGCCTGGCGGTGGGGATTGTGGCGGCGGCGATATTCGCGCGCGCGTTTCTGAAGCGCTGGGGCCTTGGGGCGCTGCTGGTTTTTTCGTGCGGGCTTTCGTGCGTGGCCTTGGCTTATCTTTCGGCGGTGACGCCACCCGCCGCGGCGTGGCTGCGCGCGCTGGGAATGCTGGCGCTGGGAATCAGCGCGGGGCTGCTGAACATGGCGCTGTTCTACGCCATGTCCCACTGCTACCAATCGGATGCGGCATCCATGGTGATTCGGGGCGGCATCTGGTACGGCTTGGGCTGCGTGACCGCCACCTTGCTGGTGGCGGGGACGTTCTACGCGTACACGGTGCCGAGCATCCTGATCTACATGGCGGTGGTGCCGGCCATTTTCGCGGTGCTGTACTTCAAAAGCTCGTTCACGGCGCCAGTGGAAGGCGAGCACCCGAGCATGCGGCAGGCGCTGGCGGATTTCCGTAGCCCCGGGGCGGTGCTGTTCGCGCTGCTGCTGTTCGTGCAGTTCGGGAACGAATGGTCGATTGCCGGCTGGCTGCCGCTGTTTCTAATCCGGCGGATCGGGTTGAGCCCGGAAGGCGCGCTGCGGACGCTGGCGCTATACTGGCTGGCGCTGATGGCCGGGCGGCTGGGCGCGGTGGCGATTCTGCCGCGGGTGCGGCATGGGCGTCTATTGACGACCAGCGCGCTGGCGGCCCTGTTCGGTTGCCTGATCCTGTTTTCCACCAACAACGGTTTCGGAGCGGCCACCGGTGCCTTGTTCATCGGCGCGGGATACGCCAGTATCTATCCCCTGGTGGCGGAGGCCATCGGGCGGCGTTTTCCGTATTACCATCCGGGATTCTTCAACGGCATCTTCTCGGTGGCGCTGTTGGGCGGCCTGCTGGCTCCGGCGACGCTGGGCTACGCGGCTTCGGAGTGGGGTGTGGGCGTGGTGATCGGGATTCCCCTGCTGGGCACGTGCATGGTGGTGGCACTGCTCTCGCTGATCTGGTTGGAATCGAAGGTAACAGGACGGTAACATAGAGGCATTCCTCCAAGGAGAGCCGAGAGAGAAATGATCACTGCACGCAGGACCTGCGTCCTCGCCCTGCTGCTGGCATTGCATGCGGCGGCGGCCGGGCTGGGAGAGCGCATCGACGGGCTGATCGATGCGTCGGCCGCGGCCCGAAGCGCGTTCTGGGGAATCCAGATCGTGGACCTGGGGAGCGGGGAGACGCTCTACCAGCGGAATCAAGACAGCTATTTCGTGCCAGCATCCAATACGAAGCTTTTTACCACCGCGATGGCGCTCACGCGCCTGGGTCCGGACTTCACGTTTCAGACGCGCGTGCTGGCGGACCATCGGCCCGATGCCGAAGGCACGGTGCGCGGTTCGCTGCGCCTGGTGGGCGGAGGCGATCCCAACCTTTCGCCGCGCGCGCTTCCGTACAGCATGACGACGGGCACGCAGGCGCCGGAGGGGAACCCGCTGGAGGCCATCGACGCATTGGCCGCACAGGTGGCGGCGCGCGGGGTGAAGCGCGTCACGGGTGACATCATTGGCGACGACACGTGCTATCTCTGGGAACCCTACGGCGTGGGATGGGGGCTGATGGATCCGGACGGGGAAGACGGCGCACCGATCTCGGCTCTCACGGTCAACGATAACGCCATCACCCTGACAGTGCGGCCTGGTGCGATCGAAGGCCAACCGGCAGTGCTGGCGTGGAGGCCGGCGATCGAGTATTACCATATCGTGAATCACGTGCAGACCATCGTGACGGGCGGCCAGCGCAGGATTCATTTCGCGCGGCTCCCGGGCAGCACGGAAGCGCGCATCTGGGGCACGATTCCGCTGCGCGACCCCGGGCAGGACTTGCTGCTGGCGGTAGACGATCCGGCGCGTTTCGCCGCCATGGCGCTGCGCGCGGCGCTGGTGAAGCGAGGGATTACGGTGACCGGCCGCGCGCGGGCGCGGCACCTGTATCCCGACGAAGTCGCCGATCCGACCATCGCGCCACCGCAGCCGCCGATGCAGGGCGTGGTGATGGCGCGGCGCACCTCGGCTCCTTTGATCCAGGACTTGCAGGTCACCGACAAAGTGAGCCAAAACCTGCACGCCGAGATGGCATTGCGAGCGGTGGCGCAGGCGCGGCGGAACATCGGCAGCTTCGAAGCGGGGCTCGAGGAGCTGAAAGCGTTTCTAAGCGATGCCGGCCTGGATCCGGATTCGTATCGCTTCTATGACGGCTCGGGGCTTTCGCGGAACAACCTGGTGACGCCGGCGGGGGTGGTGAAGCTGCTGCGCTACATGTACGCTTCGCCGCTGCGGGACAAGTGGGTCTCGCTGCTGCCGGTGGGCGGGCAGGACGGCACGCTCAGCACGCGCTTCCGCAACGACGATGCCGCGGCCGGGCGGGTGCACGCGAAGACGGGGTCGCTGGCGCACGTGAGCGCGCTCTCCGGGTACATCCAGCGGAAGGACGAAAGCTGGGTGGTGTTCTCGATCCTTGTGAACGATTTCGCAACGCCCGCCGCGGACGTGCACAGCGTGATGGACAAGATCTGCGACGCGGTAGTGGAGTAGGGGGAGTTCAGAATTCCAAGCGGAAGCCCAGGCGAACCGCGCGCGGCGCCTGGATGGCCACCGGTAGCCGGGCATTGAACGCCGGACTGGTGAGATCGTTTTCCAGCATCGCATGGCCGGCATTGGTCACGTTCATCAGATCTGCGAACGCGGCGATGCGGAGGTACGGCAGCGGGAATTCGCGCGCCACGCGCAGGCTCCAGTTGGTGACGTGCTGGGCGCGATTGCCGCCTTCGGGGCTGCCGCGCAGCATGGCGTCCACCAGGAAAGCACCTTGCGGCAATCCGGTGACGAGCAGTTCGCGGCCGAAAACCAGGCCGTCGAGATAATCCGCCACCGTGGAGAGTTCGATTCCGCTGCGCGGCAGCCGGTACGCGGCATAGATCTTGCCGAGGAAGGCGCGGTCGAAGAAGCCGTGGCCGATGGCGTTGATGGCGGTGTTGGGATCGAGATATAGGGCGCCGAGGACGCCGGGATCGTTAGTGAGCGCGGCGTCGCCGGGATTGGTTGGCCCCCAGGATTTTTCGGCCACGAACGAGACACCGGCGGTCACGCCGTGCCATTGGGAGCGGATTTCGGCATCCAGGCCGGTGTACTGCTCGCGCAGGCCGGGTGGGTTGGTGAGCAGGTAGCGGTCCTGGCCCAGGGTAGCGGGATTCTGGCTGTAGACGGTGAGCGGGGCGTTGTCGGAGGGGTCGGTGATGACCACGGGCGTGTATGCGCTGGCGGGGACGCCAATGTCCTCGGCGGCTAGGCGGTTCTTATCATCGCGGCGGAACAGGTGCACGCCGGCGGAGATGCGGGGCGGCAGCGCGAGAACGGCACCGATATCGAATTCGTCCGAGTAGGGGCGCGCAAGTGCCGGCGCGATGGAGGAATACTGGCCGCCGAAGCGCATCAGCAGCGGGCCTTGCCACGCATATTCCGAGCCGCTCAGGCTGGCGGGGTCGCCGAAATCGAGATACCTGCCGGCCAGCGGCGCGTAGAGCCGGAAATACGCGGCGCGGAGCGAGAGGAAGCGAGCGCGCGGGACCTGCCAGGCAAATCCGGCGCGCGGCGAAAGGCTGTTCCAGGCGATCAGGTCGCCAGGCTGACCGGGCACGGAGCCGCGCGGGAAATCCGCGAGCAGGCCGGCATCGATGGCGAAGCCGGCAGGCAGCCGGAGACGGTCGGCGGCGTAGGCGGTGAAGCTGCGGATGGTCTCCTGGGAATCGGCGGGAGTGTTGAAGCGAACCATGAATGCCGGCGCGCCGTTGGCGGTGATGATGTCCGTGCCGGATGGGACGGTGAAGCGGTTGCGCGGCGAGGCCTGCGACCATCCGGCGCCGAGTACGAACTGATGGCGCCGGGCGGCCGGCTGCCACGCGGCTTCGAAGCTGTGGCGCGTGCGGATGGCGAAATTCCCGAGCGGTGCGGCGCCGGTGACGCTGCCGCCGAACAGCTCGATCTGGCTCGGCTGCGACGCGGCGGCCGCATTGAGCTGCGGCGTGTCCAGGTGCGCCGTGGAATAGCCGTAACGGACCTGGAGGGCGCCGCGGGCCGGCGCGGCGAATTCGTGCGTCCAGGCGGCCTGGACGAAATCGAGGTGATCGACTTCGGATTCGCCGGCGAAACCCCCGGGAAGAACGAAAGGCGGTCCGATGCGGTTCGCCGCAAGGAGTTCAATTCCGAAAGGCACGCCGCCATTCGAGAGATCGATGCGCGAGCCGGAGTATAGCGCCGAGAGCTGATCGTGCGGGCCGGCGCGCACGCGCCCGCGGGTGTTGGCGAAAAGCAGGCGGCTGCGCTGGTCGGCGCCGGGCGCGGCGAGGGGCACGGTTTGCGATGCCCATTGGCCGGCGGCGGAGGCGAAGATGTCGGCCCAGCGCGCCAGGGGACCGGAGACTTCGAGGCCGTCGCGGGTGAACCAGTGGAAGCGGTCGGGCTGCCGGACCAGGCCGCGCGTCGCGGGCGGCGGCACGTTGGACCAGGCGAAAGCAGAGCCGGTATCGGCGCTCGAGAGCGTGGCGTGCCAGGCAGGGCTGGGCTCGGCAAGAAACAGGCCTATCTCCGTTCCATCGGCGGTGGAGGCGGTTTGGGCGAAACCGGTGCGAACGACGGTATCGTCCAGCGCTTCGACGTTGGGCAGGATCAGGGGACGGCCGGGTTGATAGGAATCCGTGGCGTCGATGCCCTGGAGTTTGAACTGGGTGGTGGTCCAGGAGAGCGCGCGGTCGGATTGCAGCCAGAGGCGGTTGTCCGCGAGGCCGGTGAAATCGAGCGGCTGAGTGACGGCGGTAGGCTCGCGGCTCAACAAGATGGCAGGAAGGCTGAAGGGTTCCGGATAGACGCGCGCGCGCGTGGCGTCCGACCAAAAGCCGGGTGTGGACGGGGTGGTCTGGAGATTCACATAAACCGTCTGCAAAGGGGGGACGAAGACGGCAATACCGGCGATGCGGTAGGCGCCGTAGGGCAGAACAGCAACGAAGACGCCGCGCGCATCGGTGCGCAGCGCGAGCTGGAAACCCACGCCACCGGTGATGACGAGCGGCTGATCGGCTTGCGGACGGCCGTCCGGCGCGCGCAGCACGCCTTCCACCCTGCCGGTAGTGAGTTGCGCCCGCGCGGCCGTCGCACCCAGGATCGCGAGTGCCGGTAGCAGCAAACCCGTAGAGCGCATCTCAGGGCATTGTAAACCGCGCGGGGGAACCGTTCCGGTGCTTCGATTCGAAACACGTTTCAAAACGGAACAGACGCGGCGCAGGCGAGCGCCAGAAAAAAAGATACTTACACCCTAATATCCTGTGGAACTAAGCTTGCACCCTTAGGGGCGTCCCCGGAATCGGGGGATCTCGAAAGGAATCCGGAAAGCGAGGCGAAAACGATGCGGGTGCGAAGTGTGTCCATACGGCGGCGGGTGAAGATGTCGCAGCAGGCGCGCGATCAGGTGGTGCTGGAACACCTGCCGCTGGTGCGGGCGATCGCCATTCGCGTGCACGAGAATCTGCCGGTGCATGTGGATCTCGACGACCTGGTCCATGCCGGCGTGCTGGGCCTGTTCGACGCGGTGGAGAAGTACGACGCAGCCAAGAACGTGGCGTTTCAAAGCTACGCCAAGCACCGCATCAAGGGAGCGATTCTGGACAGCCTACGGCAGCTCGATTGGGCATCGCGCGATTTGCGCAAGCGGCAGAAGCAGGTGGACGCTGTGACGCGCGATCTCTCGGTGCGCCTCGGGCGCAATCCCACGGAAGCCGAGATGGCGCGGGAGATGGGGTTGAGCCTGGAGCGGTGGCGGCGGATGGCGATGGAGCTGCGGACCGTCGGCCTCGCGCCATCTAACGCGCATTCGGATCACGAGCGCGACCGGGGTGTCCTCTGGGCCCAGGACTTCGCCGCGGCGCCCGATTGCCAGCCGGACCAGATGTGCGAGCAGAAGCAGTTGCGCGCCACGCTCGCGCGAGCCATTGGGCGCTTGCCCCAACGCTATCAGAAAGTGGTCTTCTTGTACTACACCAACGACATGACGATGAAGGAGATCGGAGATATTTTAGGAGTCAATGAAAGCCGCATCTCGCAGATTCACAAGACGGCGCTGCGGAGGATGGCGGTGGCGCTGGAATCGGAAGGGATCCGCTCGGCGGCGGCGATTTGAAGGGAGCTATTGGCTATTGGCTGTTGGCTCGCGGCGCGCCGGCGGCGGTGCGGCCGGGCAGCTTCTGCCTGGTTCTTACCAGCGGGGCGAAGAGGTCGCCGGTTTTGTCGAGGCGGCGGAGGGCGGCCTCCGGTTCGAAATAGAGGCTGGCCGGGGTGCACTTGCCCATGGCGCGGCGGAGTTCGTTCCAGTCGATCGGCATCGAGACGTATGGCGTATCGCGCTTGGCGCGAAGGGAGTAGACGGCGATCGTGGTCTTGAAATCCCAGTTCTGGCTCCAGTCGATCAGGACCTTATGGGGGCGGGCGGCTTTGGTCATTTTGGAGACGACGATGTCGGGGTGCTCGCGCTCAACGGATTCTGCGATGCTGCGGGCGAGAGGTCGCGTTTCGGCGTAAGTGGCGGATGTGCGCACTGGAACGTAGACCTGGATGCCCTTGGATCCGGAGACCTTGGCGAAGGAATCGAGGCCCACGCGGGCCAGAGAGTTTTTCAGCAGGAAGGCCACGTCGCCGCAGGCAAGGATATTCGCGCCTTCGCCGGGATCGAGGTCGAACACTATGAAGTCGGGCCGCTCGATATCGGGCGCGCGCGCCAGAAACGGATGGATCTCCAGGTTGGCGAGATTGGCCGACCAGATGAGCGATGGGAGGTCATTGAGAATGACGTAGTGAATTTCCGGTCCGCCGGCACGACGGGCTACGGCGAAGGTTTCGATCCAGACCGGCTTGAGCAGGCGCTGGCCCGCGAGCTGCCGCCGGCCGTGCACAGCGTGCTGGAGCATGCGGACCGGGCCAAGGCAGGCTTCGGGGTGCCTTTCGGAGCCGTGCTGTGGGGAATTTCCGACGAAGCCGCCGTGCCCCTCCTGCGCTTGGCCAAAGGGTCACAACACTATCCGCTCAGCGTGCACGTACAAGCGCTGGCATCGCCCGTGGTCTACGGAGTGGCTACGGAAGTGGTCCGCCGGGCGCTGCGCGCAGGGCCACTCTCATGAGAGCGCGCGCACTTCCAGAATCACCGAAGTAGTGATCGGCTCGTAGTCGGGGTGATCGAACTCCAGGCGCATGCCGCGGCCGATATAGCGCGTCTTGAGCATCGATCCGCCCCACGTGGAGCCGTGAATATTGACCAGCGTGGGCCGCGGGCAATAGACCGGGTGGCCCGAAATCAGCGCCTGTCCGCTTCCCTGGTATTCGATCCGGTAGGAGCGGTTTTGCGTCTGCACTTCGAGCAGCGTTCCGGGCGGAAGATCGTTGAGATGAACGCCGCCTTCGATCTCCGACTGCACGATGCAGTCGTTGACAGCATCGGCTAGGTGCGGGTTCGGCGTGAACAAGCCAGTCGCGTCGAGCGACATCATCGTCTCCATTAAACCAGATGTCGCGCCAACAAGGAAGTTGGCGGCACGTGCCCGGTAAAGCGGCCACCCGCGGCTAAAGTGTAATCTCCCACGGCGCCGTGATGAACTGATTGCACGGCGTTAGTTGAACGCACGGGGGAACCCGGTGCAATCGGCGCCGGACACCCTCACCGCAAGGCGGCCCGTTAACTCGCCTTGAGCATGCACATGCGCCGGGCAGCGCGGCGGGCCTTGAGGCGCTCGTTGGCTTTCTTCTGCTTTTCAGCGGAGACGACGGCCTGGCAGGCATCGCACCGCTTGCGGATCCGGGAACGCGTAACAAATTCAGCGCCGCAGCGGCGGCACTTCTTCGTCATCGTCTCCTCGAGCGGGAGGATTCCCGGCTTCTTGGGCAGAAGATGGGAATAATGGAAATCGCAATGATTCATGAACGGCACCTCGAGTGATTCCGCAACCATAGAGTTCCAGGAGGAAAACACCCGATTTGGGTGTTATGACGCAGGAGTGTAGCTCTTTTGGCCGTATTTCCCACAGACCGACTCAACCCAGCCTCCGGGGGGGACCCTGGAATCCGAGTGCATCCGGCTCCTGTGGAAGGACTTCCGCTCTCACGGCAGATTTGTGTCCGAGTTTTAGCATCCGGCCGAGCCCGGGAACTGTCATGGTTCGCACTGAAACATGCACGTGGCGCACCGAACTTACGCCGCGCTCGGGGAGGCCGGCTGGTACGGTTCGGCAGCGCCCAGCAACTCCCAACGTAAATGGTTGATGTAAAAAGTGAGGAGCGGCGCCGGGTAGACTCCGGCAAACTTCTGCATGACCCGCTCCTCCCACCCTTCCGTGAAAGAAGATTTTGCGTCAGTATCTTTGGCGAAGAATCCGTTCTCGTGAGGAACACCCAGAAAATTGAGGATGGCGATGACCATATCGAGATGGGAAACCAGGATCGCCTGGCCCAGGTCTTTGGCGAAATCCTCGTCGCGTTCGTAGATCCGCGTCCAGAATCTGGGAACGGATTTGCGGAGCGCGTCGGTGTTGACCTTGTGCAGATGCGCCCTGACCTTGAAGCCCTCGTAAATCTGGTACGTTCTCAACTTGCCGATCGAGATCCCACGGATGAGCTGACCGAAAGCCTCCTGGCCGAGGCCGAGGAAAGCATCCGAAATTTCCATAAACTGTCAGGTTATCACTTTCGGAGGCTTCGCGGAGACGGGGGTCCGGCCGTACGCTCCGCAACTCTTCTTCGTCACCTGCCGAGGCTCCTCGGAAGTACCTCTCTTGGATTCGTTCCCGGCAAGGCCGCGTAGGCCCGCTGCGCCACCCGCAGGGGTCTTTCAGGGCCGCTACATTGCCGTCCCGGAACTCCTCGCCCACCACCACATTCCTCTCCGCCCACAGCGCCACCATCGGCTGATACCCGTGCCCTCCCTCATAGGTGGCCTTGGCCTCGCGTTTCCAACTTTCGATGATCGTGGCGTCCATATCGATGGTCGCGATCCGCTCCCCGGCACAGCGCCGCGCCAACTCGCGCACCACATCCTGGTTCACCTGCGCCAATCCGCCCAGTGCTGCGCTCTCCTCGGGCACGGAGCTCGCCTCTCCCACCGTCAGTTCCCCTTGCGCCTGCTCGATCTTCTCCGCCTCGTGAAACTGATACAGAAACTTGCGCGCCGCTTCCGGGCTGGGCACCTCATGTCCCAGCATCGCCGCTAATCCCCGGTCTTCCCGCAGGCAGCCCCAGTCCTCCAAACAATCTCCGCCCGCCGCATTCAGCACCAGGAAGCTCTCGATATAACTCGCCTCATCGAATCCACGGCCACGCTGCTTCAGCGCCAGATTCCGTTTCACGCTACCTGGTACGTCCAGCGAACGGGCCGTGCGCACCAACAGCGAGGGGAACCCTTGAAGTGGAGCGGCATCGCGCCCACAGCATGCAATTTCGCACCCATTCGGTGCACCCGTGCGCTACGCCAGCGGCGCCTCAGAACGTGGCAAGCGCTGAAGGCACCACGGATTACCTCGCACCGCCCTAAAATTCCTCTTCGACTACGGACTGATTACGGTCCGGCCCCTGACTTTGGGCCGCCGCGGCGTGAGCCGCCCGATCTCCTTCTGTAACCCCTGAAAGATTTTCGGAACCGGCTGGTTCGCGTCGATCACCGTGAACCCATACGGCTCCACCATCGAATCCAGCGCTTTGATCAGCCGCGTCTGGTAGCGCACGAAGCTCTCGTACTTGTCCGGTCCGAATCGCAGGTCCATCCCGCTCTCCCAGTAATCGAACGCGCCGCGCCCCAGCACCACGCGCGACACCAGGGTTTCCACCTCCGCCCGCAAATAATACACCCCGTGCGGCACCAGTGCGAACCCGGCCACCTGTTCGATCCATCTCCGGTCCTCGCCGCGCGCCGCGGCCCGCGCCATGATCGAGAAAATGTACCGGTCGGTCAGCACCATAAACCCTGCCCGCAGCGCCGGTACGATCTCGTTCTCCAGCCGGTCCGCGAAATCGGTCGTGTAGAACAGGGTCATCGTGATCGGCCCCAGGGTGTTCCCCTGCTTGGCCATTTTGATCCCTTTCCCCGCCAGCGCCGACCGGGCCATCCCGGTATCCAGCACCGCGTGGCCTTCCTGCTCGAGCCACTGCCGCAGCAGCGTGATCTGCGTGCTCCGCCCCACCGCGTCCGGCCCCTCGATCACGATCAGCTTCCCGTTGAGCTCGGACGTATCCACTCCCGGCAGCGGCTCGCTATAGAACTGGAAAGGCTCGCGCGTCACGATGCTCCCGCCGTGTATCCGTTGACTTCCGCCCCCGCCGGCGCGCGCAGAATGCCGTTCTTGAGGCTCTCCCCCAAAACCTCCACCACGATCTCGCGCATCCGCCGCTGCTGCTCTTCGATCGAGAGCGTCGCGTCGATGATGTGGAACCCCATCTCCGGCGCCATCGCCTCGTATTCGTCGAGAATCCGCCCCTGGAAAATGCGGAAGCTCTCCTCGACATCCCGCGCCAGCCCCAGGTCCATGCCGGCCTCGTAGTATTTCAGCGCATCGCGCCCGCCCAGGATCCGCCCCAGCGCCACGTCCAGCGGCACACGGAAGTAGAAAGACAGGTTCGGATGAATCGCAAATCGGTACAGGTTCCGCACCCACCGCCGGCTCACCCCGCGCGCCACGTCGCGCGCGAACGCCGTATACGCATAGCGGTCCGCGCACACGATCGCGCCCGATTTCACCAGCGGCAAAATGTAGCTCTCCATGCGGTCCGCGAAATCCGTGGCGTGAATCAGGCTGAAGGTCGTCGGCGTGAACATCTCCTTCTTCTTGCCGCGGCGCGTGGCCTGGCGCACCAGCGGCGAGGAGTTCCATTCGCTGAACGCCACGGCATATCCCTGCGAGCGCAGCCAGTGGCTCAGCAGCGAAATCTGCGTGGATTTCCCGGAACCGTCGATCCCCTCAACTACGATCAGCCTTCCGCGGAACCGGTTCGGCACGAAAAGCGACATAAAGAACGACTACTAATATTGTATCCTGTCGCTCGGCCCGAAAATTCCACCGCTGAGCCACGAAGAACACAGAGGGAGCACGGAGAATTCACTGGTCTTCTCTGTGCAGCCACCGTGTTCTCGGTGGCTCTGTGGTGAGAAGACGCCCTCCCTCACTCCGCTTCCACCGCCCCGTTGAACCGGTAGCCGATCCACGGCTCGGTCAGAATGTACTGCGGCTGGTCGGGGTTGATCTCGACTTTCTTCCGCAGGTTCTTGATGATCGCCCGCAGATAATCCACCTGGTCGCCGTAGTCCGGGCCCCAGATCGCCTGCAATAGCTCGCGGTGCGGCACCGCCTGGTTGGCGTGCTGCGTCAGGTACCGCAGCAGGTCCAGCTCCTTGGGTGTCAGGTGCGCGGTCCTGGCGCCGTGCGAAATCGCGCGCGCGCCGAAATCGATGACCAGCCGCCCCACCCGCATCTTCGTCGGCGCCGACGGCGAAAGCGGCACCCGCCGCAGCGCCGCGCGGATGCGCGCCAGCAGTTCGGGCGTACTGAACGGCTTGGTCACGAAATCGTCCGCCCCGGCGTCCAGCGCCGCCACCTTGTCCTGCTCGGAATCGCGCACCGTCAGCATGATGATCCCGACGTTCGTGCCCGAGCGGATCTCGCGGCACGCCGCCAGCCCGCCCATCCCCGGCATGTTCATGTCCAGCAGGATCAGGTCCGGGTGGAATTCGCGCAGCTTGTCCAGCGCTTCCTCGCCGGTCTTGGCGTCCTCGATCTCGTAGCCCGCCGCCGTCAGCGTGCTGCGCATGAAGCGCCGCAGTTGCGGCTGGTCGTCCACCACCAGGATCCGCCCCGCGCTCATCTTGCCGCTCCTCCCGCCTGCGCCAGCGGCAGGGCCATGCGAAACGCCGTCTCGCCCGGCCGGCTCCTCACCGTGAGCTCGCCATGATGCGCATCCACGATGCTGTGCGCAATGGTCAGCCCGAGCCCCGACCCCGGCACCTCCCGCCGCGCCGTCCGCCCGCGGTAGAACCGCTCGAAGATCCGCCGGATCTCCTCCGGCGAAATTCCCGGCCCGTGGTCCGTCACTTCCACCGCCACCGTTTCCCCGTTCGCCTCCACCCGGATCGCCAGCGGCGAATCCGGCGGCGAATACTTCAGCGCGTTGTCCAGGAGCTGCTTGAGCGCCAGCTTCACCAGCCGCCGGTCGAGCGGCACCGCCGGAATCTCGCCCCCCGCCGCTAACTCCACCGGCCGGCCGTCGATCTTCGCATGCATGGAAGCCAGCACCTCGCGCACCACCGTCTGGATGTTCGCCAGGTCGAGCGATACCTCGATCCGCGCGGTGTCCAGCCGCGCCATCTCGATCGCGTCGTCCATCAGGTCGCGCAGGTGCTCGGCTTCTTCGTCCGCGATGGTGAGCTGTTCGCGCGTGTTCTCGGGCAGCGCCTCCCCTTCCGCCAGTACCGCGCTGGTGGCCCCCTTGATCAGGGTCAGCGGCGTCTTGAATTCGTGCGCCATGGCGTCGATCAACGTCGTGCGCAACTGCTCGCTCTGTCGTGCCGCTTCCAGCTCCTGCGCCATCTCCTGCGCTTTGGCCCGCTCCAGCCCGATGGCCACCAGGTTGGCGATGCTTTGCGCCACCGATGCCGAAGTGTTCGGCCCCTCAACAGCCAGCGCGGCGATCGGCTCCGTCCCCAGCCGCACCGCCGCAATCACCCGCTGCGCGCGTTCGTCGGAAAAGGACACGCCATCCAGCGCCGCCTCGCGGACCTGCTGGTCGAGCCCGTCGAAATCCCGCGGCCCGGCGCGGTAGAATTCACCGCTGCGCCGGTCGAACAGGACCACGGCGCTGAACTCGAACGTCTCCGCCAGCCGCCGCACGAGCTGCCGCGGAAACGCCTCGCCCCCGCCGATCAGCAGAATCCCGCGGCTGAAGCTGTAAAGCCGTTCGATGTCGTGCTGCCGGGCGAGCGCATCCCTGGCCTCGCGCCGCGCCTTCGTCGAAAGCCGGCTGGCGATCAGCGAAGTCGTCAGAAACGAAAGCAGCGCCACCCAGTTCTGTGGGTCTTCGATGGTGAGCGTGCCCACCGGCGGGAAAAAGTAGAAGTTAAACGCCAGGGTGGCGAGCAGCGACGAGACCGCCGCCTCCAGGAATCCCCACGTGCTGGCGATCACCAGGATGAGCAGGAGGTAAACGAATCCGGCAGTGGAAGCATTCACCGGGATGACCTGGCGCACCACGAGCGTCGCGCCCACCACCCCCGCGAAGCACCCCAGCAACCGTAATGCGCGCGAAAGCATGGCTGTCAGCGGCCAGCGATCAGCTACTTGCGCTACCGCTCCTCTTTATTGGCCCGTCCCCGGTGGTGATCTCTTTCTGGATATCCGAAATCACGTTGCCGGACTGTTCCGAATGCAGTTCCGCGTCCAGCCGCCGCAGCGCCACCCCGACCACGTCGCGGTGATGCAGCTTCCCTTGCGGCCCTTGCTCGCTCAGCTCCAGCCACAGGCGGTGCAGCAGGTCGATGTCCTCCGGCCAGAGGCGTGGCGGGTGCGGGCCAAGGTTGAAAAAAACCACGTCCCTCTGGTTCTCCAGCACGATCTCCAGCGAAAGCGACGGCCGCGGCTGGAGCAGCCGCTCCCAATACCGGCCCACCAGCGCGCCCTGTTCCGACGGCGTCAGCTTGGGCGAAAGCCCCATCACGATGCGCGCCGATTGCAGCCGCGCCGCCGTCTGCACCACCGCCTCGTATGGATCCTGCCCCGGCACCACCATCAACTCCACGTGCTTGCCCGCCTTCTCCGCCACCGTCACCACGCGCGTGAACACTTCCGTCTCATCGTCCGCAAAGAGCTGGCTGGTTTCGAGCGGATGCTCCCCCGATGCCGCCGGATTCACCTGCCGCACCGAAAGCACCACGATGTCCTGCCTGCGCGTATCGGTCTTTTGCAGGATGCGATCGAGATGCTGGAGCCGGTGCGGATTGCGCACCGCCACCAGCACGTTGCCCGGCCGCACATGCACCGTGCCCGGAGCAACGTCCACGCGCGTGTCCAGGTTGAATTTCTCCCGGTCCTGATCGTGCGCGGCCTTGTGCTTGCGATTGGAGATTTCCGAAAGCTCGAACAGCACAAAGAATGCGGCCGTGAAGCACGCGCCCGAGATGGTGGCCAGTTCCTTGGTGAGCACATTGATGATGGCCATCGAAAACAGCGCCAGCGTGATCAGGAACAGCCCCACCGGCAGTTCGGTGCCCCGGAAGTGGAAGTTCAGCGGCACCTTCCATTCGCGGTTCTCCGGCTGCTTGTAGCGCAGCACCAGCACGGAAAGCGCCTTCATTGAAAAGCTCCACACCACCCCGAAAGCGTACGCCTCGCCCAGCAGGATCACGTTGCCGCGGGTCACCACGATGGTAAACAATTGCATCGCCACCACGAGGTTGATCAGCCGGTGCGTGGTCCCGAAGGTCTTGTGCGGTTGCCGGAACCAGTCCGGCAGCACGCCATCTTCCGCCACCCGGTTGAGCACGCCGTTGGATCCGATGATCGAGGTGTTCACCGCGCCCGCCAGAATCAGCACACCCACCAGCACCACGAAGCCATGGAACAGCATCCGCAGCAGCCACGGGCCGGCCAGGTACATCGAAAGGCCGCCGATGAGGTTGTCCAGGAAATTCTTCCGGTCGGCGTCCGGGATGAGCATCACCGCGAAGAACGAAACCAGCGAGGTGAACAGCATGCTGTAGAGGAAGATCACCATGCCGGCGCGCTCCAGGTTCTTCAGCTTGGGGTGCGCGATCTCGCGATAGACCTGCGCCATCGTCTCGAAGCCGCTCATGGCCAGCAGCGAGTGGCCCAGCCCGATCAGGATGGCAATGGCGGTGATCGTTGGTGCGGCCGTGCCCTTCAGCCATCCCAGCGCGTCCGGGCCGAAGTGCAGGTTCGACGGCACCGGCAGGGGCACCGGCTGATAGCCGTTTTTGAAAATCGTGAGCAGGCACCAGGCAATCAGCATGACCACCATCACCGTGGTGATCTGCATGATGCGCAGCGCCTTCTCGCTCGATTCGTGAAGGCCGATCACGTTCTTACGCCAGAAATAGATGGTCGCCACCACGGCGAAGGCGGCCGCGAAGTAAGGCGCGTTCACGTGCAACTCGGCCACCTGCATCCGGTCGCCTATTTCATTGATCAGCCCGGCCAGGTACAAACCCGCGCTGACCGCACTGATGGGGCCGGTGAGCACGTAGTCGAACATCAGGGCGGATACGGAAAACTTGGCCAGCGTGCCGCCCATGGCCTCGTGCACCACCTTGTACACGCCTCCGCGCACGAACATCGAGCAGCTTTCGATGTAGATGGCGCGCACGGAGTAGGAAAACAACATGATCCCCAGAACGAACCACGGCGCGGCTTTCCCGATCGCCGTCTCGGCAATGCCACCCACGTAGAAAGCGGAGGAGGCCAGATCGCTCAATACGATCGCCGCCGCCCGCCAGAAGGAAATGAACGACAGCATCACCGTGGTGGCCACCACCACTTTGACAGCCGTCGGCTTTTGCTCAATGGTCACGCTAGATCCGTTCCTATGCACCTGCGGAACCACATTAACATAGGTGCCGGAGGAGCCGTTGCGGTGCTAACCCAAGTTCGTCACTGGATGGTGGAAAATTCGGCTAACCCGTTCAGAATCCGTTCAGGCGATCGCTGAGTCTGCACTACATTTCGGATGAGATTCGAGACGGTCCGGCAGGCTGAGCCTGAGCTGGTGAAGCAGCGGGAAAAGGGGACAGACGCATTTTTCAGCGAGTTTCCGTCCGCGCGAAAATCCGTTTGTCCCTTTTTCCCTCTTCGATCCCAACCTCGGCACCGTGGTCACCAACTACACCTATAACGGCGTCAATCAGCTCATCCAGGTCGTGATGCCTCGGAACGGCTACAACCAGACCCGCACGTTCGTCTGGAGCGGCCAGGACCTGATCAGCGAGACCACCCCCGAAGCCGGCACCGTCACCTACCAGTACGATGGCGCGCACCACGTCACGGTCCGCACCGACGCCAAGGGACAGCAGCGCCAATACAGCTACGACGCTTACGGCCGGCTCACCCAGGTCCGCCACTACGCCATGGTCAACGGCACCCTCCAGGAGCAACTCAATCAGCGCTGGGATTATTATTACGACTACGACTACATCGCCGGCGGCTACGGCAACTCCTGGGGCCGCCTGGCGGCGGTGACCTTCGCCAATGAGAACCCGAGTGGCCACGGCGAGCAGTTCGCCTACTACTACAGCTACAGCCAGCCGGGCCGCGTCACCACCGAGCGGTTGCAAGTTGCGGGCTTCGGCCCCACGGCGAACCTGGACGCCACCTACGCGTGGGACAATGAGGGCAGGATGACCTCGCAGACGTACCCCAGCGGCGGTCCTACCTACGGTTACCAGTTCGACTCCATGGGCCGGCCCAGCACCATGAGCAGCAACCAGTACTGCTCCGGCATCACCTGCTGGTACGGCAACAACGGGTCAGCCAGCGCCACCTGGGGTCCGGCCAATCAGCTCCTGAGCCTGAACGGCGACACCCGCACTTACAACAGCCTGCTCCAACTCACGCGCGTCACCGTCCCCGGTGTGATGGACATGCAGTACAACTACACCGCCGGCCAGAACAACGGCCGCATTGCCAGTTCCACCGACTGCGCCACCGGCGAAACGGTGAGCTACGGTTACGACAGCCTGAACCGCCTGTCCTCCGCCTGGGCCGGCTCGTGGGGCGAAAACTTCGCCTACGACGGCTACGGCAATCTTACGGCGAAGACGCCGACGGCGGGCTCGCCGCCCTCGTACAACCAGACGTTCGATCCCTCGCTGAACGCGCCCACCGGGTCTCCGCTGCCCTCGGCGATGCCCAGTTGCAACGCCGGCTACGTGCCCTACTACCAGTGCACGGACGTCGAAGACCGCCCGATCTGGGACGGAGGCATCAATTCGCCCCACAACACCTACGATCCCTGGGGCCGCCTGGTCTACACGGACGCGGCGTACCCGGCCGGCCGCCTGTACTTCTACGGCATCACGGGCGAGAAACTGGTGACGTACAAAGCCGGCGCAGCGGACGACGGCAATGGCAACATGGTCTTCGGCTGCGACATCCTATCCCGCAACGAATACTTCGCCGGCCATTTGATCACGTGGAACGGGGTGCAGGTGATGACGGACCGCCTCGGCTCGATCCGGGCCGCCGCCAACGGCGACCGCTACACCTACTACCCCTACGGCGAGCCGCACACGGCAACGGGCACGGGAACGCTGGGGCTGTACGCGGATTTGATCAGCCCGGACAGGAACTACGACACCGGCAGCGCGCGCTGGGGCGTGCCGGACAGAGCCGGCCTGAGCGCGGCAGATCCGAGCACCCCGGTGACATGGAACCGGTTCGCGTATGCGAATGCCGACCCGGTTAATTACTACGACCCGCCCGGGCTAATCGCATATATCGGCGGAGTCGTGGGCCACGACTACGTCGATAACGGGTGGTGGCAGACGACCCAGAATTTCATGTTTCACACGGTGCCTCCCACGGGGCACGTCCCGCTGCCGCTGCAGTTCCTCAGCACCTCCGCCGAGTTAGCCGCCCTGCCCGCTAGAGTCCCTCACTGGCCAATATACGGTCGACCCCTCCAGCAAGAACCCGATACACGCGATCTTCGCGCCGGACATGGCCGCAGCCCTCGACGCCGCAATCGGCGTTCTCA
>JAJYLS010000230.1 GCA_021787555.1 Acidobacteriota bacterium | reverse complement strand
TGTTCCCGGCCGCAAACAGGCTGCTGCCCACCGCCGCCACCGCGCTCAGCTCCAGGTAGATGGGGCACGGCTCCTCTTCCGAGCAGGTCAGCCCGCCCCATTGCACGTCCTCTTCCGTACACTGGAATGGCAAAACCAGGGGTTTGCCCGAGTACTGTAAAACCGGTAGCGTCGGCGCGGCTGCCGCGGTCGCCGCCGTCTGCCCCACCCCCGGCAGCCCCGGCGGAAGCGGCCCGGTCGGCTGATTTTGTGCCACAGCCAGTGTAACGAACGCGAGGGCCGCAAATCGCATCCTGGAATCGATTGTAGCGCCGGCCCGGATAGCTCCAAAGAGCCATTTTTGGGTGGCTCTTTTGCTTTTAGACAATTTTTGCGCAACCTGTAACGTCCCGCCGGGGTTCACTCGTCTAGTAATTAAATCCCCGTTACGACAGCGGGCGCACTCACCCCTATCACCCAAACCGCGCCCGCTTTTTTCTTTTTGGGTGATTTTTCTTTTTGTGCGGTTTTCATCCGAGAATGGAAGGGGAGGTCTTCTTGCCGCACCCTTCGAACGGCTCTCTCACTCCGGCTTTGCTCTTTGACCTCGATGGCACCCTGGTCGATAGTGTCTATCAGCACGTGCTCGCCTGGCGCGATGCCCTGGAACGTGCGGGATTGCCCCTCGCGGTCTGGTTGATCCACCGGCGCATCGGGATGAGCGGCGGCCTCATGGTGAACGCCCTCGCGCGCGAAATCGGACACACCCTCACCCCGGATGAGGGCGCCCGCATCCTGCAATACCACGCCGAAGCCTTCCGCCAATATGCCGCGCAGGTGCGGCCCCTGCCCGGCGCCCGCGAACTGCTGGCCTACCTCGCCAAAGCCGCTATTCCGCACGCCATCGCCACCAGCGGGCGGATCGAAAGCGCGGGGCCCACGCTGAAGACCCTGGAAGTCGGCCCCGATGTGCCCGTCGTCACGCGCGACCAGGTGGCCCATGCCAAACCCGATCCGGACCTCTTCCTGGCCGCCGCCGCCCGCGTGGGCGTGCCCATCGAGCATTCCGTCGTCGTGGGCGATAGCATTTGGGACCTGCTCGCCGCCCGCCGCGCGCACGCCCTCGGCGTCGGCCTGATGTCCGGCGGCTACGGCCAGGAGGAACTCGAACGCGCCGGCGCCTACCGCGTCTATCAGGATCCCGCCGATCTCCTGGCTCACCTCGACGAAGTCGGCGTCCGCGGCGCGTGAACCTCAGAGCCCGTTGTGCGTTGTCGTAGGATCGAACCGGTTTCCCGCCGAATCCACCCACCCGCAGGCGTCGGCCGCTTTCGTTCCCGCGCGAAATACGATCTTCCCCAGCGAGCGCTGCTCGTTGCGCAGGTAGGCGCCCATCATCCGGTCCGCCAGGCGGGTGTGGGTGCGCAGCCACGACCGCAGATATTTCACCATCGCCCGGGCTGCCCCGGTGTCTCCTTGTTCGATTCCGTCAGCGAAATACCGTACTTTTCTGAGAGCGGCGTCATGCAGCCCTTTGTGCCAGCTTAACGAGTAATACCGGGATGCGCGCATGAGCCGTTCCTCGTGCGCGAAATGCTCGCTCACGGCGCTCGTCAGGCGCCCCAGGCTCTCCCGAATCTCTTCCCGCGATCCCGTGCCCAACAGCGTTTGAAACCCGGCGATGGCCGCGAAGATCTCCTTATGCTCGTCGTCGACTTCCTCGATCCACACCGCGTCGGATGTGCTCCATTTCAAGGCAGCCATAATCTCCGATCGTAGCGCAATTGAGGATAATATAATCTGAACTGCGGCGGGACCGAACGGATTCGCGACCTGAATTTGGGGGCGGGCCGCTACCGCGTACGGCCCGCGTCCCGTGTTTCGTGTTGTTATTCCTGCGAACTGGTCTCGGTGATCGTCAAGTTCCCCTTGTAGAACGCGAAGTTGGCATTCCCAGGCCCAGCCTCTACCGCGGGCACTGCCGTCATCGGCGGTACAGTTCCAACGGTCCCGACGAAAACACCCTCGGTCTGGAGCATTGAGCCGTTCACGCTGGTGGAGTAGCTATAGCCCGGGTCCCCGTAATAGATGATCTGCATTTGCCCCGTCAGAGTCATTCGCGACGAGCCGGGTGTGCCAGTGGGGACCGGCGTAAACGTCCCGATCAGCGGCCAACTGCTGGGTGGCAATGGCTGCGTTGGGGAGCACAGTGATCCGGTGCACGTTGCTGTCACCGAGGCGTCGGTGAGCATTGAAATGTCGATATTTACAGCGTACGAGCCGCCCGCTGCGTTGGTGATCGCCGACGACCTTGTCGGAAGAAATCCCTCGACCCTGACGCAATTCCAGGGGCCCGAAGTGGTGTTAGTTCCGTAACACCCTTCCCACACTGCCCAGTAACCGGGAAGGGCTCCGGGGTCGCTCATCACCTCCATCTCGGGGTAAATGTCAATATAAACGTAGTAATCTGCGCCGTTCGTGGACCAGTTGAGTCCATCGACCCTCAAATTGGGCAGGTTGCCGCTCATCCTGCCAGTGATTGTCTGGTTTTTAGCCTGGAGCATGCCGGCGGCGCATAGCCCCAGCACCCCAACGCCAAGCAATATTTTTCCGAACACGGATGTTCTCCTTTACGGTTGTACCGGCGCTCCAGCTTGACGCGCCGGTAGGGTGAATAACGTCCGGGAGACCTTCGGAGGCGCCGAACTCGCTGGCGAACTCACTCGCAAGCCGGGTCCGGCTCGCAACCAAATGCACCGTTCCCGGCCCTGCCCGCACCTTGAAGGCCCCCTTTCCTGCTCCGCTTTTGCACCCTTGAATCCCACCGCCAGATATATTGCGCGGCGCACAATCCCTTTACAACGTCATGTCGTCTTTTGTCGGGCGATGTCTGCGAACGTCGCTCAATATCGCACCGATAGATACGGTGAAAAAGATCTTGTTGTCTGCAACTCACAGCGGTGTTACAATTGTGCGAGTCGTTATGCCGGAGCGGAGCAAGCCTGAGCGCCCGTTCGGGGCTCGGCCGGGCATTCAGGATCGCCTGGATTCCTGGAAGGAGATTGCCGACTACCTGGGACGGGAACAGCGCACCGTTCAGCGCTGGGAGAGGACCGAGGGGCTGCCGGTGCGCCGGCTCCAACACGGCAAGGCCGGCTCCGTATATGCCCTCAAGGCCGAATTGGATGCCTGGCTGGAGCAACGCAGCAAACGCGGTTCCGCTCCGTCGCCCGTCAGGAGGCGGCGGGGCTCCCGGCGCTTCTGGACGAACACCCTACTTCTGGCAGCGCTGATTGTCCTGGTGGGCGCATCGCTTCTTTCCCGAAGACCTTCGCCCCCCTCCACCGCCGTGCCCGTTCCCCTCACCACCAACCCCGGAACCGAGTGGGAGGCGCGGCTCTCTCCGAACGCGATGCAGGTGGCCTACGCATGGAACGGGGAGGCTGAGGATAACTTCGACATTTACGTCCGGATGCTGGCGGGCGGCCCACCTTTGAGGCTGACCACCGACCCCGCCCCCGATTACAGCCCGGCGTGGTCCCCTGATGGTTCCGCCATTGCATTCCTTCGCCGAACGGGACCCGTACGGGTTGCGCTGTTTTTGGTTCCGGCTTTGGGCGGCTCCCCGCGAAAAATTGCGGAGTTCGGGGGGGCCGAGTGGAATCAGTGGTCGCGTCCCGGACCTTTCCTGACGTGGTCGCCGGATGGCAAGTGGCTGGTCACGGCGGGGTGGAGGGAGCAGGCAGCAGGCGACGTGCTGCTGCGCGTTTCGCCGGCATCCGGCGAGATACTACCGCTCACCTCGGCGCCGCCCGGAACCATGGGAGATATGGCGCCGGCATTCTCGCCTGACGGAAAAAAGATCGCATTCAGCCGCCTGCTGTCCTGGGGACGTTCCGAACTCTGTCTCCTGCCCGTTGAAGACGGGCTGCGGCTGGCCGGCGAGGTGCGTGTACTCAATACGGGATCGACGTGGAACGCGAGCCCGGTGTGGTCTCTCGATGGACACAACGTGCTGTTTTCCACCGGGAGCATGGACGCATCGTACCTGGCACGAATCGAAGTGGGCAAATTCGCGCAGGCGCACAGGCTGCTGGGCGTGGGGGACTATGGGTGGATGCCATCCCTGGCGCGCTCTCCCGAAGGCCGCACTCGCCTCGTGTACACGCAGCACTTCGAATCGGTCAATATCTGGCGTATCGCAATCGACGGAGGTGGCGCCCCCGCACGCTTGGTCGCATCGGCACACTGGAGTTACGAGCCCGCCTGGTCGCCCGATGGAAAGCGCATTGCCTTTCTTTCCGACCGCACGGGCTATGGCGAGATCTGGGTGGCAGGCGCGGACGGCAGGAACCCGCAGCAGTGGACGTTCTTGAAGCAGCCACGCCTGGGCGGTCCCCGCTGGTCCCCGGATGGCAGACGCATCGCCTGCACGGCGCCAGGGGCGCGAGGATCGTCCATCTACGTGATCGATGCGCCGGGCACACCACCGCGCCTCATTTCCGGCTCGGAACAATCCGGCTACCTCGAATGGTCGCACGACGGACGAGCCGTGTACTTCAGTTCGAACCGGTCCTCGCAGGCCGACATCTGGAAAGCTCCTCTCGAGGGTGGACCGGCCGTGCGGATTACCGATGGTGGCGCCCGGGTGCCCGGGGTATCGTCAGACGGCCGCTTCCTGTATTACCTTAGACTGGCCAGCCCCGACGGCAGGAACGACCTCTGGCGCAAGCCTTTGGGCGGCGGCGTCGAGGAGAAGGTCCTGGATTTTGTGGACGCCTACAGTTTGGGCGATACCGGCATCGCTTTCAAGTATTACCGTCCCGGCCCCCAAGCGGTGGGACCCTCTCTGCAATTCTTCCGGTTCGCCACCGCGAAAACCGAGCACATCCCCACCCCGCCGCGTCCGCTCCGCTACGGCATCGCTCTCTCCCGCGATGGGCGGAATCTGCTGTACGCACAGGCCGACTATCAGATCAGCGATCTGATGCTGGTTGAAAATTTTCGTTAGGCGTCCGCGCGAGGGCGACTCCGTTCGGCGCCCCACCCAAGCCAACAGCTAAGAGCCCACAGCCAACAGCTAAAACAGCAGCTTCAGCGCGAACTGCAATACCCGCCCCGAATTGGCCGATGTGATCCGCCCGTTGCTGCTGCCCAGCGACGTGTTGGGATTGCCCAAATTCACCCGGTTCAGCACGTTGAAAAACTCCGAGCGGAATTGCAGCCGCATGCCTTCCCGCAGCGGCACGGGAAACAGTTTGAACAGCCCCACGTTCGCCGTGGCGTTGCCCGGCGCGATGATAACGTCCCGTCCCGTGCTGCCGAACGTCCCCGTCGCGGGCATCGAAAAGACCGCCGGGTTGAACCACTGCGCGATCTTCTGGCTCAGCGTGCGCCCGCTTGGCAGGTTCGGGCTGCCGTTCACGTTGGGCCGCTGGTTGCCGCTGCCCACCAGCGCGGCGTCCGTCGAGCCGATGCCTTCATTCAGCGGCAGTCCGGTGCGCGCCGTGAACATCCCGTTGAACTCCCAGCCGCCCGCGATCAGCCGCAACGCCGCCGGCCGGTTCTCCAGCTTCGGCAGATCGTACAGCCACGAGAGCGAGCCGATATGTTCGGCATTGAAGGTCGACAACCCGCGCTCCGCCCTCAGGTTGAACGGATTCGCCGCCTGCGCCGATTCCGGCGAGTTGGAAGAGGTCTGGTCGATCGATTTCGAATACGTGTACGCCCCTTGCACCGAAAAATTACGGCTGAACCGCTTGGTGCCCTGCACCTGCAACCCGTGGTAGTTCGAGTCTGCCATCGTCCCCATCTCGCCGATCCCGCCCCAGCCCGGAAATACACGGTAATTGTTCAGTGTGCTGAGCGTTGCGCCCGGCTGGTACACCGCCGGGTTGTACGCGTTCCCATACAGCAGGCTGTGCCCGAACTTCCCGACATACGCCACTTCCACCACCGTGTCTCGCACAACCTCGCGCTGGATCGAGAGATTCACCTGCTCCACGTACGGCGTCCGCAGGTTGGGATCGGGGAACGTCATGGTCGGTAGGCCGAAAAACGTCGGGCTGGTGATGTTGGTCGAGAGCGGCAGCGGCCCCTGCCCGCGCAAAGGATCCGAAAGGCTGTAGGGCGTCTGGAAGGTAAACTGGTTCCGGAACGGCTGGCTGAAGTTCTGGATGATGTCCGCCGGGATCAGGTCGTAAAACAGCCCGAAGCCGCCGCGCACCGCCGTGCGGCCGTCGCCGAAGACGTCCCAGGCGAAGCCGAAGCGCGGCGCCCAGTTTGTGGTGTCGGTGCTCACCATGCCGCGCGGCACGCCCTGGTCGCCGTAGTAAACCAGCCCCAGCGGCGCGCCGGGGTAAACCGTGGATTGCTGGCCGGGATGGAATGTCGACCAATAGTTCTGCGGCTGCACCCACGGCAGCGGCAACTCGTACCGCAGTCCCAGGTTCAGCGTTAGCCGCCGGCTCACCCGCCAGTCGTCCTGCACGAACTCGTTGAAGCTCGTCTGCGTTCCGCCCTGTTCCGTCAGCGGGAATGCCACGGTCTCGGTGGCCGGCTTGCCGAGCAGAAAATCCGCCTGCGCGTTCCCCGTGATCGCTCCCGTAAAGCTGAACGAGCCCATGGTGAAGTAGTAGCTGCGGTTCAAATAGCGCCGCCGCCATGCCTCGAACCCCGCGGTCACCGTGTGTTTCCCGTGTGTCCAGTGGATCGTGTCCTTGATCTGGTAATCTTCGTTTTCAAGCTGCGCGTTGATGCTGGAGTTGCTGCCCAGCGTCAGGCTCGGGCTCGAGATGGTGATGTTCGGCGGAATCGGAACGTTGTTCAGCACCGGAAAATTGCCGCCCAGGTCGTGCAGCGAGAATCCGTTCTGTACCTCGTATTCCGGGCTGAAGCGGTTGTACGCCACCCGGAATTCGTTCACCATCGCCGGCGTCACCGTCCATGTGTCGGATGCGGTGGCGCTCTGCGTCCGCGCCCAGTTCATGATGGTGGTATAAGTCGGAATATTTCCGGCAATGGTGATCTGCGTGGCGTAGTTCTGGTTGTACCGCGCGGTCAGCAGGTGCCGGCTGGTCAGGTTGTAATCCACCCGGATCAACCCCTGGTCGTTGTCCTCCGGCTGCGCGTACGGCTGGATGAGCGCGTTGCCCGCCGAATTCGGCAGCGGCATCAGCCCCGGCCGCGTCAGGATCTCATGCGCCACCGGGTCGAACCGGCTGCTGGGAATCTGGTTGCCCGGAAACGGCTGCCCCGTGGTCGGATCGGTGATCGCCTTCCCCCCGCTGAAGTCGCCCGCCCGCGCCGCCGCCGTCAGCGGATAGCCGCCGCTCGCCAGCGATCCTTGCCGGATTCTCAGCCCTTCATACGATCCGAACACGAACAGCTTGTCTCTCTTGATCGGCCCGCCCGCGGCCGCCCCGAACTGGTTCTGCGAATTCTGCTGGATAGTCTTCTGGAAGAAACTCCGCGCGTTGAATGCGCTGTTGCGCACGAACTCCCACAACGCGCCGTGCAGTTCATTCGTTCCCGACTTGGTCACCACGTTGAACACGCCGCCGGCATTGTGCCCGTATTCCGCGGAGAAATTGCTGGTCAGCACTTTGACTTCCTGGAGCGCGTCGGGCGGCGGAAAATTCAACCCCGTGTTGCGGAACACGGCCAGGTAGTCCTGGCCGTCGAACAGGAATAGATTCATATTCGATTTGGTTCCCGACATCGAAACCGAAGGACCGCTGCGGTCGCCCGTGA
Organism: Acidobacteriota bacterium; assembly: GCA_021787555.1. Taxonomy (GTDB): domain Bacteria; phylum Acidobacteriota; class Terriglobia; order Bryobacterales; family Bryobacteraceae; genus JAJYLS01. The sequence goes on along the minus strand of JAJYLS010000230.1, from coordinate 1,834 downwards.
ACGTTTGCGGAGCGCTCACGCCCGAGACGCCCGGCAGGAGCGAGGCGAGCCCGATCACGTTCCGGCCGTTGGTCGGCAAGTCCACGAGTCGGCGGTCGTCGATCAGCGTGCCCATCACCGCCGACCGGCTGTCCACCAGCGTGGCCTCCGCGTTCACCGTCACCGATTGGCTAATGCTTCCCACCACCAGCGCCGCGTCCACGCGCAGGTTCTGGTTGGCGTTCAGGGACACCGCCTGCTGCACGAACTGCTGGAATCCGTCGGCGCTCACCCGGATCTCGTACGTGCCGATCGGCATGGCCGGCAGCACGTATTCCCCCGTAGCGCTGGAATTGACGGTGCGCGACGTCCCCCGGTTCGTGAGGATCGCCTCCACCTTCGCCCCGGCAATCCCCGCCCCGCTGGGGTCGGTAACCGTTCCATACATCAGTCCGATGCCCTGCGCCCGGCAGGTGTACGGAACCAGGAAAGTGAAAGACAACGTGGCCAGTACGGCACACGCAAACACACCGCTTCTCTCAGACATGGCGCGCCTCCTAAGTGGCGTTCAACTAACCGGCACTTATTTTAAGATATTCTTATCCCGTTGTATAGTCCCCTCGGCCCTGGCGCTGCTGAGGGTTAGCTGTGCGCCACCGGCTTGGTGCAGGCTTCGGCTTGCTTCAGGTCCTTCTCCAGCACGGGAATGGTTTTCGTGGCGTACGCCTTCACATCGGAATTCGCGCCATGCGCCGCCTCGCGCTTGTAAACGGCGAGGTCGTGCCGCTCGGCGGCAACCTGGTCGTTGGCGAACTGCTGGTCGAAGTGCGCGCCTTTGAGCGCGACGAGTTGTTCGATGGCGTGGTCTTTAGCGGCATTGATCCCTTTGGTGATGTCGGCTCTTGTGACCTGACTCTCGGCCATCTGTGCTTCGTGGGCTTGGACCATGTCCGTGCTGGCGACCGAGTTCAGGAGGAATGCTTCATCCGTGCCGAGCGGCGGGTCCCTGCTCGAAATCCTGTGGAGATAGTACGGAGAACACCGGAAGTACCGCAACACACGCGCCGGGCCGCGACGACGCACGGAAATGGACCTGACGTGTAACGATAAATTCTGGCAAAATGAGTACATGCCCGAAACCGTCGTAGTGATCGCGAGCGGAGATCTGCGTCTCTCCGCCAACCGCAAATGCTGGCCGGCGCAGGCGCGCGCCGAACAGGCCGTCATGGAGGCCATCCGCCGCGAAGGACGCACCGTCCGCCGCGGCCATCCCTCCGACCCCGAAAAAGGCCACGGCTTCATCGATAGCCAGAAGCACGGCATGGAAGTCTTCCGCGAGATTGCCCCGGAGGCGCGCCTGGTGGTGGTCGAGGCCGTCTGGCAGTACACCCATCACGTTCTGGCCGGCCTCTATACCCATCGCGGGCCCATCCTCACGGTGGCCAACTGGAGCGGCGAATGGCCCGGACTCGTCGGCATGCTCAACCTGAACGCATCGCTGACCAAGGCCGGTGTCCCCTACAGCACGCTATGGAGCCAGGATTTCACCGACGAATACTTTCTCACCCGGCTGCGCGCCTGGCTGGCGGGCAAACCGGTGGAGCACGACGCCAGCCATGTGCACCCGCTTAGCGAGGTGAAACTGCCGGCCAAAGCCGTGGAACTGGGCACGCGTCTGGCGCAGGAACTGCGCCGCTCCAAAGCCATTCTGGGAATTTTCGACGAGGGCTGCATGGGGATGTACAACGCCATCATCCCGGACGAGCTATTGCACCCGACGGGAATTTTCAAAGAGCGGCTGAGCCAGTCGGCGCTGTACGCCGAAATGCGCCAGGTGAAGGAGGCGGAAGCGCGC